>NZ_CP147244.1:3083567-3425350 GCF_002141365.2 Enterococcus sp. 7F3_DIV0205
GATGAGCAGTTTGAAGGAGTTCAGACTGAAGTGACGTTTAATTATCTGGGCGATTTTGAGCAAGAGTCTTCAGAGTATGATATTCAAATAAAGACAGTAGAGTATGGTTATCAGATTTCAGAAAACAATCATTTTGGCACGCCAATTTCTATAGATGGTTCTTTGAACAATGGGGTCATTTCATTTGTGTTCATTTACGATAAATCAATGTGTGATGACACAATGATCAAAGAACTTAAAACGTTGTTTGAAACAGAACTGAAAATGGTTGTCGATCATTGTCTTAAAAAAGTCGTACCTGAAAAAACAGCATCAGATTTTGGCGAGACGAATTGGAGCGAAGAAGAGTTTAGACAGGTAGAGACAAATTTTACTAAAGGTAATGATCAGATCGAAAAGATTTATCCTTTAACTCCCCTTCAAGAAGGTTTGTTGTTTCATGAACAGGAAAAAGCCAATTCTAGTGCCTATATTGTCCAAGCGATCTATGAGCTAGGGAACATTGAAATAACAGAATTTAAGCAAGCACTTCATTTATTAGTACAGAAACATAGCGTTTTAAGAACAAGTGTTATTTATAAAAATGTCAGTATTCCAAGGCAAGTGATCCATCAAAATGCTAGTTGTGATGTGGAAAGTATTGATTTAACTGGGACTTTAATAATTGAAGATGCAATGAAGAATATCGAACAAGAAAATATCCGAAGAGGGTTTGATCTTGAAGTAGATGCATTGTTCCGTATAAAGATCATGAAAGTAGCGGCCGATAATTATAAGATGCTAATGAGCTTCCATCATATTATATTAGATGGTTGGTGTAATGCCATTTTGCTGAATGATTTACAAGAATTTTATAAATCATTGCTTGCAGGTCAAGACTACGAAGCAATCAAACAAGGGATTGAACCAGATTATGCACATGCAGAACATGTGAAATATTTAGCGGAAATGAATACCCGTGAGGCAAAAAAATATTGGCATACTCTATTAGAAGATTACACCACAGTTGCAAGTATCCTGCCAACGGCTGTACAAACTGTTAAAACAGAAAACAATCAAATTAAACAAGTTCTAGATAGTCAAACAAGTGAGCAAATCCGCGTTTTAGCAAAATCTTTAAACGTAACAGTCAATACTATTTTTGAATCAGCTTGGGGTATTTTATTGCAAAATTATACGAATACTGAAGATGTTGTTTTTGGGCAAGTAGTTTCAGGAAGAAATAGTCCAATTGCAAATATTGAAGATAAAGTTGGGTTGTTTATCAACACGATTCCAGTTCGAGTACAGAATGAAAAAAATGCTGATTTTACAACGATTGTGACTAATTTACAGACACAACTAAATCAAAGTGGAGCCCATGATCTATATCCGCTAAGCGAGATTCAAAATGAAAATGAACTAGGAAATAAATTAGTACAAACGATTGTTGCTTTTGAAAATTATGAAGAAAATGTGTTGTCTGACATAGAAGTACCGCAGTTTTTACTAGAGGATATCAGAGAAGAAACAAATTATGATTTGACTCTCTCTATTCAAAATGGTGAAAGTTTCGCAGTAAATCTTTTATTTGATGTTTCCAAGTATTCAAAACAAGGTGTGGACTATATTTTGACTCATTTTTGTCAATTGTTGAAAGCGGCTATCCAATCACCGCAGCAGCCAATCTCGACCATTGATTTTCTTACAGATGAGCAACGTGAATTGATTGTATCAGGTTTTAATCAAACTACGACTAAGTATCCAAATGATGTTTCGGTCGTAACGGCATTTAATGAAATTTTACCAACTTATCATAAACAAGTTGCTATAGCGTCTGAGAATCAAGTTTTGACGTATGAGCAATTAGATATACTTTCCACAAATTTAGCGTATAAATTAAAAAATCTAGGGATTATTAAAGGTGATTTAGTTGCTGTAGTGGCTGATCGGGAAGTTGAAACAATAGTACTATTTTTAGGTATTTTGAAGGCTGGTGGGGCCTATTTACCAATTGATAGCAATAGTCCAATAGAACGAATCAAATTTATTCTCAATGATGCAAAATGTAAAGTTCTATGTGATTTTGGTCAGCAGTTACAAGAGTATCCAGTAATAGAAAATTGTACAGTAATCACAAATGATGCATTTGAAGAAAGTGATGATAGACAAGAATTGCCTACGGTTAGTGCAGATGATCTAGCCTATGTCATCTATACTTCTGGTACAACTGGTGTACCTAAAGGAGTGATGATCACACATAAAAATATTCTTCGCTTGGTTCGAAATACGAATTATGTCGATTTTACAAACAGTTACATTTTACAAACAGGTTCACTAACGTTTGATGCGTGCACATTTGAAATTTGGGGTGCGTTATTAAATGGCGGAAGATTGTTTATGACGACCTCTAATGTCTTGTTGGACCCAGAATCATTAGAAGACGTGATCATATCACAAAAAATCAATACTTTATTTATTACAACTGCCTTATTCGTCAATATTGTTGAAATGCATCCTAAAGCGTTTCATTCTTTAAATCGGATCTTAGTTGGTGGTGAGAAAATTGTTTCTGCACCAATCAAACGATTTAAAGAATATAATCCAACTGTTAGCATTTGCAACATTTATGGACCTACTGAAAATACGACGTTTTCTTTATTTGAAGATCTGGATTACGAAATCGAAACGCTCGTACCGATTGGAAAGCCGATCTCAAATACAACGGCTTATGTAATGAAAGAGGAGCAACTGTGCGGTATTGGAATTCCTGGAGAACTTTATTTGGGTGGAGATGGTTTAGCTGCAGGTTATTTAAATTTAGAGAAAAGTACCGATGAAAAGTTCATTGTAACAGAATCAAATCAGCGTTTATACAAAACAGGAGACCTTGTTCGGTGGCTTGAAAATGGTTCAATCGATTATCTAGGAAGAGTAGATGATCAAGTCAAAATTCGAGGATTCAGGATTGAATTAGAAGGAATCACGACCGTCATCAAGCAACTACCTTATGTTAGCAATGCCATAACCATCATTTTTGAAGAAAATGGCCAAAAAGATATTTGCTCTTATGTTCAACTAGAAGAAGTGATAGACCTTGAAACGATCCGTCATGAGTTGATGTTGAAATTGCCGCATTATATGGTACCCAAAGTGCTAATGGATGTGGATAAATTTAAGCTGAATAAAAATGGAAAGATCGATAAATCATCTTTACCTAAACCTCAGATGCCAGAAATGCAGAATTTTGTATCTCCTCGAAATGAAGCAGAAAGGATTGTTTGTGAAACATTCGCTGAAATTTTAGATGTACCACAAATCAGTATTACGGATGACTTCTTTACCTTAGGTGGTCACTCATTGAAAGTTATGCAATTGTCAGCTCAATTAGCGGCAAAAACAGGCACAAAACTAACTTTAGAAGAAATAATGACTGGTCGGACTGTGGAGAAAATTGCGCTTAAACTTCAAAAAGGAGAAACCTATCAGCCGATTCCAAAAGGATCTAGCTTAGAGGCAAGTCCTGCACAAAGTCGAATTCTTTTGGTAGAAGAAACGTTAGTGAATAATACGACCTACAATATTCCAGTTGTATTAACGATCGAAGGTGCAATTTCAGTTAAAGGCTTGAAAGAGTCATTACAAAAACTAAGCCAAAAATATGAAATTTTAAGAACAACTTTTGCATTTAAGGAAGGAACCTATCATCAGGTTATCGCCGATCAAATACAGATCCCAATGTCTACTTCTACAGTTGAAAAAGAAACATTAAATCAAGCTATTTTTGATTTCATTCAGCCATTTGATTTAAATAAAGGGCCACTAATTAGAGGACATGTTTTCTCTACTTCGTTAAATGAACATTATTTTGTTATAGATATTCACCATGCTATTTTTGATGGAGAATCGATTCCGATGTTTGTTTCTGAACTAGCGGCTGCCTACAATGGTGAAGAATTAAAAGAGGCGGCTATTCAATACAAAGATTATAGTTCTTGGAATAAGCAGTTGGATTTACAAAAGCAAGAAAAATTCTGGTTGGATCAATTAGACGGTGCAGAATTAAATACCGAATTTCCAACTGATTTTATTAGAGGATCTGAGGCAAGTTTTGCAGGGGAGAGTTTCTCAATAGACTTACCTAAACAACTGAATGAAAAAATTCAAGCTTTTGGAAAGAAAAATGGCGTAACTAGCTATATTTTCTACGCAGCAATCTTTAATTTATTACTTTCAAGATATACAAGGAAAGAAGAAATTATCACAGGAACGGCTATCTCGGGTAGAACTCATCCCGATGTGGAGAAAATGTTAGGCATGTTCGTAAATACGGTAGCTTTAAAGCAAGATGTTGAGCCTGATGTATCATTTTTGAACTATATAAAACAAGTTCAGACTAATTTCTTTGAAGTGTTCAACAATCAGGACTATCCCTTTGAGCAATTAGTAGAGAAGTTAGCTATTAAACCAGATCAAACGCGCAATCCCATTTTTGACGTAATGTTCTCTTATGAAAATTTAGAGGATGAAAGCTATTCTTTAGGTGACGCTCAGATGAGTTATTATGAGCTGCCTAATAATACAGCGAAATTTGATTTAACATTGACCATCAAAGAACATCCTGAGACAGTCTCGATCAATTGGGATTATAACATTCAGTTATTTAAAGAAGAAACGATGAGAAAAACATCAGAACACTTTGTAAGGTTGATCAAATCTGCACTTGAACAGCCAGATAGTAAATTAATTGAACTTTCAATGATCGATAAAGCAGAAAAAGAAAAACTTTGTTACACGTTCAACACGCAAGAAAAATCCCCATTGCAGCATGAAACAGCTATTTCGTGGTTTGAAGAAAATGTAGTGCATTATCCAAATAGAATTGCTGTAGGTATTGAGGGAATGGAAGTCACGTATGCTGAATTAAATCAAATGGCGAATGCAGTTGCTAAAAAGTTAAAAGCTTCTGGAGTTGAAAGAAATGATGTAGTTGGGTTACTTTTCCATCGCTCCATTGAATTTGTTGCAGCAATCTATGGTGTTTTAAAGGTCGGTGCAGCCTACTTACCGATTGATGTGGAGCTTCCATCTAAGAGAATCGACTATATTTTAGAAAACAGTCACACAAAAGTGATTTTAACAAATGAACCATCCAGTTCATTAAAACGCCAAACAATCCTAGTGTCACCAAAAGAGAGACTAGAAGAAAACCAAACAGTGGAAAGTTCAGCAGATGACTGTGCGTATATTATTTATACATCAGGAAGTACGGGACAACCCAAAGGCGTTAAAATCAAACACAATAGTCTGGTCAACTTGATTGAGTGGCAAAAAGAACAGAGTGAAATCAATGACAAGAGCGTTGTTTTACAAAAAGCGACTTGTTCTTTTGATGCATCTGTGTGGGAGATTTTTCTAGCAACATTATCTGGTGTAAAACTTCAAATGCTCACAGATGATGAAAACCAAGATTATACAAAATTACTGCAATTGATCCAAGAAAAAAAAGTGACACATACCTTGATGGTTCCGACTGTTTTTGATTCTATTTTGGACTATATGAGAGCCGAAAGTGTAACGGATGCTTTGGATGGATTAGAAAAAATCTATCTAGGAGCGGAGTCTTTAACGACAGAACTTTTAGAAAAGTATATAGACGTCACTAAAAATAGAAGTAATGTATCTAAAATTACGAATTTATATGGACCAACTGAAACAACTGTTTGTGCTACCTTCCATGAAGTGAGTGTAGAAGACTTAAATAATCGAGTAGCGATTGGGCAACCCGTGCGAAATACTCAAGTCTATATTATGAATGATGGCAACTTGTGCGGAATCGATGTTGCAGGGGAAATTTGTGTTGGCGGTATTGGTGTATTCAAAGAATATTTGGGCTCGGAAAGTTTAACTAAAGAGAAATTAGTTCAAAGTCCAATTGATTCTAATCAGCAGTTATATAAAACAGGAGACCTTGGGAAAATTGATGAAAATGGTCAGGTTCATTATCTTGGTCGAATCGACAAACAAGTTAAAATTCGTGGATTTAGAATTGAAATTGAAGAAATCGAAAAAGGGCTACTAAAATTGCCGAATATTTCAAGTGCGGCGGTGATCGTCAACGAAAGTCTTGGAAATCCGCAATTATGCGCGTATGTAGTCAGTAAGTCAGTTCTGAATAGTTCAACGATTTCAGCAGAATTAAAAGATGTTTTCCCAGATTATATGGTTCCTAGCTTTATCAAACAAATCGATGAACTACCAAAAAATCACAATGGTAAATTGGATGAAAAAGTCTTGCAGGAAATTCCGATTGAATATAATACAACCATTGTTCCGCCAAAAACAAAAGATGAGGCAAAATTATTGCCGTTGTTTAAAGAAGTCTTGAATGTAGAAGATATTGGTATAACGGACAGTTTCTTTGAACTTGGTGGTTATTCGATCAAAGCTGTTGAATTATCTAGAAGAATTGAAAAAGAATTTGATTTGCGGGTGTCTTTAAAAGATATTATGAAAGAACAAAACGTAAAAAACATTGCTAAAGTCATTAAAAAGAAAAATAAAAAGGTTTTTCAACCGTTATTAAAAGCTGCTGAGGAGTGCTTAGATGAGTAAAAAATATTTAATGAGTTCCAATCAAAAAAGAATATATACACTTGAGCAATCACAAGATTCTAGTGTCACTTATAACATGCCAATTATTTTGAAAGTTGAAAAGGCGTTGGATTATGCTCGTTTGAATCAAGCATTTAATCAATTATGCGAAAGACATGAAGCATTTCGGACAAGTTTTTCAATTGAAAAAGATAAATTTGTACAGCGAATTCATTCACCTCAAAAAAATCGAGTTGAAATCGTTGAAGGATACACCTCAGAAGAAATGATCAAGAACTTTGTGCGACCGTTTGATTTAAGTCAGGCACCGCTGATTCGGATAGGATTAGGAAAAGATCAAGAAGGCTGTACACTTTTACTGATAGATGTCCATCATATTATTTCAGATGGTGCTTCCACAGGTATTTTGTTAGAAGAATTGAGTGAGCTTTATGACGGCAATATTTTAGAGCCAATTGAGCTGCATTATAAAGATTTTTCAGCTTGGCAAAATAGTTTGGATTTAGACGATCAAGAAGAGTTTTGGCAAGAAGAATTGAGTGAGCTTTTGCCAGAAGCTGAGTTACCAGTCGATTTTAAACTGCACGAAAAGCAGTCTTTTAAAGGCAGTCACGTAGAAATGAAAATCGATGCTTCGATTAAAGAGAAAATCGATGGGCTAAACAAGCAAAATCAGACAACCAGTTTTATGGTTTATTTATCGGCATTGATGATTTTTCTCACCAAGTTAAACCGTCAAGAACGTGTAGTCATTGGAACAGCTGCTGAAGGTAGAAACCATCCTTCAGCAGAAGAAATGATAGGGATGTTTGTAAATACCTTGCCGATCATAGGGACGATCGATCATCAGAAAAACTTCATTGAAATTTTAGAAGATATTAAAAATAAGAGTCTAGATGTCTTTGAGAACCAAGATTATCCGTATGAAAAAATTGCAGAGCTAGGAACGAAAAATCCACTTTTTGATGTAATGTTTTCCTATGAAGTAGGCTATGATGAGACGGTTTATATAGGTGGTCAACTTGCTAAAGTAGAACAAATTCAATTGGAAGTCTCAAAATTTGATTTAACGGTCACATTGATCGAGCACGCTTTTGATTACACGATCAATTGGGAATATAATTCAATGCTTTTTAAAGAAGAAACGATTCAACGATTAGCTGATCACTTTGAAGTATTACTGACTAATTTAGTAACACAAACAAATCAACCTGTATGTGAGCTGCAATATTTGAGTTCAAGTCAAATCACGCAAATCAAAAAAGAATTCAATCAACCAAACAGCCTAATAGTACAAGAATCCTTTATTTCTCCAATTCAGTGCTTTGAAGAACAAGTAATGAAAAATCCAGATAAACCTGCTGTTTATTATTTAGAAGAAAAACTGACATATAGTCAGTTGAATGAACGAGCAAATGCTGTAGCACAACAATTAAAGCAGAAAAGTGTCGGGAAAAATGATGTTGTGGCGTTGATCGTTGAACAGTCTACAGAATTAACGATCGGTATATTAGGTATTTTAAAAGCAGGGGCGGCTTATCTTCCGATTACACCGACAACACCGATTGAACGAATCAACTACATTATAGAAGATAGTCGATCTAAAGCAGTTCTTTGTTCAGCTGGGACTGAAAAACGAGTCTCTGGAGAACTTGTTTGTGAGCCTATGATTCTTCATGCAGAGGACTGTCAAAAAGAATCGGTTGAACGAGAACAAGTCGAAGGCTCAGATCTTGCTTATATTATTTATACTTCTGGTAGTACAGGAAAGCCCAAAGGTGTCATGATAGAAAATCATTCTTTGATGAATTTGATAGAGTGGCAAAGAAATGAAGGAAATGTCTCAGGAAAAAGTACCATTTTGCAAAAGGCAATCTATACTTTTGATGCATCAGTTTGGGAAATTTTTCTAGCTTTACTTTCAGGTGCTTCGTTACAGATGATGTCATCTGAAGAACATGAGGATTTCGGCAAATTACTAGATGTATTTGAAAAAAATCATGTGACGCATTTCCTAATGGTACCGACATTTTTAGAAGCTTTATTAAATTATACAAAAGAAAACAAACGTGAAAAAGCATTTGAAACGATTGAAGCGGTTTATGTGGGGGCTGAAAAAGTGACCAATCATTTACTTACTCAATTTGTCGACACTACAGGGAAAAAACTATCGATCATTCGGAATTTATATGGACCAACAGAAGGCACTGTGTGTGCAACGTACTATCAATATCCTGATCAGCTGGATAGTCAAGATACACTGATAGGTAAAGCCATTCATCAGGCACAAGTTTATGTAATGAACGATCAGACATATTGTGGGATCGGAATTCCAGGAGAATTGTGTATTGGTGGTGCTGGTGTTGCCAGAGGCTACTTAAATCAACCAGAATTGACCGCTCAACAATTCGTAACATTGGATGGAAAGGTTATTTATAAAACAGGTGATTTAGGAAAATATAGAGCAGATGGCTCGATCGATTACCTTGGAAGAATAGATAATCAAGTGAAAATCCGTGGATTTCGTGTGGAGTTAGCCGAAATCAGACAGACTCTGTTACAAATACCTGAAATACTATCAGCTGCTGTGACTGTAAAAGAACAAAAAGGAACAGACTATCTGTGTGCCTATGTAGTAACAGATCATTCATTGGCGGAAAATGATTTAAAAGACTATTTAAGCCGATCATTGCCAGATTATATGGTACCGAATTACTTTAGTTTCTTAGACAAATTGCCGATTACTGCAAATGGGAAGTTAGATGAAAAACAGTTACCTACACCAGATACTTCCAAAACTAAATTGTTTTTGGCCCCGAAGACTGAGAAAGAAGAACAGATTGCCACTGTATTGAAAGACATTTTGCAATTGGAGCAAATCAATCTTTTGGATAGTTTTTATGAACTAGGTGGGGATTCGATCAAAGCTATTCGGGTCGTTTCAAAAGTGAGAGAACTTAACTATCAATTAACTGTAAAAGAGATCATGCAAGCTAGAACGATCAAAGAAATTATCCAAAAAATACATGTTATCACTCAAAAAATGGATCAGGAAATAGTAACAGGTGTGGTTCCTCAAAGTCCAGTACAGCAGTTCTTTTATTCAAGTAATTTAAATACCCCAGAACATTTCAATCAGTCACTGATTTTAGAAATAGATGGTTTGATAGATGAAGCGCTATTGAAAAAAGCGATAGATGAACTTGTTTTACATCATGACATGCTAAGAATGGGTGTCAAGCAAAAGCAACAAACGATTTTCGATTGGAAACAAGAAGCAAATTACGATTTTCATTCTTTCCAATTGAAGGAAGATGGACCAATACCAACGGAAGAAATTCAAACGATCGGTGCTCCATTTCAGGCAATGTTTACTTTTGATCAGTCACCGTTACTAAGAATTTTAGTTTTTCAATCGAAACAGACATCGTATCTTTGGGTCCAAATGCATCATTTGATTGTTGACGCGGTGTCATGGCAAATTTTTATTGAGGATTTAAATCGAAGCTATGAAAGTTTGCTGAATGATCAGACTAGCCAATTGCCGCAAAAAACGACTTCTTACCCAGCATGGAGTGAAGGGTTGAAAGAGTTGACGCAACGTTATGAAATAAAAAAAGACGAAGACTATTGGCAAGAAGTCAATCAGAAAATAACAAGTACAAGTCTATTCGATCAGACGATTCCAACAAATCAAAGTCAGACGTTTACGTTTGAATTAGGCGTAAAAGAAACTAAGCAGCTTCGTTTTGAGGCAAATAAGGCATTTTCTACAGATATCAGTGACTTACTGTTAACTGCTTTAGCAAAATCTCTAGGAAATATCTTTGATAAAAACAATGTTTCCTTTACGTTAGAAGGACATGGTCGCGAATTGTTTGAATCAGTGGGCTCTGTAGACCGAACAATCGGTTGGTTTACATCCATGTATCCTTTAATGGTTACATTAGAAGAAACGTTGGAGGCAACAATCAAAAATGTTAAAGAGTCAATTAGAAAAATTCCGAATAAGGGAATGAGTTATGGTCTATTAGCGACGTATACAGATAAACTGACAACCCAACAAACTGATGTGGTATTTAATTATCTTGGTGAATTAGGGAACAGTAAAGACAATACACAATTATTTACGATCAGTGATATTGCCAATGTGAATGATAGTGCTAAAGAAAATACAATTGGTAGTCCATTATCAGTCAATTGCTACATTCAAAATGATCAGTTGATCACTGATTTAGTTTACGCTACACCTATTCTTTCAAGTAAAGAAATCGATGTTATCAGTAGTAGTTATCAAAAAGAACTGTCAGCGATCATTGACTATTGTCAACGTGTAACCGAACCGCAACAAACCGCTTCTGATTTAGGCGAATTTTCATGGAACCAAGCTGAATTTGATTTGGCTCAACAAAGAGCGAACGAACTATTAAGTGGAAAAATCCAAAAAATCATTCCGTTGACATCGATGCAAGAAGGACTACTGTATCATAAATTGCTTGACGAAGCGTCAACAAGCTATGTGATTCAATGTTCTTATGAAGTAAATACACAAATGAATCAACCATTACTGGAACAAAGTTTGAGTATGCTTGCTGAAAAACATCCAGCATTAAAAACCAATATACTATACAAAGAAATCAAAGAACCAAGGCAAGTCATTTTTTCAGATCGAGACTTAGAATGTTCAAGTTATGATTTTTCTAAAGTGGCAAATGCTGAAGAACAGTTTGCTCAATACAAAGTCGCTGATGTGAATAGAGGTTTTGATCTAGAAAAAGAAGCTCTCTTTAGAGTGTCGCTCGTGGAAATGCCGGCAGGACAACGCCTTATTTTTACCTTCCATCATATTATTATGGACGGCTGGTGTTTGTCGATTGTTTTAAATGACTGGATGAAGATATACGAGGCATTGCAAAATAACGATGACACAATTGTTTTAATTCAGTCTGAAACAGATACAATCTACGAGGACTATGCACGAACAGTTGCAGATCTAGATAAAGAAGCAAGTTTAAATTACTGGGAAAGCTTATTAGAAGAATACGAAACCCAAGCAAGTTTTACAGGAATGTATCCTAAAAACGATCAAAATGCTGAGGTTAAAGCGATCTTTGACTCACTTTCAAAAGAAGACACATCTAGAATCCAAACGTTTGCCAAAGAAAACAGCATAACTATGAATACAGTTGTCGAAACGCTTTGGGGACTCATTTTGCAACGATACAATCATACAAACGACGCTGTTTTCGGTAAAATGGTTTCTGGTAGAAATTTACAATTAGAGGGAATCGAACAGGCTGTTGGATTGTTCATCAATGCAATACCAGTAAGAGTTAAAAGCGAGGAAAAAGATTCATTCGTACACTTAGCCAAAGAGATTCAGAATCAATCGATCGAAAGCGATGAACATACGTATTGTTCATTATCCGAAATTCAAAATAGAACACTATTAGGAAAAGAATTGATTCACACAATTATAGTTTTTGAAAATTATGCTGTACAAGAAGCAGATGAAGCAATCAGTTTGCTAGGTGAAATGGAAGATTATCGCGAGCAAACAAGTTATCCAATTTCATTGAGTGTTGGTGCGGCAGATGAACTGAGCTTCAAATTGATGTTTGATGAGCGTTTGTTTACGGAAACTGAGGCGCAATTGATTTTATCTCGAATTATTTGTGGATTGAAAGAGTTGGCTCGAAATCCAGCATTGACCTGTGGCGATTTTTCTTTAGTAAATGAGGATGAACAAAGGCAGGTAATTACTGTATTTAACCCAGAAAAACAAGAAAATAGCAGCTATCCAACGATTTTAGCAGCGTTAAAAGCACAAGCTCAAAAACATCCAGATAAAGTCGCTGTTGTTTTTGAACAAGAGCAATTGACGTACGCGCAATTAGAAGAAAAATCAACGATAGTGGCGAAACGGATACTTGCAACGGGAGTTCAAGAGACAGCTTTTGTCGGCTTATATTGTGACCGAACAATCGAAATGGTTGTAGGAATTTATGGGATTATGAAAGCTGGCGCGGCTTATATTCCATTATCGCCAACTTTACCAGAAGAAAGAATCGCTTATATTTTGAAAGATAGCGAGATTAATCTTGTATTAAACGGTCAAACGGAGAGAGCCGTATCCTTAGATGCAAAAGTGATCAACTACACAGTTGAAGAACTAGAGCCAGATGAATTCGCTCAAATCATGTTGCCAGAGCTGACACCAGAAGATAATGCGTATGTCATTTACACTTCAGGAACAACGGGTAACCCTAAAGGAGTCATTGTAGGTCATGCCTCTTTGATGAATTTGGTCAACTGGCAGAAAGATTACTTTGATCTTGATTCAAACCAGACGATTTTACAACAATTTTCATTTATTTTTGATGGATCGGTATTTGAATTATTTGCTGGGTGCCTAGTTGGTGGAACGCTTGAGATTATATCGGATGAGGTGAAAAATGATCCAGATCGTTTCTTGAAAAAACTAGATCAAAAAATCCTTATTACAGTACCGTCCCTTTTCAAAATGTTATTAGAATTTGCAGAAGAAAATGGTCGACAAGACGAAATCAATCAACTAAGCAAGGTCGGACTTGCTGGGGAAGCGACAACGATGGCGTTAGTCGAGAAATTTTATCAGGTAATGACCAAAGGAAAGACACTTCTTTATAATCTTTATGGACCAACTGAAACGACTGTCTGTGCTTCTGCCTATCAAGTGTCAAACCAATTGTATAAATCTGTTCCTATCGGCAGTGCTATTGCCAATTCTAAATTATTTGTCTTTCACCAAGAGAAAATTTGTGGAATAGGTATGCTAGGAGAGTTATGTATAAGTGGTGATAACTTAGCTTTGGCGTATTTAAATAATCATAAGACAACTGCAGAAAAATTTGTTCAAAATCCTGTGATTCCAACAGAGCAAATGTATCGAACCGGTGATTTAGTGAAGTGGCAGGAAGATGGCAATATTCAATATGTAGGAAGAATCGATGAACAAGTGAAAATACGTGGTTTTAGAATTGAACTAGGTGAAATTGAAAACCAGCTGGGACTTATTCCAGGTGTTTGGGATGCCTGTGTGATTACTAAAACGATTAACAATGAATTAGCATTGTGCGCATATCTTGTAACTAATGAAGCAATGACTGCGTTTGAAGTGAAAGAGCAATTGAAAAAAACATTACCAGATTATATGATTCCAGGCTATATCACGATTATGGATAAGTTGCCTGTCACTAAAGCAGGGAAAATCGATAAACGAAATTTACCTGAACCAGAACTGAATCCAAGTATTTCTTATGAAGCACCAAGAAATGAGTTAGAAGCGACGATTTGTAATTTGTTTGAAGAAATTTTAGAAATCGAACAAGTCGGTATCGACGATGATTTCTTTGAACTAGGTGGTCATTCTTTAAAAGCTGTTCATTTAGCAAATGGCATTTCAACATTCTCAGGGGTGAAGGTTCCATTAAGTGACATCCTCCAAGAGAAAAATGCTCGTAGTATAGCAGAAAAAGTCAAAGAATTAACTTCCGCAGGTTCTTTGGTTCTTGATAGCATTGAAATTGTGGACGATGAGGAGTTATAAAGGTGAGTAAAAAATATTTAATGAGTTCTGCTCAAAAAAGAATTTACACGATTGAGCAAGTACAAGGAGAAGGTATCACATATAATATTCCGATTGCTTTTCAATTATCACAACCGATAGAGTTAGAAAAACTGAACAGCTCTTTAAACAAACTAATTGAGCGACATCAGGTATTAAGAACTTATTTTGATATGATCGATGGTAAATTCGGACAAATCGTAGAAGAAGATTATAAATTTTCAATTGAAATGATTAGTGATTCTGCCAAACCGCTATCGGTGATCATAGATGAATTTGTTAGACCCTTTACTATTGATGCTTTGCCTTTGTTACGAGTGTGCTACTGCACACTTGTAACAGGCGAACGATATCTACTATTTGATGCCCATCATATCATTATGGATGGTGGCTCAATGGGGATTTTTTTAGAAGAATTGAGTTATTTATATGATGATAAGCCGTTGCCGCCTGTGAAGTTGCAATATAAAGATTATAGTGCATGGCATAGAAAAAAAGATAAGCAGTCCAGCAAACAATTTTGGCTGGATGAGTTTTCAGATGGCTTACCAGAATTTGAATTATTTTATGACTATCCACGCCCTAAAGAGAGAGAATATTGTGGTGATACGATTAGTACGTGTTTATCTGCCGAACAGATCAAACAGTTGAATCAATTGACTGAAAAAACGGGTGCAACAAATTACATGATTTTTATTGCGTGTTTTATGATCTTTTTATCAAAATATTCAGGCAGTGAAGATGTCGTGATCGGTACGACCATGTCGGGGCGGGATCATCCAGATATTCAAAATCTATTGGGGATGTTTGTTAATACAGTTCCGATCAATGATAAGATACAATCAAACGAAAATTTCCTTGTGTATTTAGATCGTATCAAGCATAAGCTAATGCGTATTTTTGATCATCAAGATTATCCATTAGATGAAATCATTGAGGATTTGAAGGCTCCGATTTGTGAAAATAAAAATCCTATTTTTGATATTCTTTTTAACTATCAAAGTAATGGACAATTGGATGTAACATTGGGAGATAGCCTATTAGCTGAGGTTCCAAGAGAGTCTCATGTGGCAAAATTTGATCTGACGTTTAATTTAGGTATAGCAGAAAATCAAGTAGAGCTAGTTTGGGAATATGATGTTAATTTATTCAAAAAATCAACTGTTGAACGAATGCAGCAGCATTTTGTAACATTGATGGGGGCTATTTTAGCAGATGTAACTAAACCAATTCGAGAGTTTTCATGTTTGGAGCAAGAAGAAATCACAAAAATCATGACTCAATTTAATAGCTCAGAACCTGAATTACCCCAAGATGAGACGGTCATCGATCATTTCAAAGAACAAGTGAAGAACTATCCGACGAGTATTGCTATTGCAGGACCAGACAAAACCTTGACTTATGCTGAATTAGATCATGAATCAACAAAAATTGCTTCTTTGATCCAATCTAAAAAAGCTGAATCAGAGATTATTGCGATTCTTGCTGTAAGAGAAGTTCAAACCATTATAGCGTATTTAGGTATTTTAAAAGCAGGTTGTGCGTATCTGCCGTTAGATCCTAAAAGTCCGAAAAAGAGAAATAAAGAAATTGTAGAAAAAAGTCAGGCTGGGTTACTGATCGATTTTACTTCAGAACAATGTGATGATGATTTCTCAGTAGCTAAAGTAACATTAGCTGATTTAGAAAGACCTGATTTAATCGTTAGTTATCAGCCTGTCCAACTTTCAAAGCATTCATTAGCATATGTGATTTATACGTCTGGTACAACGGGGGAACCTAAAGGAACAATGATTGAGCATAAAAGCATTATTCGCTTAGTCAAAGAACCAAATTATGTCCAACTGGCTCAGCCAAGAATTTTGCAAACTGGTTCCCTAACTTTCGATGCAAGCACTTTTGAAATTTGGGGTGCGTTGTTAAATGGTGGAACATTACATTTATCAGAAATTGAAAATTTAGTTGATCCAGATAAATTAGAAGAAATAATTGAAATGAACCAGATCGATGTGATGTGGTTGACCTCTTCTTTGTTTAATCAATTAGTTTCCTTAAATGAGCAAATTTTTTCATCCCTAAACTATCTATTGATCGGTGGTGAAAAGCTGTCAAATTATCATGTCTCTAAATTTAAGCAAGCCAATCAGCAAACTCACTTGATCAATGGCTATGGTCCGACGGAGTGTACAACTTTTGCTTTGACTTATGAAATTTCTGAGCCATTCATGCAGACGATTCCGATCGGTAAGCCAATCAATTATACTACGGCGTTGATTTTTTCTGACGAGTCGCTTTGCGGGATCGGAATGCCAGGAGAATTATATTTGGGTGGCGAAGGGCTTGCCAGAGGTTATTTAGGGAAGGATGAATTAACAGATGAAAAATTCATAAAAAATCCATTTAACCCCAAAGAAAAATTATATAAAACTGGAGATCTAGTTCGGTGGGATGAAGCAGGGCAAGTTGAATTTTTAGGGCGAATCGACCAACAAGTAAAAATTCGTGGATTTAGAATTGAGCTTAAAGAAATTGAAGCACATCTGTTAGATATTTCTGAAATGAAAGAAGCAGCTGTGATTGTTGTTGAAAGCGAAACCTCAGCAGAAAAACAGCTTATTGCCTATGTGAGTACTACAAAGAATATTTCTGAAAAACAAATAAAAGAATCTTTAAGAGCGCAATTACCCGAGTATATGATCCCAAAAGCGATTATTCTCTTAGATTCGTTACCAACCACTAAAAATGGAAAATTAGCTGTTGACCAATTACCAGAGCATCAGCTCGATCTAAATAAAGAAGAAAAAGAACAACCAAAAACGCAAATACAAATGAATATTTTAGCGATTTTTAAAGAAATCCTTAATCAAGATGAGATTGGGATAAATGAAGATTTCTATGACTTAGGTGGAGATTCAATTAAAGCTATCCGAATTGTATCAAAACTGAAAGAACAGGGGTACTCACTTACAATCAATGACATTCTTCAGTACCGAACGATCAAAGAATTAAGCACGAATCTGAAACAAAACAAAAAGATGGCTCTTGATCAGAGTGATGTGACAGGAGCAGTTCTTTTTACACCGATCCAGCAAAAATTTATGGATGAACAGTTAGCGGAACCTAATCATTTTAATCAATCGATCATGCTTGAATTTGCGACAGAACAATTGAGTGAAGGAAAAATGACACAAGCATTGCAAGAAATCATGATCCATCATGATATGTTACGGGCTATTTATAATGGAGGGCAGTCTGTTCAGCCGAGAGAAATGGTCTCTTCATTTACACTGAAGCGTTATAATTTTGAACAAGATAGTCGGACAATCGATTGGTTTGATCAAACAACTGAAATCTATCAATCAATGCAAAAATTAAGCAATGCTGCACAAGCAGACCTTTCTTTGGCAGATGGTAGAGTCTTTAAAGCAGTTATTTATCAGTTTAGAGATCGTAGTTTCTTATTGCTAATTGCCCATCATTTGGTTGTTGATACCATTTCTTGGAAAATCATCTTGGAGGATCTTGAAACAGCCTATAATGCACTCAAAGCTGAACAAAAAATAAAACTCCCATTAAAAACCATGTCTTATCAAAAATGGAGTCAAGAATTAGTTGACTACAGTAAGAGTGAGGAACTAGCTAATGAGCTATTATTTTGGCAAGAAACAGCGGCAATTGTTGAAAAAAGTCAGTTGAAAAATGATTTAGATGCTGAACGAACCAAACAAGTAACAATCTTATCCACTCAATTAGGTATGAGAAAAACAACTGAGCTTTTAATGCAGAAAAATCGCTTTAGTCATTTCTACATCAATGAAATTTTGATTACCGCTCTAACTAGAGCAATAGCGAGAGTAACTGGAAATTCAGCGGTTTCCTTACTTATGGAAGGCCATGGCAGGGAACAACTAACGGATGATACTGAGATTGATCGAACTGTTGGATGGTTTACAGTCACCTATCCAGTTGCGTTTTCGTTGGGGAATAATAGTATTGAAGCTGATATTTTAGAAGTAAACCGTTCATTGAAAGCAATTCCTAAAAATGGTATTGGTTATGGGCTTGCTAAAACAGTTTTACCTGAAATTTCTAAGGCTGAACCAATGGTTACATTCAATTATTCAGGAGAGTTTAATGAATCACAGCAAGGAGATCACTTATTCAAGATGAGTCCTGCGCCGCAAGGAAATGAAGTTAGTCCTAATAATCAATTTGGAACGCCGATTGCAGTTAATTTAGTGATCGTAGACAAAAATTTGAATAGTAATATCGTCTATGACAATCGTCTTTTTTCAAAGGAATTTATTCAAAATGTAAATGAGCGATTTTTAAAAGAAATAGATGAAATTTTAGATTTTTTACAGAATGAACCGCAATCTGTCACAGATGAAGGGGACTTATTTGTTCCAATTAATTGGGAAGGTTCACCAGTTAAGCAAGTGATTCAGCCTTCAGCTATGCAAAGAATGTTTTTGGATACGTTAGATGCTACGATGGTTTATGCAGCATTTGAGCTACCTACATCAGATTCTGAACGAATCATTGAAGCAGTAAAACAAGTTGTGTATGAGCAGCCTTTACTGCGTACGAGTTATGGATGGCAGGGAGAAAAATTCAGGTTGTATGAACATCCTTTTGAGGAGTCGTTTACAATTCCTTTTATTGATTTAAGTGATAGACCAGAGGAAGATAAGGTTATCTTCCAAAAGGGAATAAAAGATAACATGGTATCAGCACTTAAAAATGAAACAACAAATGCCCTATATCATATGCTGCTTACCCAAATAAATGAAGAAACAACGATTTTACATCTACTGATTTCTCATACTATTTGGGATAAGTATAGTGATACAGTATTTTACGATCGAATAAAAGAATACATTATGAATCCTGTTAAAAATCCTAAACCTAACATTGGCTATCTTTTACCTAAACCTGTCCTTGACGAGGAATCAGAGCTGAAAAAACTGGAAGCACATCTGTTGATGTTTAAGCAAAATAAAGAGCATATTCGTGTTGAACAAAAAAGAAAGCAAGAGTTTTCTATTTGCTTGTCTACATTAAGTTTAGGGGAAAAGACGAAAAAATATTATGGGAAAAATCATTGGGCACTTATTATGTATTTAGCTCAAATTATTATTCGTAAAAACCATGGAATCGATTATCCTCAAACAATTCCTGTTTATGTTGTGCAAGAAAATAGAAAATACTTACCAGCAGATTTTGCACAAGCGATTGGTCCGTATATTGACTTATGGCCAGTTTTACTTAATCAGTCAGTCGACAATATAGAAGAACAGATGGGCTATTTGCAGCAGTTAAAACTAGATACTCAGATTAGCCTGATCGATGAATTGAGTAAAATGGATAGTGACTATACAAATAAAGAGATATATTCAATCAATAACCAAACAGTTTTTGAATTCACAAGTGAAACCTTGGAAACCGCTAAAAAACAAGTAGAGATAATGGAAAACGTTGATGGGTTTGAGATCGTTATCAACAAATATTTAGATCAACTAGTTCTAATTTACCCAGAAAATATAAACCAGAAAAAACAACTGGATACTCTACTACAAAGTGCTTGCGACCAGCTAGAACTGGAATTACGTTAGAATGGAAATGGGAGAAAAAAGATGATTCAATTAGTTATGCTTCCTTACGCCGGGAGTATCGTAAATCCTTATAAAGAATGGTTAGAGTTGAATGATGAGCATTTTGAAATTATTCAAATCGAATATGATGGTCGGGGGCGGAGAAGTTTTGCAGATAGACCGCAATCTTGGCGGATGTTGATTGACAAAACCTTAAAACAAGTATTAGAATGTGTGGATTTTACCAAAGAGTATATTTTATTTGGTCATAGCATGGGAGCCAGAGTTGCAATGGATATTTATAAGAAGCTTGAAAAGATGACGATCAGACAACCCAAACTGTTGATATTTTCTGGAAGTGAGACTTTTCGTTCAAAGACTTATGAATCGATTTTATCTGCACCAACTAAAAAATTTAATCAATTTTTCTTTAAGTTAGGTGGAATTCCCAAGGAAGTCATTGAAGAAGTTGAGCTGTTAGAGCTAGTGACAGATTATTTGAGGGAAGATTTAGCATTATTAAATCAGTTCAGCATTAGCCCCAAAAAAACAAGAGTAAGTTGTCCAGTACTTATTTTTAATGGAACACAAGAGAAAAAGAGCGAGCTAAAAGAGTGGATGGATCTTATAGGCTCTAATTGCGAACAGATCGTTTTTCAAGGAGATCATTTCTTTATTAGAAATAATGTTCAAGAAATTCTTTCTGCTATTAAGAAAAAAGTGAATGAAAGCTAGCTTATTGACGATGCTTTGTTGAATAGTGCTGTGAAAGAAAAAAACTAATATAAAAGAATAAAAAAAAAGAAAAAAGAAAGCACCCCTGAAAAGATAAACAGGGTGCTTTTTTCTATAAAAAAACATTTATTTTTTTCTAACTTTGCTTAAAGTAGATGATAGTTCGTGATAAAAAAACAGGATAATAAAAAAGAGGATGGGAATTTAACTGT
The DNA here is from genome assembly GCF_002141365.2 of Enterococcus sp. 7F3_DIV0205. Classification (NCBI taxonomy): domain Bacteria; kingdom Bacillati; phylum Bacillota; class Bacilli; order Lactobacillales; family Enterococcaceae; genus Enterococcus; species Candidatus Enterococcus palustris. Next base: position 3,104,309 of record NZ_CP147244.1, read on the forward strand.
AAAAAAAAACTATTTATAGAATTATTTTTTTTTAGAAGGAAAGAAAAGATTAAAAAAAAAAATTAGATTGGAAACTTCAGCCTTGGTATTGTAACATTGTAATTAATAACGCGTGTCATTTTTAACTTCTATACTGTGGCAGGTAGATCTGTTTTATTTAGAGAATTATGAATGCGCAACCAAAAAAATGAAAGAGTATTAAAAGGTGATTGAAAATGAAAAAAATTAGGTGAGACTTAAGAAATGTTGGTTGTAAGATAGTAAAAAAGGGAAGTTACAAAGTTAGTACCATGAGTTATGGGGAGTTAGTAATGAAAACGTAAAAATGCATTGGAGAGAAGGATAAAAATGTTGGAAATCGACTTAACTGTGTTGATTTTGAGGGGAAAAATTTAATGATATTTTTTCTTGTTCTTTGTAGGAACAAGAAATGAGAAAATGAAATTTTGATGAATAAAAAATGTTGGTTTTATAAACAGTCTTATTCACTCAACACCTAGTATTGTACTATTTAAGTAGGCTGAATGTCAATAGGTATTGGTGTAATTGGTTTTATAAAAAAAAGTCTTAATCTCTTATGTTATTAAAAAACGTTCATAATGATATTTTCTTGCGGATATAAAAACGTTTTGCAAAAGAAATATAGTACTAATTTGATATTTTATGAATGAATAATTCTCCCCTGAAAATTGGGAATGCGTATATTTAGTTGAATAAAATGCTGAGAAAACAACGATTCGGTACTTTAATTCCAACGCCGTCAAATACGCCGTCACAAATCAAAAAATGAGAGAGGGATTTTATCATGGCAAAAAGAGGAGAAAACATATATAAGAGAAAAGATGGCCGCTGGGAAGGCCGTTATATAAAGGAACGAAAAATGGATGGGAAAATTCGTTATGGTTACATTTATTCTAGAAAGTATTTGGAAGTAAAACATAAATTAATGTTACTAAAAGCTGATTCACTTAGAGATCCTGAGTTTCAATCAACCTATACTGGAACACTGACTGAGTGGTTTGAAGTTTGGCTTGATACAATCGTCAAAACAAGAGTTAAGCTAAGTACTTATAATAGTTATAAAAGTAAAGTTCAATTGCATATTTTGCCGAGGATTGGTGCTATTCGATTAACTGAATTATTACCGACAGATATCGATCAATGGATTTTGCAGTTAAGTCTGTCACTATCGCCAAGCTCAGTGCATGCTGTTCATCGCGTTTTGAAAAATGGTTTAGCTCAAGCGGTTCGTCAAAATTTATTGAAAAAGAATCCAGCGCTAAATATCGATTTACCCAAGTTGGAAAAACAAAAAGTACGAGCTTTTTCTGTAGCACAACAAAAAAAAATTAAAGCAGCTGCCATTGCAGATGAAAAATACTTACCGATTATTCTAGCGTTAGAAACTGGAATGCGCATCGGTGAGATCAGTGCCTTACAATGGGGTGACATAGATTTTACTGAAAAAACAATTCATATTCAAAGAACACTCCAACGATTGCAAGTGGACAGTGGTAAAACGGCTTTGATTGAAGGAACACCAAAAACGTTTCAATCTGAGAGAACCTTACCATTATCAAACCAACTTGAAACCTATCTAATTGAAATCAAGCAATCTTCTAAAAGTTCATATGTTGTTGGAATTGCCGATTCTTGTACTGAACCACGAACGATTACGTATCGATTTAAAAACCTTTTGGAGCAGCTGCAAATAACACAGTTACCTTTTCATGCATTGCGGCATACCTTTGCAACTCGTTGCTTAGAGTTGGGGGTGAACATTGCTACAATAAGTTCAATGTTAGGTCATACCTCAACTAAGATGACGTTGGATGTCTACACAAATTCATTTATGAAAGATGAAAGACAAGCAATTGAAAAAATTTCTACTATTTAATTGCTTATTCTAAAAAAAACAAATTAATGATCCAGTTAAAACCATTTGATAAGCTCATATGGTTTTTTTATTATGTTTTTTTAGCATTAACACTGGATTTCAGCCGTCAAGAAAGCCGTCAAGGTAAAAATGGGACGCATGTAATCAATAACAAAAAAGCCATTTCTTGTTCCTACAAAAAAGAAGAAATGGGAAGCTAATCGGATACGCCTTAATCTAATATGCTATGTACTTTATTATATGGATTTTTTTGGTCGTGTCCATTATTTTACTTTGCGTGAGTACTAATTCAAATTGGTATTTAACAAAAAAATTATTATTATGGAGGTAATGGTTCATGAAGAGCAACAAAAATTTCAGAAAAGACGATTTGAGTCCTGAAAGCAACACGAAGAAAATTTACAAAATGTATAAGAGAAAGAAACAGTGGGTAGTAGCCCCTGTAGTATTTGGATTATTACTGCATGCGTTTAGTCCGGTTGCTGCTTTAGCGGTCACAGATACTGAGCAAGCAAACGCAGAAACAGCGCAAATGAGAGTAGTAGATGATGAAGAATTACAGAAGCTGATTAATCAAGCAGTTACAAATATCGAAGCCCTAAAATCATTGTCACCAGAAGCGAAAGATGTACATCTTGCCAATGTTAGAAAGGCTACTAATGAAGAAGAAGTCAATACAGCTACAGTAGATGCATATAAGGCCGATGTTGTTGCCGAAATTGATTTATTACAAGCTAGTTATGATAATCAAATCGAAGCTTTAAACTCTTTACCAGAAACTGGTGAAAGCACTAAAGCAGCATATAAAGGCAAGATCGCCACAGCACTTGCTAAAACTGGATTAATAAATAAATTTAATGCAGAATTGGCTAACGAATCAAAAAATTATGGTGTAGCTAAAGAGGTTTTTGCTGCTGATTTAGCAGAGAATCAAAAAGCAGCAGAAGAAGTTTTAAAAGCGGCAACAGAAGCCAATACAGCATTTGCGAATCTTCCGAAATATCAAACTCAGCAAAAAGAAGTTATTAAAGGAATGACCTATTTTTCTGATTTAGAAAAAGAGCTCCACTATACTGCAATTGATAATGCTGAAACTAAAGAAGAGGTAGATTCAGCGGTTGATGCAGCAAAAACTGCTTACCAAGGTGTTCTAACAAAACTAATTAATGCTCAAGTAAATGCGTTAAGTAGCAAATTACAAGAAGCAGACTTATCGGCTACCTTAGATGATGCATTCAGCGATCGTCTTGAAAAAATCGCAAATAAAACGCCAAAAGCAGAACAAGATTTAGTAGATTTAACAAATCTAGAAGCAGACATAGATCAGGCAATTGCAAACAAAGAAACGGCTGATTTAAATGAGAAAAAAGCAAATATGAAAAATCAAATTGCTTCAGAAGCAGGCGATGTAGTCAAAGCAGAAGACGTTAAACGATTCCAAGGTAAAGTTGATGCAGCAAAAACAACTGAAGCACTTGATGCTGTTATGCAGGAATGGAATGAATTTTATGAAGTAGAATCTCTTAAGCAAAAGAATTTAGCAGCAGCACAAGCTGAGGCGCAAACATTACTTGATGCTTTAGAATTAGAAGATAAAATTGCTTTATCTACGTATAAAGCAAATGTTGGCTTATCAAAAACCGCAGAAGCCGTTGCAGAAATTGTTGCACAAGCTCAAGCTGCTAGAAAGTTAGAAATCAAAGCTTTAGAAGTAGCCAAAGAGACAGCAATCAAAGAAATTCAAGCATTATCTAATTTAAAAGCTGATGAGAAAGAACCGCACATTACAGCTGTAAAAGCTGCAACTACAAAAAGTGAAGTAAATACCAAATTAGAACTTGCTAAAGATGCTGATAAAGCAGCTCAATTGTCAAAAGCAAAACTTGATGCAAAAAAACAAATTGATTCATTGGAAGCTCTTGATGAAACTGAAAGAACAACTCATAAAGCAAAACTTGATGTTGATACAGTTGATACTTTAGAAAAAGTAGCAGATATCTTAGCTAAAGCTGTTTATGCAAATGATATTAAAGCAATTGAGACAGCCGAATTAGATGAAGCAAAAGAAATTGCTAAAAATATTTTGAATAAATTAGAAGATTTAACAGTAACACAAGCTAAAGCTGCGCTAAAAAGTATTACAGATGCAAAAAATAACGAAGAGATTAAAACTGCTTTAGAAACAGCAGAAGCGTTAAATGCTACGAATAAAGCGACCAAAGACAAAGCCAATGAGCTAGCGGAAGCAAAAATTGCTGCAAACAAGCAAATTGATGAATTAAAATATCTTTCAAAGAGTGTCAAAGATGGATATAAAGCTGAAATTAATGCCAAAACTACAATAGATGATATTACTGATGTAGTAAATCGTGCTATGGCTGCAGATACTAATCTTGCAAATAAACAAGAGCAGCTTTTGACGGATAAAGAGGCTCTTGCAGGATTTATTAATGGATCATCTGAATTAACTGATGCTGAAAAGAAAAAATTCTCATCAGAAGTAGTTGATTGTTCGACTACAGAGGAAGTGGCGACTCTTAGAGGAAAAGTAGAGCAATTAATCACAGATCGTCAAGTTGCGGCGGCAGATTTAAATGCTGCTAAAACTACTATTAATAATGCGATTAACGGTTTGATAGGCTTAACACCTGCCCAAAAAGTTGCTTATACAAATAAAGTAAATAGCTTATCAGAAAAAGCAGATATGGTAGCAGTTTACGAAGAAGCCAAAGCAGAAGCCATCAAGCAATATGATAAAGAACTTACCAATGAAATTGATTCATTGATTGATTCTGGTTCATACGTAGAAGCGCAAAAAATGATCAATCAATTAAAATCAGACACGACACGTAAACAATATCAAAATAAACTAAATAACGGTATTGCTCTATCTGAAGCAAAAGCCGCTGCAAACAAACAAATCGATGCATTAGAAAACTTAACTGCTGAAGAAAAAGTTGCAGCTAAAGACAAGATTTCTAAATTAACAACTAAAGCAGCTGTTGAAAAAGAAGTTGAAGCATTAGTAAAAGCAGACAACCTTGTTCACGACAAATCATTGATTGAATTAGCAGAAGCTCAAATCAAAGCCAAAGATTTTGATAAAGCAGCGGAAACAATCAAGAAAATTCGTGATGCTGATACAAAAGCTAAATTACAAAAACAATTAGAGGACGCTCAAAAAGTAGCGCCAAATATTAGAGGAACAGGTCATGTTAGTAATATAGGCTGGCAAAAAACTGTTGATACCAATGAAATTATTGGGACGACAGGTAGAAAATTAGCTCTTGAAGCTGTTAAATTGAATCTAGAAGATGTAGACATGCCTGAATCAGCTAAGAAAATCGAAGGCGGCATCGAGTACCGTGCTCACGTTCGTAATATTGGTTGGCAAGGATACAAAGCTAATGGAGAATTAGCTGGTACAACTGGTAAAGCTTTACGAATGGAAGCTATCCAAATTCGATTGACTGGTGAGTTAGCGAAGAGATATGATGTTCAATATCGTGCGCACTCTAAAAACAAAGGCTGGGGCGCGTATGTTTCAAATGGTGCAACAGCAGGAACAACTGGTAAGGCATTACGTATGGAAGCTGTTCAAATTCGCCTAGTCGAAAAAAAATAGTGGGAAACTAATCTCGTTTATTACTCTGAGATTTTTACCTAACACTTAAATAGCTTGAAATGGAAAAACGGCACAATGAATCAGAGATACTTCTGGTTATTGTGTCGTTTTTCTATTTATACATATCGTTAGAATATAGGGATCATCACTGTTGTGTACTAAAATCTGTGTTAAGTTAAAATTTCTGTTATATAAAATATGATTTTTTCTTATAATGTAAAGCTTTTTTGAGCAAATATATGTAATATTATAATTAAGAATGATAGACTAAATCTATTGTTGGAATTATCAGAAATTTATATTGAAAGCATTTTCATGCGGTGGCTGAAATAGCCTATAAGCTTAGACAATAAGAAAAGAGGAATAAAATGTATTATGTTATTATGCCCTCTAACGATATCCGTCGGAATTTAGCGACAGAACAATACCTGTTGAATCAGCGGTCATTCGACGAACCACTGGTATTGTTTTATATTCAAAAACCATGTGTTATCGTCGGACGCAATCAGAATGTACGTGCAGAGGTCGATTTGAATTATGCTAAGGAACACCAAATCACTATTACCAGAAGGTTATCTGGTGGTGGTGCAGTGTATGATGATTTAGGTAATTTAAGTTTTAGTTTTGTTGTTGATGCAACCCATGAGTCATTTGGGAATTTTAAGGCATTTACACAGCCAATTATTGATGCTTTACATGAAATGGGTGCGCTCGGGGCAGAAATTAGTGGTCGAAATGATTTACTGATCGATGGGAAAAAATTCTCTGGAAATGCTATGTATACGAAAAATAAAAAGATGTATTCACATGGAACATTGATGTTGGATGTTGATTTAGACGAAGTTAGTCGAGTGCTTACCGTTTCTGAAAAAAAGTTAGCATCAAAAGGGACGAAGTCTGTTAGAAGCCGAGTGACCAATTTAAAACCTTACTTAGCTAAAGAATATCAAGGGATTTCCACTGAAGATTTTCGAGACCGCATATTATTGCATTTATTTAAAGCTAAGACAATGGACGCAATTCAGACACGAGAATATCATCTAACCCAAGAAGATGAACGAGCGATTGATCAATTGGTAGCAGAGATTTATGGAAATGAGACTTGGGTATTTGGTGAGGAACCTAAGTATACGATCAAAAGAGAAGAAAAATTCCAAGGTGGACTCATAGAAGCAAATATTTCTGTAGAAAAGGGAAGGATTTCAGCTATCACAATTTACGGTGATTACTTCAGTCAAAAAGATACAAAAGAAATAGCAGAGTTATTGATTGGCTGTAAATATGAGCAAGCAGCAATTAAGCAAGTATTAGCTGATGTCGTAGTAGGAGATTATTTTACTAATGTTTCTAAAGCCGAATTTGTTCAGTTGCTGGTAGATTGAGTTGGAGGAAATAAAATGATTACGTTTGACCAAGTTTCAAAGTTTTATAATCATAATGGATCAGCTGTCACAGCATTAGATAATGTTGAGTTTAAAATCCAAGAACATGAAATATTTGGTGTGATTGGTGAAAGTGGATCTGGTAAATCTACATTACTAAGAATGATCAACACCTTAGAAAAACCGAGTCAAGGCGTTATTAAAGTCTTTGATGCGGATTTGATGCAGTTAAATGAGAAACAAAAACGGCAAAGTCGTAAGCAAATTGGGATGATTTTTCAACAATTTAACTTGCTATACAACCAAACTGTCAACGAAAATATTGGGCTTCCTTTACGATTGAATAACGCATATGACCAAAAACGTATTCAAGAAGTTTTGGAGTTTGTACGTTTGTCTGATAAAGGCAAATATTATCCAAGCCAGCTTAGTGGTGGTGAAAAACAGCGTGTAGGAATTGCCAGGGCGTTGATTACACAGCCCAAAATTTTACTCTGCGATGAACCAACTTCTGCTTTAGATGGCCAAAATGCTTATGATATTTTAGAGTTATTGCGAAGAATCAATCAAACGTTTGGAACGACAATGGTTATCGTCAGCCATGAATTGAATATGATCAAACAATTATGCGATCGAACAGCGATTCTAGAAAATGGAAAAGTATTGGATATATTAGCCATTCAAAGAAGTCAACAATCAACGCAGTTTGGATCTTATTATGAAAGAGTACGGGAGAGTTTGGGATGATGGCAGCGTATATAAGTAAAATTAGTTATTACCTTCCAGAATTAAGTAAGGCTTTATCAGAAAGCGGCATAATGATTTTGATTTCAATCATTGCAGCTGTGGCATTAGGGTTACCACTTGGAACATTTGTTTATTTAACAAAGAAGATACCAACTCAGTCGAATCAGTGGCTGGGCATGTTAGCAAATGGCTACATTAATATTGTGCGTTCATTTCCATTTCTATTACTCGTGGTTGCTATGATCCCATTTACTCGATTCGTATTAGGGACTGCTTTTGGGACATATGCTGCTTCTTTGCCTTTAAGTTTTGTAGCGGTTGCTATATATGCCCGGCTTGTGGAACAGGTATTGTTAGAAATACCAAATGACATTTTAGAGTTGGCTCAATCTTTAGGTAGTACTAAGTTTCAGCTGATCACCCGTTTTCTTTATATTGAAGCTCGCTCGGGTCTAGTGTTGTCATTAACGTCAGTTATAATCAGTATGGTTTCTTATTCAACGGTTATGGGTGTAGTTGGTGGCGGTGGGATAGGTGATTTTGCATTAAGGTATGGTTATCAACGTTATGAATATGCCATAATGTACACAGCAATCGTTGTTATGATCCTATTCGTAAGTTTTATTCAAATAAGTGGTAGTTGGGTATCTAAAAAGATAAATAAAAAATAGTAGTTAGGAGCAGAAACATGAAAAAAAAAGTATTGATTAGTATGTTAATGGTAACGGGTCTAGTGGTTGCAGGATGCGGTGGACAGAAAAAACAAGCGGATACGGAGAAGAAGGAAGATAAGGTCATCAAAGTTGCTTCTCATATTCCATCGACTGTTGAAGTTGTTGAATTGGCGGGCAAAAATATTGAAGATGGGTATAAAGTAGAGTTGGTTCAAGTCAATGATAATATTCAATATAATGAACTTTTAAATGCCAAAGAAATCGATGCCAACTTTGCTCAACATGAACCCTTTATGCAAAAATTCAATGAAGAAAAAAATGGTGATTTAGTGATTGTGCAAAAAATTTATAATGCTAAAGTTGGCTTTTATTCGAAAGAGTTCAAAGATATTAAAGATCTCCCAGATGGCGCCAAAATTGCACTACCAAGTGATATTTCCAACGAAGGCCGTGCACTGGCAATTTTAGATGACGCTGGTTTGATCAAACTGAAAGACGGTGTAGGGTTCAATGGCGCAATCAAAGATGTAGTTGAAAATCCTAAAAAGTTTGAATGGGTTTCTGTTGACTTACTAAACCTAGCAGAAGCGTATAATGAAAAAGATATGGCAATGATTTACAACTATCCGACTTATATTGCTAAAATCGGCTTAACACCAAAAGATGCGATTTTATTGGAGAAGAAAGTGGATGATCGCTTTGCCATAAGCTTGGTTGCCAGAGAAGATAACAAAGACTCCGACAAAATAAAGGCATTAAAAAAAGCAATGACTAGTGATAAAGTTCGTGAGTTATTAGAAACAAAATACAGTGAAACATTAACACCGGCATTTTAAAAATAAACAATCAGAGAGCAGAAAATTATTCTGCTCTCTGATTGTTTATTTGGATAAAAAAAAATTAGAGCTGTTTGTAGAAGATCGTAGAATATAATTTATTACTGATTCTGGAGAGGAAACTTCTTTCAAATCATCACGATTTACTTTGATCTTTCGATAAATCAGATTTAATGGCAAGGTTGATTTTTCCGCAATCATATTGACGGAAATGCCATTTTTACTAAAGAAAATCAATTTGAAAATATCAAGTTTTTACTCATCACTTTTTTTCCATAACGTTATGACCTCCAAAGGTAAAACGTAATCAACTGAAATATACAGTAAATAAATGGAAAAAAATAATAATTAGAAAATAGCCAATTTCTATTTCCTAATTATTATTTTTAACCCATGATATTATTATTCTCGATAGCTGATTCAATTGCTCTTGCGTATTGATTTGTATTTGCTTGATAGTTGTCGATCAAGGTCAAATCTTTTTCAATATGACCTAGGCGAGTGTTTAGTTCTTCTATCTTGTTTAACGTTTGTTGTAAAATTTCAAGCATACGTTCATCTGTATTCATCATGTTACTCCTTTTTTATTTGATATTTTCATAAACAGAGACTTTTGATCGGTAAAACAAAGCGTAAAGAATCGTACAAACTATCGGAATCAGACCAGCAACGAAATATAAACCTTGGAATGACAAAATACTTCGTAATTCTCCTAAAACATAAGGCCCCACGCCAAGACCAAGATCCAAACCAATAAAATAGGTAGATAACGCAATACCAATACGGTGACTATTAGGACTTTCCTTTAAACAAATTGCTTGACCATTAGACATGAACGTTCCATAACCTAGACCAATCAAACCACCTGAAACTAGCAGCATCCAGCTTGAATTTGTAACACTTAGAAAAAATAATCCGACTGTTAAAAATAAAAAACTAGGATACATCACGGCATTTTCACCTCTTGCATCAAAAATGCGACCAGATAGGGGACGAGTAGCTGTAATCACTAAAGCATAGACCACAAAGAAAAATGAGCTTGCGCTGACAAGATCGATTGCTTTAGCGTAAGATGAAAGGAAAGACAGTACGCTTGAATAAGAAAGTCCCATTAGAAAAGCAATAAATGAAATAAATAGCACTTTCTTTTCAATGAAGCTATCAACTGTCCAACGAGATAAACTCGCTTTATGCTCAGCACTCAATTGAATATTTTTTACAGGGAAGATAAAACAGGCGATCGTGGTCAAGAAAATCAGTACGATCGAAAATAAAATAATAAAATAAAAACTCATAGTATTAAGTAAAACCATCCCGATAAATGGACCTATAGCAGCAGCTAGACTCGTGCTTAATCCGTAATAATTGATCCCTTCCCCATGTTTTGATTTAGGAATATAAGCTGTTACGATGGCATTTGTTGCTGTTGAGACAGTTCCATAGCCAAAACCATTTAGCAAGCGGACAAGGTAAAGAATTCCGATACTTGGGATGTATAGATAAGCGATCGTAGTTATGAGATAAAATAAAGCGCCATATCTCAGTACTGCTTTTCTACCAATGAGTTCTAATAGTTTACCCATAAACAATCGTGCAAATAAGGTGCCGATAATATAAATCCCTGAAGCAAGACCTGCTTGACCTAATGAAGCGTGCAAGGTATCTTGAGCAATCACTGCAATGATCACCATTAGTAAGTAGTACACGAGATACACCACAAAATTGATCAACGTAATACTGATAAAACCTTTGTTAAATAGTTTTTCTTCTGAATGTTCCGTCATTGTGAAGAGTTCCTTCTTTCTTAGTGTGATAAGCTTAAATTGCAAGTTACAATTTTTTTCTGAAAGCTAGTTGTATAGATACTATACGAAAAAAGCCATGAAAAAAAATGCGGATTTGTTTTTAAAAAAAGTTAGTAACAAAAAAACACAACAAAAGTCATATACATTTGTTATTGTTTTTCGATGTGTTATGCTTTTAAATAAGAATAGATTTTTACAGAAAATGTTCAAAAAAGGATAAGGAGTCATTAAATGGATAGTCATGTCTTACAAGAATATTTAGATAATCATTCATTTCCAATCGTTGTGAAGAAAAAAAGAACCTATTTAACTTATGAAGGATTGCAGGATCGCTATGCGTATATTTTGAAGAGCGGTATCATCAAAACTAGCGTTATTTCTCCGGATGGACGAGAGTTTAATTTGAGGTATATCAATAGTTTGGAAATCGTATCGTTGTTGAGAGATGAATATTCCCAGTTTATCGACGCGCCGTTTAATATTCGAATCGAATCAGAGCAAGCAGAATTGTATCAAATTGATCGGGTTCAGTTTTGGAAGGATATCAATCAGAGTAAAGAATTACAGATGTACGTGAAGGATTATTACCGTGTTCGGTTGATGTATTCGATGAAGAAGATGCAGCAAATGTTGATGAATGGCAAATTTGGAGCGGTTTGTACCCAGATATATGAGTTATATGATACGTTTGGCGTGCAGTTAGAAGATGGGCTGTTGGTTGATTTTGTGGTCACTAATGAAGAGATTGCCCATTTTTGTGGAATCACTTCTGCTAGTAGTGTAAATCGCATGATGCAGCAGCTGAAGGATTTAGGAGCGATTAAGATTCAAGATCGGAAGATTGTGATTACGGATATGGATATTTTGAAAGATAATATAATTTTGTAGAAAAGCGTATATAAATCCGATGTTGACACGATCAACAAATAACTTGAATTGTGCTGTAAGAAATTACACAGTATAATGATGATACAAAAATCAAGAAAGAAGGAATCAATGCGCATTTAGCAAATAGATTCCTTTTTTATTACGTATCTATGCAATGAAAAGGAGAAAATATGAAAATCGATCGCTTACTCAGTCTAGTAAATTTGTTAACCGAAAATGACCGAATGACTGCCAAAGGATTGTCTGAACGATTGGAAGTATCTAAACGAACTATCTATCGTGATATTGAAACGTTAAATTTAGCAGGGATTCCGATTGTTTCTTATTCAGGAATTCGTGGCGGTTATGGCATAGTTGAGGGGTATAAAGTTAGTAAACATATTTTTTCAACAGAAGATATCTCGACTATTTTGACCGGCCTTTCAGCGATTCAAAGTATCTCAGCGTCCTCTGACATCAGTCCCTTACTAGCAAAAATTGCACCAAATACAAGCTTGCAACAACCGCAAAGCGATTTATTGATCGATCTATCGTCGTGGTTTACACTCAATGAAGGCAAGAACAAACTAAATGATTTACGCCAAGCAATAGCAATGCAGCGAATCATTGTTATTCAGTATCATTCCAAAAAAGGCTATTCAGAGCGAAAAGTAGAACCGTATAAACTTGTTTTTAAAGCGTCCCATTGGTATCTTTATGGTTTTTGCTTAAAAAGAAAGGCATTTCGCTTGTTTAAACTGACCAGGATTCAAACATATGAGTTGTTAGATGAGGGATTTGAGCCTCGACCTTTAGAAGCTATAAAGCTAACTATTGAGTCTGAAAATGATTATCTAGAAGCAATGGCATTGCCGGCAAGTCAACAAGTAGTTTTAACGTATGATCAAAAGGATAAATTATATTTGATTGACAAATTTGGTGCAGAATTTTTTGAGGAACAGGATAAAGCCTCGGCTGTTGGAACAATCGTGTTTCCATTGATCGATCAGGAAAAAACAGTGGATTTCATTTTACGTTTTCAAGACAAGGTACGAGTCATTGAACCGCCGATAATCGTTGAAGCAGTCAAATCGAAAATTGAACAAATGTATTTTCTTTATAAAAGCTGACAATCAGTTGTCACACTTCTGTTGTATGATAAAGTCCGAAAGGTATCTAGCTATACGGGCTATCACTACGCTGTGCTTCGATCTCAACAATTCCTAAGAGCTAAAGCTCTAAGGATTGAAGGTCTTCGGGAAAAAGATAAAAACTAAATGAGGCAAAAAGCACCTCAGTTCGTTTTTCCTATTTTCCTGTCAGAGTTAAACGAGCCTGCTTTGAAACACAGTGAATAAAACGAACTGATGTTGAAAAGTACAAGGTGTAGCGGAGCGTTGTTACCTATATATAAGGAGGAATAAAATATGACAGAAGTACTTTTTGTGTTATTAGAAGAATATGCAGATTGGGAAGCGGCCTCAATTGCGGCGGTTCTGAATCAGGAAGAAGGTTTCACCGTTAAAACAGTGTCAAATGAAAAACAAGCCATTCATTCGATGGGCGGTTTTTCTACATTGCCGGATTATACATTTGCTGAAGCGTGTCAAAAAGAGTTTGCTGCGTTGGTTTTAATTGGCGGAAAGTCTTGGCGAAAGGATAAAGCAGAAGCTGTTGTGGCTTTAGTAGAAAAAGCGGAACAGCAAGGCGCTTTGATTGCTGCGATTTGCGATGCGACTGTTTATCTGGGAACTCTAGGTTTACTAAATGATGGCAAACATACAAGTAACCAACTACAAGACTTGCAAGAGTACGCAGGTAATCGTTATACGGGCGCAAACCAATTTGTAGAAACCCAAGCAATAAGAGCGAATAATTTGATTACAGCTAACGGGACGGGGTATTTAGAGTTTGCTAGAGAAATTTTGCTGGCACTTCAAGTAATGCCAGAGAAAGAAGTAGCAAACTGGTATAACTTTTTCAAATTAGGGTATTATGAAGCGCTAAAACAAGAACTTAGAAGTACAAGTGATGAGGATGTTGATTAAAAGTAGTGCTTCATGGGGTGAAGAGTTATTAGAGAATTTCGTTGTGAACAGAGTCCTTCGAAAAATGAATTCTTGGTAAAAGAGAAGGCGGACTTTCAAGAGCTCGATAACAGGCAAGTTTTTTTAGAGCGTGCAATTGAGAGTTGTATACAAAAGGAGGGAACGAAATGAGCACTGTGACATTCAGACTATCTGAGGACGAAAAAGAGTTCATGCAAAAAATGGCTGATTTTAATGGGCTATCCTTATCTGAACTTGCTAGAACTAAAATTTTGGAAAATTTAGAAGATCAAATTGATATGGATACCTACAATAAACTAATGAAAGAGCATCGAATAAAAGATGAAAGTATTTCTCATGTTGAAATGGTGAAGAAGCTTGGTTTATGACAGAAAAAAAGTATGTTGTTCGGTATGAAAAAGAAGCGCAAAAAGTATTAAAAGAGATGGACAGATTTCAAGCAAAATTAATTCTTTCGTGGATTGATAAATATCTGGAAGGGATTGAAAATCCCAGAATGATAGGAAAAGGCTTGGTTGGCAACAAAAGCGGACAATGGTGCTACCAAATTGGAGATTATCGTATTGTTGCGATATAGAGGATGGGTCAATTACGATTCTTATTGTAACAATTGGACATAGGAAAGACGTATGTAATTAGTGGAAAAGGCTTAGAAGATGGTAATGAACTTCTAAGTCTTTCGTTTGTTTTAAAAAGGAAAATTGAAGTTTAGTAGAAAATGTTGCGCAACATTTAAAAAGTCCTTTGCTTTTAAATGACCGATTACTTGAACATTCCGTCCACCTTTTTCGGTAAAATCTAGTGAGTAAACTTGCTTTGTATTGACTGTGCTTTCTTTCTCAAAAGCCTCACTGGTTATTGAAACAAAGTAAGGATGATTTGACTTAGTTGAGGTGATGGGGCAGACAGTAATCAGGTTTGAAGAAAGGTTGTATTCATCACGACTCATGACTAAAGCAGGTCGTCTTTTTTTGATTTCGCTACCTTTTGCAGGTTCAAAATCAATTGTGACAATGTCTCTTTGTTTAATTATCCAGTTCAATTCCTTTAGGTGTAAAATCAGTTGCTAAATGATCATCACTGTCTGTAAACTCACCTGGTTTAGCATTAGCAAAGTAGTCATCAACTTTTGGTATGAGAGAAATAATGCCTTCACTGTCTTTGTAGGAAAAGAACTCCTGACCGTCTTTTACGGCGAACTTACTTGATAAGGTAACCATGATTGCATTTCCTTGTCTTCTTGCTTTTACAGTATCCATAAGATGACCTCCTTTTTTTCTATTATAAGATGTAATTACATCTTACGAAACTTTTCTGCTGTAATGACGTGTGAGTTTTTTCAATTTATCCCTTACAATATCTAAATACGCAAAAAATATTCCTTTTCATTTTTTGATTAGATCTTTTGATTTTGTGTAATACTCGCTAATTGATTTTGCGATTCGGCTATCAAAAGTGCATACTCTTTATGAAAGGTTTCAAACAATTTTGCACTAGCGTAGTATTGTTTGACTACTTGTTTTTTATTGATTGGTGTAGTTGGATTGGTAAAATACTTTTCCAAAACTTCTAGCGGTTCTTTCCAAGATTCTAAACGCTCGAGTGAATCTCGAAGATTTAGAATCTCTTGATAAGGGACAGTTTTGATGCAGATGGCGGAATTTTTCATGGGAATACTCCTTTTCTCTTTAGTATGTAGAGCAAAAGAAAAATGCTAAAGCTGTCCGTCTCTATTGTTGAATTATGCTAGTATGTAGAACCCTACCTTGTGCATTCAGAAAAAATTTCAAAAGTGTCTAGAAATTCTTACAAGAATTAGGTACAATAAAGAAGCTGGTACTACGGTACTAGTAAATGGGCAACTTGGATAGAGAGATACTGCTTTCTATTCAGGGCTTCATTGAACGGTTGGCGCCGAACAATGAAGTGCCTTTTTTGCTTTGAATTACTACGCTGTCGCTTCGATCGCATCAATTTCTAAGAGCTAAAGCTCTAAGAATTGAAGGACTGCGACTGACAATAAGGCAGAGCAGATGATGAAAAGTACAAGGTGAATAAAATGAACGTTGTTCCCCTGAAAGTTCTTCTTCGTCTCAAAGTTTGTAGGATAGAAATAAAAAAAGACGATCCACAGGTGACCTGTAATCGTCTACAAATAGGCAAGATAAAGAGACTATAAAAAATGTTGTCACTGTCGTGAGTGTGCAACAAAAAATAGATTTATCCTGACGCTATTGGCAAAGTTGCTTTACAGATACTGCTGTTTAAACAAGGCTTCTGGTTTGGTTGGCGCCAGACCATGAAGAGCCAATTTATTTATTTTTAATGTTAGTTATTTCTATCCTATGCATTTTATTATACATAAAAAGGTGCTTGTTCACAACGAGTTTTTTTGTGGAACGGCATTAAATAACATGAAAATCATACTCCTTATATATAAGGAAAAATAACAACATTTTTTTGAAATTGAGGAGTTTTTTCTGCGAAGTCAAAATTAATGAAAATGGGCAAAATAATTTTAAGAATAGGACAAATTTGACAAAAGCAGAATTAATTACGAAGAAAAGGTAGTAAGAATCCTGATAAACGGTGGGAGCAGAAGCAATCCCTTCGGAAATAAGCTGAAATGCACAAAAATTTGAAGAGCAATTTTCGTGCATTTCAGCTTATTTCTTGGGATTAAACACTTCTGTCCCAACCTCAATGCTAAAAGTGGTCGCTTTCTCTTTTGCGATGGCGATACGTATCGCATAAAAGGGGTGAACCTATTGTTTATTATTGGCCCGATTATTGTTGAAGTAGTCTTGGGACTATTCAAACATTGGCTAGATAATCGGCAGGACTAGAAAGCGGCTGAAAGCCAAAATAGACCCCATCACTCCTCGAAAGTGATGGGGTCTTTGGTGTATCTACATGCTCGTTATTTTCTACTTATAAGATACATGAAAAGAAAGATGGAGTCAAGTTTTTCTTGCTTTGAAGTGCGGAGAGTCTATTTTATAAAAGTAAATCTAAAGGATTAGCAAAAGTTGCAGAGCTGATCTCAGCTCTGCAACTTTTCTTATAAAACAAACATAAATACGTTTCAATCCACACATAAAGTAATGTGACATAGTTGTGAATACTGAAAATATGTAAAACTTACCTATTCAAAAAATGTATTCAATTACTTGATCTATTTTGGACATATCTTTAACAGGTAAGCGATCAGCAAATTCAATTTTTCTTGAAACAAAATCTAATGATTTTAGTTGAGAGATAATAACTTGACCCTGTATTTCAACTTCTTCAGGAAGGGTATATCTGGTTGGAATTTCTTTAACTGTTGTGGTAATTGGGCATATCACTGCAAATTTTGTTTTCCTGTTAAAATCATAACGTGAAACAACAAGGCCAGGTCTTCGTTTTTGAATCTCTTTACCAGATGAAGGATCAAAGTTAATCCAAATAATATCACCTTTTTTAGGGATGTAAGTCTTATTTTTAGGCATTAAAATAATTCTCTCCCTTCAGGCGTCAGGTCTGACCATTCATCAGCTTCATAAAATTCTCCCTCAGCTCCGCCAGAAAAGGGATCAGTGATTTTGGGTATTAGAGTAATCGTACCATCTTCTGAATAGACAACCACATATTCTTTATTAGATTCAGGTTTTTCTCCATTGTTAGCTGGTAGTGTCACGACAACAGAGCTACCTTGTAATCTTGATTTTGTAAATAACATAACTATCACCTCTTAATTCTTATTCTACTACGATATATTGAATGTTGTAAAGAATTCTGAGTGATATTTAGTGTTGTTGTACAATTATAATTTATTTGTTTTTAAATGTCAATTTATATTAACAAACATTAATACGAATTTATTTTTATGGAAATTAATTCAACTATCTAAAATTTTAGATAGTTCTTTTTTTTATAAGTGGTATAATTTATTTAAGACATTTAGAAACCAATTAAGGAGTTTAAGTATGTATGTCGCACATGTAAGGAAATCAGATGGAGAAGAGCAATTATTAAAGAATCACCTAGTAGAATGTGCCGTATTGAGCGGCGATTGGGGCGCAAAAATTGGATTAAGAAAAGTCAGCTATATAGCAGGTTTACTTCATGATTTAGGAAAATATTCCAACGAATTCCAAGAATATTTAAGAAAAGCTGTTGCTGATCCGAAAAGTGTGACACGGGGGAGCGTGGATCATTCAACAGCTGGCGGTAAACTTCTTTTTGATTATTGCCACAAAAATAGTCGTGATCCATTTTCATATATTTTTGCTGAATTGGTGGGGAATGCGATTATTTCTCATCACAGCAGTCGAGGGCTGCAAGATTTTTTTACACCAGAAGGAGAAGCAACTTCTGATTATCTTAGGCGAGTAGCGGAAATAGAAGTTGTAGATTATGAACAGATTAAACTTCGTTTTTTTGAAGAAGTGATGTCAGAAGAACAATTTCAACAATTATTATCAGAAGCAATAGAAGATTTAAAAGGTTTTTATCAATCAAATGGAAAAAGCAGAATCAAACAAAATGATACATTTTTCCTTTTGAAATTCATCTATAGTTGCTTACTGGATGCCGACCGAACAAATACGATGTTGTTTGAAGAAAATGAAAAATTTAAAAAGCATGAAAATGACGAGTTACTGAAATCTTATAGTCAAAGCCTAGAAGAATATATTTCAACTTTTACCGCTGACACACCAATTAACCAACTTCGTGGACAGATGTCAAATCAATGCAAGGCCTTTGCTGAAAGAGAAATAGGGATTTATACCCTTTCGATTCCCACGGGCGGTGGAAAAACGTTAGCTAGTTTACGATTTGCCTTGAATCACGCTATAAAACATGGAAAAGAGCGCATCATTTATGTCGTACCATTCACAACGATTATCGAACAGAACGCTGCGACAGTCCGAGAGATTTTAAAAGATGAAGAAAATATTCTAGAGCATCATTCCAATGTTTTTACAGATCAGGAAGAAACGAAAGCAAGGAAATCCGAAGAATCAGAAAAAGAAGCGTTGGAGCAAAAACAAGCGTTAATGAAAGACAATTGGGAAAGTCCTGTAATTTTTACAACGATGGTGCAGTTTCTAAATACGATTTACAGTCGAGGAACTCGAAACCCACGTCGTTTTCATAATTTAACGAATGCTGTGATTATTTTTGATGAAGCTCAGGGTGTTCCAACGAACTGCACCCATTTATTTAATGAAAGTTTGAACTTCTTAAAAAAATTCGGTAGGACAACGAGTGTTCTGTGTACAGCAACTCAGCCGTCTTTAGAAAATGTTGGACGAGCGTTAACCAAAGATTCCGATGGCGAAATGGTTTTGGATTTATCAGAAGTAGAATCTAAGTTTAAACGAGTAAAGGTCATTGATCGAACAACAGATGAACCATGGAAGCTTGAAGCATTAGCTGATTTCAGTCAAGACATTTTAGTAGAGAAAGAAAATTTGTTGATTATTTTAAATACCAAAAAAGCTGTTCGGAGTTTATATCAATATTTGGAAGAACAACAATTAGAAGATGTTGAATTATATCATTTAAGTACCTCAATGTGTGCCAAACATCGGAAAGATTTGTTGGATGAATTACGTGAGAAACTAAAAAATAGTGAGACAAAACTAATCTGTATCACAACGCAATTAATTGAAGCGGGTGTAGATATTAGTTTTCAATCGGTGATTCGCTCGGTGGCTGGCTTGGATTCAATTGCTCAAGCTGCAGGACGGTGTAATCGACATGGGGAAACTAAGCAACAACCAGTCTACCTAGTTAATCTTTCCACAGATCTTGAAAATCTGACTCATTTGCCACAGATTAAAAAAGGACAAGGAATTACGTTAGATATTCTTAAAGAAAACAGTCAACTTGAACAAGCGGAATTACTTTCTCATGATGTTCAAAAACGGTATTTTGATCGTTATTATGATTGTTTTAAGTATGAATTAAACTATCCAGTTAAAAAGACATCGCTCGAACTATTTAGTCTATTAGGAGAAGGTGCTAATGCGCTGGAACATTATAAACGAACACACGGCTCTGCACCTATTTTGGCTCTGAGAAGTAGTCCTAAAACAGTAGGGAAATATTTTCAAGTCATTGATAGTCCAACGACATCAGTGCTTGTTCCGTACAAAGATGGGAATGAATTGATTGCGGATTTAAATGGTGAGCTAAGACCTGAAGAGTATGCGCCAACGTTGAAAAAAGCACAACAATATATGGTCAATATTTTCCAGCATGAATTGATAGAACTTCAAGCAAGTGGTGGAATTTATCCACTGTTGAATGGCGATATTTTGGCTCTGACCAGTAATGCGTATGATTTGAAGTTTGGAATAGATATAGAAGCAGAAGTGGCGAGTGGTTATTTAGGATTTTAATAGTATCTGACTTCAAGAGTTTGATTATAAAGGAGGAAGCAACGATGAGATACAAAAATCAGATTTCATTTAGAGTTGAAGGTGAATACGCTCTTTTTACAGATCCTTTGACAAAAATGGGTGGTGAAAAAATGACCTATCAAGTGCCCACCTATCAAGCGCTCAAAGGAATCACAGAAAGCATTTATTGGAAACCATCGATTATGTACTATATTGATGAAGTTCGCGTGATGAACTCGATTCAAATGGAATCAAAAGGCATGCGACCGATGAAATACAATGATAGCAGCGCTAGTGATTTAGCATATTATACGTATCTGAAAAAGCCTGTTTATGAAGTGAAAGTCCATTTTGAGTTTAATCCACATCGCCCTGATTTAAAAGGAGATTGGGATGAAGACAAACATTATCAGATTTTAAAACGTTCGATCAAAGCTGGCGGACGGAGAGATATTTTTTTAGGAACAAGAGAATGTCAAGGATATGTAGAACCAGTTGAGTTTGGTGCGACGAAAGGTGACTATGACAATTATGAAGGAGAGTTACATTTTGGCACGATGGTGCACGGTTTATCTTATCCAGATGAAACAGGAAAAGAGGAATTAGCTGTTCGTTTGTGGCGTCCGATTATGGAAAAAGGCATTATTCAATTTATACGACCAGAAGAATGTAGCTTAGTTCGACCGCTTAGAACGATGCAAGCGAAAATATTTGACCCTTCAGGAATGGAAACTGTCGATCGACTATTTGAAACCTTGGAACAGGAGGTTGAATGATGAGTTGGTTAAATGATTTATATGAAACATACAAAGAAAATGCGGATCAAGTAGGGAAAGTTCAACGAACATCTTCTGGAAAAGAAATCGTTCTTTTGCCCATTGCTCATGCTTATCAAAATGCACAAATCGAAGTAACGATAACGCCAGAGGGTGAATTTTACGAGGCAGATGTTGTACCAAAAGAAGAGTCACAAACCATGATTCCTGTGACAATCGAGTCTGCTGGAAGATCAGGCTCAACCTCTGCACCTCATTTAATCCATGACAATTTAGTCTATGTGGCAGGTGACTTTGAAAAATATGGTGGTGTCTATAAGAAGAATAAAGCTGGAAAAAATTCGTATCAAATGTATATAGAAAACTTGCAGGCATGGTGCGAATCAGAGTATTCTCAGCCAGTTGTTAAAAGTGTTTTGAAGTATTTAGAAAAAGGAACATTGATTGAAGATTTAGTACAAGCAAATGTAATGTTTGAAAAGAATCATCAACTTATTCCGAAATGGTCAAAAGAGCTTGAAGCAGAACTTGGTGAGAAGCCGCCGTTATTTAGTGTGGTAGTTGGGGAACAATCAGCTTCATTTGTCAGATTTGCTATTCAAGAAAAGGGAAAAGAAAAACGACCACTCTGGGGAGATAAAGAAATAATTGATTCATTTGTTGCTTATTATACAAATGAACTGACAAATGAAGGGCTAGATTATGTCACTGGAAAAATGTTACCACTAACAGAAAACCATCCTTCAAAAGTACGCTATGGCGGTGATATGGCGAAATTGATCTCAGGAAATGATTCTACAAATTTCACATACAAAGGTCGTTTTACTGATAAAAATCAAGTCGCTTCGATCAGTTACGAAGTTTCTCAAAAAGGACACAATGCTTTGAAATGGCTGATTGGCAAACAAGCCTTTATTTTGGATGGACGAGTCTTTTTAACCTGGGGGAAAAAAGAAACAGAGGTGCCTAATCCAGAAGAATCAAGTGCTGATTTTCTTGATTTTGATGCTATTTTTGCCAAAGATGAAGAAGCAGAAATATTATTAAATCCAGATACAACGCATCAACAATTTTCTGAGTTATTTAAGCAAGCCTTGAATGGTTATAGCGTGAAGCTTTCTTACCATGAGCCAATTTATATTATGATTTTAGATGCTGCGACTCCTGGAAGAATGGGCGTTCTCTACTATCGTTCATTTGAAAAAGAACAATACTTTACACGAATTGAAGCATGGCATCAAACCTGTTTTTGGCGTCATACGTATGGTAGTAAAAATAAGCAACGCTACACATTTTGGGGTGCTCCATCACTTAGAGACATTGCTGAAGCAGCGTATGGTGCACGAGCTAATGACACGCTAATAAAAAATACAATCCATGAATTATTTCCTTGTGTTGTGGATGGTAAAAAGATACCAATCAATCTTGTTAGAAACCTGTTGCAACGAGCATCAAATCCTGTAAGCATGGAAAAATGGGAATGGGAAAAAACACTAAGTATTGCTTGTGCAGTCATGAATAAACATTTTAAAAAGGGGGAAAGAATTGTGGCATTAGATAAAAATGAAACTGATAGAAGTTATCTATTTGGAAGAATGTTGGCGGTAGCAGATAAGGTGGAGAGAAAATCACTTTCTTTGGGTGAAAAAGACAGAATGACAAATGCAATGCGTTACATGAATACATTTAGTAATCATCCCTTACAAACTTGGCAAACACTCCAAGAAAACTTAATTCCATATTACGGACGTTTGAAAGACAGAGGCCTATATTATCAACATTTAATAGATGAAATTGTTGTATCCTTTGAAAAAGGGGAAAGAACAAACAAACCATTGAATGGGGAATATCTTATGGGCTATTCTGAACAACGTTATGAATTAGACACTTATAAAAAATCAGAAGACAAAACGGAGGAATAAATCATGAGTACATTAGAAAATAAAATCGATTTTAAAGTCATTGTTTCAGTAACAAACGCCAATCCAAACGGTGATCCATTAAATGGAAACCGACCACGCCAAAACTTCGACGGATTCGGAGAAATATCGGATGTAGCAATTAAACGTAAAATTCGTAATCGACTACAAGACTTAGGTGAACGTATTTTTGTTCAGTCTGATGACCGTGCGGATGATGGCTTTAAAAGTTTGAAAGATCGAGCAGACGCGGTCGAGGAATTAGAGGCAATTAGTAAAGACAAGAAAAAGGATGCGGATCGTTACGCACAAATCGCTTGTAAAACATTCATGGATACTAGAAGTTTTGGGCAAGTCTTTGCGTTTAAAGGCTCTGATTTATCCGTTGGTGTTCGTGGACCTGTTTCTATACAGACCGCTGTAAGTGTAGAGCCAATCGATATCAACACGATGCAAATTACGAAAAGTGTGAACTCTGTTACGGGTGATAAAAAAGGCTCCGATACCATGGGAACCAAACATTTCGTTGACTTTGGTGTCTATGTTTTCAGCGGCAGCATCAACGTTCAACTCGCTGAAAAAACTGGGTTCACCATCGATGACGCAGATAAAATCAAAGCAGCCCTAACAACTCTTTTCGAAAATGATGCATCCTCTGCTCGTCCAGACGGTAGCATGGCTGTAGAAAAAGTGTACTGGTGGGAACACCCAAGTAAAATGGGCAAAGCATCCTCTGCAAAAGTCCACCGTTCTGTAAAAATCGAAAAAAATCCTGAAGTAGATCGAGCAAAATCATTCGATGATTATACAGTAATGGTTGAACCACTAGAAGGAATCGAGCTAACAGTCATCGAAGGGCTATAATATGTACGATGAACAAGATTATTTAATGATCTCTGGTATCCAACATTTTCTCTTTTGCCGCCGTCAATGGGCCTTGATTCACATTGAACAGCAATGGCAAGAAAATGTTTTGACGCTAGAAGGACAATATTTACATGAAAAAACAGACCAACCGACGATTCGGGAAAAACGCAAAGATCGTTTAATTGTTCGTGCATTACCTATCCATTCGCCAACTTTGGGTATTACTGGAATCTGTGATGTTGTGGAATTTGTACAAGATCCAAATGGTGTGCCCTTAAACGGAGAATCAGGAACCTTTTCACCGATTCCAGTTGAATACAAGCATGGAAAGCCTAAGCAAGAACTTAGTGATATTTTACAGTTAACCGCACAGGCAGTCTGTTTAGAAGAAATGCTCGTTTGTGAAGTACCAAAAGGCTATCTTTATTATCATGAAACAAAACGCAGAGAAGAAATCGATATTACGCCTGCTTTGCGTGAAGAACTCAAGAAAAATGTAGCTGAAATGCATCAATACTGGACAAGGCGCTACACACCTAAAGTTAAAACAGGTAATTTCTGTAAAAAGTGTTCGTTACAAAATATCTGTTTGCCTAAATTGATGAATGTTCAAACGGTTAAAGGTTATTTAGATCGGAGGTTATGTGAATGAGAAAATTATTGAATACATTATTCGTTACGACTCCTGAAACCTATCTAGCCTTAGATGGTGAAAATATTGTGATAAAAAAAGAAGACACAACATTAGGCCGAGTTCCTCTTCATAATTTAGAGTCAATTGTAACAACAGGCTACTTGGGCGCAAGTCCAGCTTTGATGCGCAAATGTGCTGAAAAAAATATCGGTCTAACGTTTTTGACGAATACTGGTAAGTTTGGTAGTCGGGTTACAGGAGGTACAACGGGGAATGTAACATTACGTAAAAAGCAATATCGTCTATCTGACATTGAAGAAGAAAGCTTAGCGATTGCCCGTCATTTTATTATTGGTAAATTGTACAATCAACGGTGGATGTTGGAACGTCTGACAAGAGAGAATCCGATGAGAATTGATGTTGAGCGCTTTAAACAGATATCTGGAGAGTTAAAAAATTATATAGAAGATATACGTCTAATCGATAACCTAGAATCGCTCAGGGGGATCGAAGGACAAGCAGCAAATCGCTATTTTCTATTGTTTGACCAAATGATTTTACAACAAAAAAGTGATTTCGGTTTTTATGGTCGAAACCGCAGACCACCTTTGGACAATGTCAATGCAATGCTTTCTTTGGCGTATACTTTGTTAGCGCAAGAATGTGCAGCAGCCTTAGAAACAGTTGGTCTTGATCCGTATGTTGGTTTTATGCATCAAGATCGACCAGGTCGGGCTTCGTTGGCGTTAGATTTAATGGAAGAATTACGTGGAATTTATGCAGATCGTTTTGTTTTGACATTGATCAATAAAAAAATGATAACTGAAAAGGATTTCGTTAAAAAAGAAAGTGGCGCTGTGATTTTAACGGACGATGGTAGGCGAATTTTTTTTCAAAAATGGCAAGAAAAAAAGCAAGAACAAATTCAGCATCCGTTTTTAGGGGAGAAAATCAATTGGGGGTTAGTTCCTTATGCTCAAGCATTATTACTAAGTCGCTTTTTAAGAGAAGATTTAGATGGTTACCCGCCATTTTTATGGAAGTAGGTGAAAAGTATGTTAGTGTTGATCACTTATGATGTTGCAACAAGTTCGAAAAATGGAACCCGTCGTTTAAGAAAAGTCGCTAAGAAATGTCAAGATTATGGACAACGTGTCCAAAATTCTGTTTTTGAATGTGTTGTTGATGCGACGGAACTAACAAAGTTGAAAAAAGAATTAGTTGATTTAATTGATGAAGAATTAGACAGTTTGCGAATTTATCGATTGGGAAATAACTATCAAAAAAAAGTAGAACATATAGGTGTAAAAGAAAGCTTTAATATTGAAGCACCTTTGATATTTTAGCACTAACATTTTGGTGCGGACCCAAAGTGCACATGAAAACACTGGGAGATCCGCACCAATAAATAGGTGTTTAACATCAATAAAAAGCTCTTTTTCTCATCTGAATTTAATTTTTAAGTTGATTTTTTGTGAAATAGCAGAAAAATGTCATGTATTTTTGTTATTTTCACGGTCTAGCTCTGTTTAGAGCTAGTGGATTGAAATAAAAATTTCCATAGAATCTTTGTCCGGAATATTGTCTAGCTCTGTTTAGAGCTAGTGGATTGAAATTATCCTCATCGTTGACCCCCTAATAATGAAAAGGTCTAGCTCTGTTTAGAGCTAGTGGATTGAAATCTTTTTGTAAAGAGTGATGGTGATTGCATTTATGTCGTCTAGCTCTGTTTAGAGCTAGTGGATTGAAATTTATATAAACTTCGACCTGTAACAAAATAAATAAAGGTCTAGCTCTGTTTAGAGCTAGTGGATTGAAATTCGGACGGATCAATTGAATTAAACATGAATGTTCAATGTCTAGCTCTGTTTAGAGCTAGTGGATTGAAATTAGGGGGTGACACTTTTTTGAATAACGAAGACTTGGTCTAGCTCTGTTTAGAGCTAGTGGATTGAAATTGACGAAGATCTCTTTCAAGAGGTTCGAGAACTTTCGTCTAGCTCTGTTTAGAGCTAGTGGATTGAAATTTTACTGTGAACTTAGGTACTTTCTTGTTGTTAGTGTCTAGCTCTGTTTAGAGCTAGTGTATTGAAATATGTCATGCCTTTTTACTTGGGTTGTACTAATGTAGTCTAGCTCAGTTTAAACAGTATATCTTCCGCTCTACTAAAAAAACACGAACCTCTATCAAAACTGAAGAGCGGGAAACAAAAAAACCTAATATCTCTATTAGGTCTTTTTTGCTTCCTAAAATTTCTACATCACAAAATGGAACTAGAACTTGCATTCATAAAAGGTATAATAGAGTGACATGATGTCATTGTTATTGGTACTTCGAGAAAAGAATTATCCAGATAATTAACTGGACAGGACTTAAACATATATACTCACATAAAAAAAGACCTCCGAAATCAAAATCTCAAATAGTCTCTAGGCATAAATCTGAAAATAGATTATTTTTTTTGTTTTAAAAATTCTTTTATATTTGTTATTTAAAATAATATTTTCTTGTTATATTAACAAACGAGAAAATTATGGAATTGCCGTGATATTTAGGTCTCTCAGCTGATGATATATTGTTTTTTTCAGTTTGTCAACACTGTTTTAAGTATTTTTTTGTATTTTAATCATTGTGTTCGCTTTTATATCTTATTGTTTAATGGCTGTTTTACAATAATTTTTATTCGCCGTCAAATCGCCGTCAAAATTAAAATAAGGGGGAAATGATTTATGGTAAGAAAAGGTGAAAATATTTATAAACGAAAAGATGGTCGCTGGGAAGGAAGATACATAAAAGGAAGAAAGAGTGATGGAAGTGCTCTATATGGCTATGTATATAATAAAACATATATGGATTTAAAAGAAAGATTATTAACGATGAAAGCTCTTTATTCACATAACTATACCTTTAAAACCATTGAGTATCAAGGGACTCTTAATGACTGGACAACTTGTTGGCTAACTGAAATACAGGGGCAATTGAAGCCTAGCACACATGCTAGCTATACTAATAAAATGACGAAACACATCCTGCCTTTTTTAGGAGACAGTCCCCTGCAAAACATTACAACGAGCAATTTGAATGATTGGATCAAAAAAATAGAAGGTGATTTGTCTCCTAACTCTGTTCGAATCGTGTATCAAGTGTTGATGTCTTGCTGTACGGCCGCGGTAAAAAGAGGGTTGATCTCAGATAATCCTTGTAAATATGTCACTTTGCCAAAAAAAACTCCGAATAATATAGAGGCAATCACCTCTCAAGACCAAAAAAAATTAAAAGAAAAAGCAGCAACGCATCCCAAAGGACTTGCGATTATTTTAGCTCTAGAAACTGGTATGAGAATCGGTGAGATTGCTGGATTAAAGTGGAAAGACATCGATTTTTCATCCGATATTCTAACAGTCCAACGCACGATTCAAAGAATCCAAATGGTTAATGGGGTGAACAAAAAAACACAAGTTATTGAAGGAACGCCGAAAAGTCTTGCGTCTAAACGCACTATTCCAATTTCTAAAAATATCAAGAATCTTTTGATCCAACAAAAAGAACAAACGAGTGGTGACTTTGTGTTGGGAGGAGATAAACCAGCAGAACCACGTCTTATTTCAACGTGGTTAAAGAAAATCTGTCAAAGTTTTCATTTTGCTAATATTCGTTTTCATCAGCTGAGACATAGTTTTGCAACTCGTTGTTTAGAAAAAGGAGTGAGCATAGCAACGATCAGTGCTTTATTGGGTCATCATTCTACTAAAATGACGCTAGACGTTTACGTAAATTCTTTTATGTCAGAGAAAAGAAAAGCCATTAATTTAATCAGCTAGTCTTACTACTTTTCAAAAATTATCACATTTGAAAAGTAGTAAGACTTTTCTTTATTTTCATTTAACGTACTATTTTTGTTTGATGGATTCAAGAGTAGCAGGATTGTTCGCTAGCTATTTGATATTTAAGAAACCTACGCCGTCAATTTTGCCGTCATAAAGTGTTTTGAGTGTTGGTATAAGTGGTTTTGTAAGGATGTTTCTCGTTTGTTAATAAAACAAGAAAATAAATGGTAGAAAGATTTGAAGAGGAGGGAGCCATATGGAAAATACAATTGGCCTATTACATATCAGAGATGATTCTGAACAGAACGATCACATAGAGTTATTGATAAAACGGGCTCTCATTGAGCAACAGTATTCACTAATTGAAATTACAGAAAAAGAACAAATCGGAGCATTGGATGGTTTAGTGCTTCAGCTGGAGAAATCATCTGATTATGTTAAAGCATTTCAGTGGTTGATCGATCTAAAAGAAGAACATTCCTTATTTATTTGGATTCTAAGTGAAGGAAAGGACTCTGAGCTGACAAAATTATATCCTCATCTAAGTAAAAATTCAGTAATTGAAATTATTGAGTCGGATCAAGGGGTTGAGGAACTAGGAATCAAAATAAAAAATGCACTCAATTACAAAAATCACTTATTAAACAGGATAGAACCGAAAAAAATATCTGATCATCATTACTTAGATCCAGCCAAGCTAAGTCTAGTGGTACATGACAAAATAATAGCACTAACCAGAAAAGAATTCAAAATTATTGAGCTGCTATATGAGAACTTGGAGAACGTCGTAACCTATGAGCAAATCAATGAAGCAATTTACGGTAACTCCACGGGAGAATCTCTAGAAAAGTATCGTGTGGCAAACTTCATTTTCCATATCAGAAATAAATTAAAAGAACAAAGCTATTTTGAAATTGAAATTATTCGAACAAAAGGATATCTACTTACCTATTCAAAAAACGAACGATTTCTTTTCGAGAATCGAGGCGAAAAAGTCTTGCAATGATCCCTCATATCAGAATGACTAGATGGATTTAAAAGACTACGTAATTATTTAAAGAAATGGATGGCTAAATGTGTGAAAGACAAACGGAACTATTATCAAAAATATCGAGGGTATTATCTCGGTCAATTGATCCTTTTGGTAGGATGGATCACTAATTTTATTCTTTTTTCAAGGTTTTATGAAGGGGCTATATTTTATGTAGACAAAAATGCCAAATTTATTATTCAGTTATTGTTCATAGTGAATTATTACTTGAGTGATGTACTAACGTATTTATTTGTTGCTTTTTTACTGATGACGTTAAATCTTTTTCTACTCTTGATGTTTTATACCAAAAATAAGCGCGAAGGAATCAAGCAAAAAGAGAGAACTTATTCAACGATCGTGTTTCTAGCGATTATCGGAATCAGTGCTATAACGCTATTGATAACGATTATTTGGCCGCTGTTTTTATTACTATTCATCGTTTCTCTGACGATTGTCTATATCATATATGTCATTACAAAATCTTTATATGAAGAAAAAGATGAATCGTACGAAGAAAATGAAATGGTCAAAGTCGAAGGACCGTTTCAAACGAGGGAAGCAGCTGAAGAATATACCAAAGAATTTTTGGCACATTGGACGGATTATTTTGCTAATAAAGGTCATAAGTTAGCAGGATCTATCAAGTGTGACGAAAAAAACGAATGGTATGTTGAAATCATTGTTCAATCAATTCAATAAGAATAAATACTAGTAGTTAGGAGAACCCTTTTTCATGAGAAAGATTAATGCGATATATCTAAGCCTTATCTGTGTTTTTTCATTATTTTTTTTTACTGATCAAGTAATGGCGGCAGATGATGACAATAATCTAGGCTATACAGTGACTTTGGTACAGTCAAATACACAAATCGATCCCAATAAAAGCTATTTTTATATAAAAACAACACCAGGCGAAGCCCAAACATTAGAAGTAAGAGTCAAAAGTACCAAAAAAGAAAATGTACGAATAAAGATCTATGGTACCAATGCGATCACAGGTGATGGTGGTACGATCGAATATAGCGACGATAAAACGTATTTCGATTCAACACTAAAAGAACCAGTGACTTCGATGATCAAAATAGCCACACCAGATATTACAGTCGGTAATTATGAGGAAAAGACAGTGAAAATTCAATTGACACCCCCGAAAGAAAAATATGACGGTGTCAAAATGGGCGCAATCGTTTTTGCCTTGGATCAAGGAGAGAAAGCGAAAAGTGGTGTCTCAACTGAGTTTTCTTACCGTGTCGGATTGATCACGTCAGGTTCTGGTGATGAATTCAATAACGCCCAAACATTGAATCTAAACTCAGCAAAAGCTTCAATCAAACGCGGGAAAAAAATGGTTTTAGCGAACTTACAAAATCCAGAACCCAAAGTATTAGAAAATTTAAGCATTGTCGGCACGATGACGAAAAAAGGGACCGCGGAAGTCGTCAAAAGAAAATCTGTCGAAAATTACAGCATGGCGCCAAACAGTTCGTTTGATTTTGAAATGGATTGGGGAATCGCTAATCTGCCATCTGGCGCCTATACCTTAAAACTAGACGCCTCCAACGACTATCAAGAATGGCAGCTGAGCAAAGACTTCACGATCACAAACCAACAAGCAAAAAAAATGAATGAAGAAAGTGCGTTTAAAATTATTACGCCAACTTGGATCAAAAGTACTGCGATATTCCTTTTAGTGATTAGTGTCTTGATCATGTCGTTGACCTTTCTTAGAAGAAAAAAATGGGAAAAACAATGGAAAAAAGTCAGAATTGCAAAACGAAAAAAACAGGGGAATCAAAAGAAAAAACGAAAAAAAATCAATAGAAAAGATGGTGAATAAGGATGAAAAAGCCTTACTTTATTTGGCCGTTGTTTCTTGTAGTGTGTGTGTTTGGGATTTTGTTTAGCCAAGCGCCTCAAGCGTTAGCGGAGCAAGAGAAAACAGAAACAGGTATATCATTCAATCAGTCTGTTGAACCAGATAAACCGAAACCGCCAATTTATGAGACAAAACCTCCCGTCTACCCAGAAACGGATGGTGCGTTACCTCATTTAGGACAAATGATGACGTCGTTCATTCTATTATTGTTAGGTGTCGCTTGTTTGATTGTCTTTTTAGGTGTTATCAGCTTACGTAAGGTATACAGCATGCACGTATAGGAGGGTAAAATGAAAGATTATTTATGGATTTATATATTAGGAGGAATCGCCTCTACATCGTTACTATTTTTTCTAGTGACACTTTCAAGAGACGTTTTTTTAGTCAGAAAGCTACGAAAAAAGAAGCTGGATTTAGTTTTTAACTTTAGTCTATTAGCTGTGTCTATCGCAAGTCTAGGGTTGATTATTTATTTGTTTGTTTTGCTAAAAGACCAAATCAAACTGATTGGCTAGATTGGTGAAACAACGTATTATTCTGTGAACGATTTATAACAGTAACTGTCGCCAATCTTACTTACGTTAAATAAGAAGGGTGATTAAATTTTGAAAAAAATACTATTTACAACATTACTTGCTTCATCAGCGTTGCTGATTTTTGCAAAACCTGCGAATGCAGAAGAAGTCGGAAATGAGCAAACAGACTTGGGGATTCGTTTTGACACTGATGGACCAGTAAAACCTGGACCAGGACCATTCAAAGATAACTTAGCATTGGTATGGACACCATCTAAATTTGATTTTGGTCGTCAAGCAGCAACAGCGAATATTGCTACATATAGCAATACTGTAGCCGGAGATCAATATATTGTCGTGAATGATGACAGACAAGGTACTGAAACAGGCGGAGAAGGCACAAGAGCCGTAACAACTTCTGCTTGGAAAGTGACGGCTTCATTGTCTAAATTAGTTTCTAAAGACAGCTCAGCTACAGAATTGCCATCAAAACTAACATTTACTTTAGGTGATGCACAATCTTACGATATTGGTGAAGTTGATCCAGATACAAATGACTTTTTACCAAATCCAATCGAAGGAAACTTAGGAACACTTGCTGATCCTAACAATATCACTGTTAGCAAAAGTGTAACATTAGAAGCTGGCAATACGACTGCAACAAATATCATTGCAAAAACGCAAGCAGATGCTGTCAAAGGCGGTTTTGCTACAAAATTATCAGATACTAAACTAACAGTTACTACAGGAACAGGAGCTGCCGGTAAAGCATTTAAAGGTAGCGTGAACTGGAGTCTTGACAATACTTACTAAGAAATAGCTTAGTAGTGTGTTGATATAAATAAGTAAGTAGATTGGTTGACAGTTATTGTTATAAATTGTTCACAGAATTGTCTGTATGACACAGAATCGAGGAATTATTGTTGGAAAGAGAAGGAGGGATCAGTCGTTGAAAAAACATCGTATATATCTAATAGTATTATTCTTCTGTTTGGCACTGTTCGTTGATCCCATTAAAAGCCTCGCAAAACAAGATTCATCCAATTTGATTGGCGGATTATCTTATGAAATTGTATATCCAGAGAATCAGAAAAATAAGAACTTAGGTTACTTTGATCTGACGATGCAGAAAGGACAAGAACAACAAGTTTCCCTCAAACTCTATAATTCATTAGCAAAAGACCTAACAGTTGAAATCCACTTAAACACAGCAAAAACCAATAGCATTGGGAAAGTTGAATATGGACCGAATGATTTGCCAAAAGATGCCTCTTTGACAACTGATTTCACCACTATCGTTAAAGGACCAACTAAAGTGGTGATCCCTTCTGGTGGGAGTAAGCAAGTCGATTTGATGCTCACACTGCCTAAGGAAATGAAAGATGGGTTGATTGCTGGCGGTATTCAATTGAAACCTGTGGTGGATCATAAAGCAAGTGATCAAGGAAAAAAAGATATCGTTGTAAATGAGTTTGCTTTTTTAGTAGGGATGTTATTACGTGTTGGTGATACGAATAGCATAAAACCAGAGCTGAAATTAAACAAAATATACATAGCATTCAAAGATAAAAAAAGTCATTTGTTTATCAATCTTTCTAATCGTCATCCGGTATATGTCGAAGGGATGAAGATCGCTGTTCAAGTAAGAAAAGCCAACAAGCAAAAAGTATTAGTTGAATACCAAAAGAAAGACATGCGAATGGCTCCGAATTCGATGATTGATTTTCCTATTGATTTAACCGATAAAGGATTGAGCGCAGGGACTTATTCCGCTGAAATCAAGGTTTCTTCCAAAAATGGTGGCAATTGGTCATGGATAGAAGATTTTACGATTAATACGTTAGAGGCGAATAGCCTTAATATGCAGCTCAAAGAAAATAAACCAGACGCAAAACAGACTTTTTTGGTCATTTTTTTAATTTTATGTGTAGGTGCACTTGTATTCATTTTAGGTTATAAAGTGATAAAACGAAAAAAAGCAGAAAATGAAAAGAGACGCTAAGCAACCCTTTTTCACAACTGTAAGTGTGAAAAAGAATAGTGTTAAAAGAAATAATAGTGAACTGACTCAAACACTCTTCTTGTGCATCACCTCTAATCAGCAAGCAAAATTGCTCAATCAATGATTTGATTTGAGCTGAACTAAATAGGTGATAGTGATACAAAGGAGGTGTTGCGATAGAGTGTAATCAGGTAGGCAATCAAAAATAAAGAAGAAAGGAGAAAAAATGGATAACAAAAAAAAGAATCCTTCTAAAGCTAAACTACTATGGATGCTAATTGGGCTTACGATAGTTGGCATTTTTTGTGTCACTGCTTTATTCACCATAACCAACCCGATATTAGCAAAGCCTGAAACAAGTGTGAAAAAAGTAACCAAACAGACGACCGATAAAGAGTCGGCTGCAAGTGTCGCTAAATCAGCAACAGTAAAAGCACAGAAAAACTATACAGCTAAGGCGCTAGATCCAGTTGAAAATGAAGCCGGATTGAAGGCGACTCCTAAAGTTTTGACGCTGAAACAAAATGAAGCTTTCCCAAATCTCAACACCGAAGCAGGTCTGGCAAAACTCTTTTCAGAAAGGGTTATTCCACATCCAGAATACGGTGCTGTATATGAATATGTGAACGCTGATGGAACGCCTGCTACACCTAGCAGTGAACAGGCAGGATTTCAAACAATTTATGTAGAAATCACTGAAAATTATGAGTTGACTAGTATTCGTGTTCCCGTGCCAGTAACTGTTACTGACTTAGGAACATCCTTTTTATTAGACAATCAAATAGCGCTTCAAACGGATAATGTAAATGGCAAAATTATTTTGTATCCAAACGAAACAGCGAATAAAACGGAAGAGCAGCTACAGCAGTTGGTCAAAACAAAATCGAATGTCCGCTCTTGGCAAGTGGAAGACGGCGCGTCTGTTCCAGTGAATGTAATTCAAACAACGATTGTAACAACCTCTGTAGGGACTTACAAAGCTGAGTTTGAAATTACAGTAGGAACAGGTGAAGCGGAACAAAAAGCTTCTGTTCAAAAAGATGTTGTTATTTTCGGAGCTGATCCACAAGCTTTTGTGTCTGTTGCTCAAAATGCAACACTTATTTTAGGGACAAGCCCAAGCAATTTATTTACGAAGTTTCAAACTGTGAACAATGCAACAGCATCAAATGCTGTTTATCAATTTGTAAATGAAAATGGCGAAGCATTGGAAAAATTTGATACATCTACAGTTGGATTTCACTGGGCTTACGTAAAAATGACAGAAAAAACGAATGAAAATGTAACAACGATCATTAAAGTGCCAATCAATGTTACAAGCGCAGATACTACTGCGTTATTGACCAATAAAGTCATGGTGAAATCTGATGCAAAGGTAATACTTTATCCTGATGAAACGAAAGGAAAAAGTAAAGAAGAACTGATTGCGTTGATTCAATCAAGAGCGCATTTAAGTGCTTGGAATATGAGCACAGGAGCAGCCGTTCCTGTATCATTTACAGAAACAACAACACTCAACGATTCTATAGGCTCATACACAGGTACGATCAAAGTAGAATTAGATGGCGTTTCGGCTACAACGACTAGAAATGTTACGGTATTCGGCGCTAATCCGCAAACGTTTGTATCTATCGCCCAAAATGCCACATTGTCGTTAAGCACCAATCCAACCAACCTATTTACAAAATTCCAAACAGTAAATAGTACGACAGCAACGAACGCATTGTATCAATTTGTTGGTGAAAATGGTGAAGCAATCGACAAGTTTGATACGTCCACCGTTGGATTTCACTGGGCTTATATAAAAATGACCGAGAAAACTGATGCCACTGTGTCGACGATCATCAAAGTACCGATCAATGTGACAAGCGCGGATACTACCGCTTTATTAACAAATAAAGTGATGGTAAAAGCCGATGCGAAGGTTCTTTTTTACCCGAATGAAACAAAAGGAAAAAGTAAAGAAGAGCTGATTGCGCTCATTCAGTCAAGAGCGCATTTAAGTGCTTGGAACATGAATACTGGGGCAACAGTTCCAGTATCATTTACGGATACGACAGCAGTCAATAATTCTATAGGCTCATATACAGGGACAATCAAAGTAGAATTAGATGGGACATCTGCTACGACTACACGAAATGTTACGATTTTTGGTGCCGATGTGAAATCCCCTTATTATTTTAAGGTGGATCAAGGCAAAGACATGGCGATGGGTACAAATGCAGCGAATATTTTTTCAAAATATCAGTCCTTAAATGATTCGGCTGCCGCCAGTTCTACTTATGAATGGGTCAAAAACCCAGCCGGTGATCCTACTGAACCTGTCAATAAATTTGATACTAGCAAAACAGGATTTCACTGGGGTTATATAAAAATGACGGATAAAAAAGATACAAGTGTGTCGACAGTTATTCCTGTGCCGATTACAGTAACGTTAGATAATCAAACTGTTATTGTAGATGCAAAAGCAGGGATGAGTTTCAATCATCTACCATTTTTAAATGCGAGTGAGATCAAAGGAAAAACTGTTCCGCAAATCATCCAATTACTAACCAAAAAATTAGCACCAAAAGCTTGGGATCTGACGACAGGACAAGATCTGGATGCGCGAATTACTAAATCTATGATTGTGAACTCAAGTAGAGGGTCTAAAGAGGTAACCATTACGATAACTTTAGGCGAACAACTGTTGACCTATACGTTCAAAGTGCTGGTTCTTCCAGATCAGGTATTCGGAAATAGTACGATTGAAGGCTGGAACAACATCCCCTTGAATTCCACTGATGGTGTTATTACTAATCCATTAAACGGTTCAAAAATGGGTTTTCCAGAAAGAGGAATTTCTGTAACTTCACAGAAAAATGAAGTCGGTTTTATTATCAAAGACAGTGCTGGTAAAGGCTATATTTATAGTGGTGGTGAAGGTCGAGTATCAGATATTCCTGGATTAAATACGAGCCCTATTTATGGGACTGGTTGGGCTAGAGGAAGTGGACTTGGTTATAATGGGGTTGATTCAAAGATGACCTCCAAATACTTTTTACGAAAAGGCAACGAGCTAAAGCAAATTTTAATAGATGAACCTAATCAGATTCTTTATGTATATAACCTAACTTTGAATCGAAATTTAAATTTCACTGTTCAATTAGATATGTACAATCTTTCTAATACAACAAAGAACTTTTCAATGCTAGAAAGCGTGGATACGGATTATTATACAGATTCAGTTCCAATATACGCACTAGGGAATAGTAGTGGCTTTTACATTCAACCTTCGTCTGGAAAAAGATTTACAATTCGATTAAAAGATTCCCGAGGAAATTGGCTTTCAGATTACACTAAATATATAGCTGGTTCATATAGCGGTACAGGGGTTTCTGGCGGAACAAATTACTTCGGAAATGATTTTATGGGCGCAGGTTCTGAAAGTAAAAATTACAGTGCTGGGCAAGTTATCGCATCGAGTGTCGATTCAGCGTATCAATTAGGTGCGCCGTGGAAAGATATATCCCCAGACGGAGCATTAAACACAGGTTACGAGATATTTGCAGGTGATGAGCTTCCCTATATGCAAATAAAAGCGAATCCAGAAGTATTCAATATTTATCCAGATTATGTAGATGATTTTAATACTAGTTACAAACTAAGTAAAATCCCTACAGCATCGGATCACGGTACGGTTTATGTGACATATCCAACAGGTGTTGAAGTCACGATGCCTTTTGCTGCAAATAGTCAAAAAGAATTTGATAGTCCATTGACTATACCAAGAACAGGATTACCTGAACAGTTGAACGAAGAACCAGGTACAATCAAAAATTATGATACTTCTTTACTAGCAATAAATGAGTCAGAAGGTCCCTATAATGGATTACCTTCGCAAGATTATGCAGTAAAAATCAACGTTTATAATCTTGGTGCTAAACCGATTCCGCAAATCATCAAAAAAGGAACTGCTTTTAATAAAAAAGCTTCTGAAGTCATTCAGGATGCAGTTATCTTGCCTGGACATACCGCTTCATATGCATATGAAGGCGATATGCCAGATACGTCGGTGACAGGTTTAACCAGCGTAATGGTGCGAATGACGGATGCCGATCAACCAGATAAAACGACGTTGATCAAGGTTCCGATTCAAGTGATCGATGAAACACCACCATCTAGAGGTCTTTATATTGCAGCGAACAATTTTAATAGCAGACCAGAATCATTTCAAAACTTGACTGAAAGCGAAGTCAATAAACTGATTCTTAAAAAATCTGAAGCGATTGCTTGGGATGTTGCAACTGGTTCAAGTAAAGATATCACGCTTTCAGTAGAGTCAACGACATTACCACTGAATCCTGAACAAGGAAGCTATAAGGCAACTTTAAAAGCTGTTCGTGGGACAGAAGTAACCAAAAAAACAATCACGATCGATATTCAAAGCAACCAAAAAGTGAACGTGGAATTCGTAGATGAAACAGGCGATTCTTTACATGACAAAATTACTTTTGATAAGATCATCGGCACAACGATCGATCTAACGGAAGAAACAGAAGTCCAACAAGCCTTGGAATCAATTCTGGCAAAGAACTATCAGTTAGTCAAAAAACCAGATAACGAAACCAAAATTCCAGTTACAAGTGAAGAGAGTACAGTACAATATCAATTTAAAGGGATGTTATTCGTACAGTCTTCACCAACCTTTTTGAATTTTGGTCGTAAAACGTTAGGAATTCCGTTTATAAAGGTAGAAAAAGCGAAGTATGATAAACCATTGATTGTTTGGGATAATCGTAAAAATGGCGGAGCATGGGATCTAACAGCAACGTTGAAGAAACCACTGACAAGCCAAGAAGATCCAAGCAAAGTCTTACCTTCTGCTATCCGTTATAAGATAAGTGACGCGGAAACGGTTGTTTTATCGGAAAATGAGACACAATCGATAGCAGAAAGAACACATGAAACCAAAGGGCAATACAATGTAAGTTCAGAATGGGATAAAAATCAGTCAGGCTTACTGTTAGAAGTTCCTTCTGGTGAAGTGTTACAAGCAGGTGGCTACCGCGCAACGATTCTATGGCAAGTAGAACAAACACCTTAATAGACAAATGAAAAAGTTTCGCCCAAAAGAATTTATGATGGGTGAAGCTTTTTCTGGCGAGTTCGTTGTATTTTTTGTTTTTAACTTCTAAAAAAATAACAATTATCGATCCATATTATTCGTTTTATTCAAAGAAATTCTATACAATATAGTTAGCAAATAAGTAATGTGTTAATGGAGGGATAATAATGAATAACGTTATGGAGCAATTAAGAAAATATGCATTGTTACGAGGAATTGTTTATATGATTTTTGGGTTGTTGATTTTGATCAATCCTAGAAGTGTGTTTCAGGTGGCTGTCTACTTTATATCAGCCTATATTGCAATAATCGGTGTGTT
This sequence comes from Enterococcus sp. 7F3_DIV0205, assembly GCF_002141365.2. Lineage (NCBI taxonomy): Bacteria > Bacillati > Bacillota > Bacilli > Lactobacillales > Enterococcaceae > Enterococcus > Candidatus Enterococcus palustris. Next base: position 3,143,479 of record NZ_CP147244.1, read on the forward strand.
AAATCTTTATGATGGTTTTAAAGTCAAAAAAGCTACGGGCACATATGGAATGAGTTTTCTAGGTGGGATCGTTTTATTAGTGATTGCAGGAATCGTGCTAGTCTTTGCAAAAGGAATCGTAAGTATTCTACCGATTTTCCTTGGTCTAGTGATCGTGGTTGTTGGTGTTACTCGTGCGATCCAATCAGTGAATTTACGGACGTATGTCAATGTTAGCTGGCTGCCGATGCTGATTTATAGCGTGATTTTGATTATTGCTGGATTGGTTTTAACCTTTAATCCATTCAGTAGCTTACTAGTACTTTTCCAATTATTTGGTGGTATTCTGATTTTTATGGGCATTGGCGAAATTGTTTCATTTTTCCAATTGCGTAATATTAAGTAGCACTAAAAGAGAAGCTGATTTCCAGCTTCTTTTTTTTGCCCGATAAACCACTATTAATTTGGAGGAGTCGATAAATAGTTTGAAAAAATCAAAACATCAACATTTTTAACAAAGTTTGAAATAGCTTATAATTTAACCAGCTTAATAAAAGTAAAAGAGGTATCGATATGAAACATGAAATGATTTCACCTAACAAAAATTATCCATTTAAACTCTTTTCATTCACATCTAGAAACCCAGATCGAATGATTTCAACGCATTGGCATGAAAGTGCTGAGTTATTGTATTGTTTGAAAGGGACTTTAGAAGTCCGTTTTCCCCAGATAACGTATGTGTTAGAGCCAGGGGATACATTATTCATCAATTCAAATATCATCCATTCTTCTAGAAGTCCGTTACCCAATGAAGTATTTGTGATGCAGTTTCCGCTTCCTTTTTTGAAAGAAATGACACAGCAACAGTACAATGATCGCTTTTTATTTAATTTGATTCCATTAAAACGAAAAGATCCGATTGTTCAATCCTTATTGAATGACATTTATCACGATTATCAGGAAAATGACTTATCCATGAATTTACTGGTCAAAAGTCGGGTGTTGGCGTTTCTTTCTGTGTTAACTAAACATTATAGTATCCCGATAGCGACTAAACAAACCATCAAAAGCTTGAAACATTTAGAGCGGCTAAAACAAATCAATGAATATGTGCAAATGAATTATAATCAGTCACTGAGGTTAGAACAAGTAGCAGAAACTTTTAACTATGATCCTGCCTATTTTTCACGATTTTTCAAGAAATATATGGGCATTCCTTTTTCTGAATATGTAAATACCGTTCGATTGGAGCACGCTTATTATCAATTAAGAGATACTGATATGACCGTATTAGATATTGCGATGGCAAATGGTTTTTTCTCAGTGAAGTCATTCTACAATGTGTTTAAAAAGAATTACACCTTGTCTCCACAACAATATCGACAAAAATATTTTAAATAAAAAAGTCATTATTTTTCCGATTTGAAGACGAAATTAGCACAGAAATATGAAGGAATACTCAGTATACTGAATTTAAGTAAAGCGCTTACTGGATATTGAGAGGGGAAATAAACATGAAGAAAAAGTTAATCGGTCTTTTTGATAAGGTGAGTCCATTTTTTGATAAAATGGGAAATAATCCTTATCTTCAAGCTATTTCTGGCGCCATGATGTCAACATTAGGTCCAGTCTTTATCGGTTCGATTGCGGTATTATTAGTTGTTTTTATGAACATGTCTAAAACGTTACAAGAATTTACACAAGTGATTGCATTATTAGGAAAAGTCAATACCTTTACGATTGGTTCTCTGGCATTATACATTTCAGTTTTGATGGCGATCAATTTAGTTCGTAAATTGGATGAAAAAGAAGATTACGTTGCGGCAGGAATTATTTCATTAATGAGTTTTCTTTTGATCACACCTCTAGATAAGACGGCTGATGAGATTGCGGCATTGCCAACCACTTGGTTAAGTGCGCAAGGTGTCTTCTCGGCTATGATCGTAGGGTTAGTTGTTGGACGTTTGTTTATAGCGATCAAGCGTAAAGGTTGGACGATCAAAATGCCGGAAGGTGTACCGCCAATGGTAACACGGATGTTTGAATCATTGATTCCAACAGTCTTGATCGGGATATTATTTATTTTAGTTGATCTCGGGTTTAGTTTAACTGCGTTTGGTAATATGCATCAGTTTGTTTACACGATTATTCAAGAACCGTTAAAAGGAATTGGCGGTTCAATCGGTGCTATGATTATTTTGAGTTTAATTCAACAGATACTTTGGTTTTTCGGAATTCATGGAACGAATGTGATCCTACCTTTAGTAACGCCATTGTGGATGGCAATGGATGTTGAAAATATGAATGCTGTAACAGCTGGTCAAACGCCGCCGAATATCGTTGGTTTAGCATTTTTCAATATTATTACATTTGGGGGCATGGCATTAGGTTTAGTGCTATTGATGTTGCGGGCTAAAAGTAAGCAGTATCGAGAAGTTGGGAAAATCTCCATTGTGCCGGCATTGTTTGGAATTACAGAGCCAGTAATTTTTGGAACGCCTTTAGTATTGAATTTTGATTTAGCGGTGCCGTTTATATTTAATAATAGTATTGGCTTGATTTTAGCGTATGTTTTAACGAAAATCGGGCTAGTGTCAAAATTTGTCGGAGTGCAAGCGATTTTTGGGTTGCCAGTCGGGTTTCATGCTGCTGTTCAAGGAAGTATTTCTGTGATTATTTTACAATTAGTGATTCAACTAGTATTATCACCTCTTCTTTGGTACCCATGGTTCAAGCGTTTAGATAAAAAAACATACCTGAGAGAGCAAAGTGAAGAGGTGTAAAAATGGAAGAGACAAAATTAAAAGAACTACTTGATTCGTTAAGTTGGCCAGAAAAAATCGGACAATTGGTTCAGTTGTCAGGTGATTTTTTCCATGCGGATCAATTAGCTGTTGGACCACAAAAAAAATTAGGGATCGATCAAAAAATCGTGGATCAAGTTGGTTCGGTTTTAAATGTCACTGGCGCAGAGAAAACAAGGGAAATCCAAGATCGTTATTTGAAGAAAAGTCGCCATAAGATTCCGTTACTTTTCATGGCAGATATTATTTATGGTTATCGTACGATTTTTCCAATTCCATTAGGATTAGGTGCAACGTGGAATCCTGCGTTGATCGAAGAAGCTTATGAGCAAACAGCAGAAGAATCAAAGGCAGCGGGTGCTCATGTAACGTTTGCACCAATGGTTGATTTAGTACGCGATGCTCGTTGGGGGCGAAGCTTGGAATCTACTGGGGAAGACCCAGTGCTGAATTCAGCCTTTGCTAAAGCAATGGTGACAGGTTTGCAAAAAGATTTACTTAATGGCGGAGGAATCGCTTCTTGTGTGAAGCATTTTGCGGCTTATGGTGCGGCAGAAGGTGGTCGAGAATATAATACAGTTGATATGTCAGAACGCAGGTTACGTCAAGATTACTTACCTTCTTATAAAGCAGCTGTCGATGCTGGCTGTCAATTAGTCATGACGTCATTTAACACATATGATGGCATGCCAGTGACAGGGAGTAAATTTTTATTGGAAGATATTTTACGGAAAGAATGGGGCTTTGATGGGGTCATTATCTCTGATTATGCAGCAATTCAAGAATTGATCGCTCATGGTGTAGCAACTGATGATCGAGAAGCGACGAAACTAGCTATTGAAGCAACAACAGATATTGATATGAAGACCCCTTGCTATGCGAAAGAGTTGGAACCCTTGATCGAAGATGGTGAGATCAGTACTGAGTTGGTTGATCGATCCGTCTACCGCGTTTTAAAACTGAAAAATGATTTAGGATTATTTGAAGATCCTTATCGCGGTGCAAGTCAGGAACAGGAAGAATGTGTTTTTTTAACCGAAGAAAAACGTCACTTAGCGAAAAAAGTTTCCTCTGAATCCGTTGTGCTACTGCAAAATAAACGAGATGTTTTACCATTAACGCCAAATCAAGAGAAGGTCTTATTAGTCGGTCCCTACGGCGATAACCAAGAATTGATTGGCTTGTGGGCTGTTCATGGAAAACGTGAAGATGTCGTGACGATCAAAAAAGGATTTGAACACTATCTGGATTCTGAGCATCTACTCTACACTCAAGGATGCGACATGTTGGAAGATTACACATTTTTAGGTGAGTTCGGTGCAACTAAAGATCAGATCGAACAATTAGGATTAACAGATGCGATGAAAGAACAAGAACTTAGCCAAGCTTTAACATTGGCAAAACAAGCAGATACGGTCGTACTTGCGTTAGGCGAACATACGATGCAAAGTGGTGAGGCAGGCAGTCGCACGGACATTACGTTGCCTAAGATACAACAAGACTTTTTACAAAAAATAGCAGAGTTAAATAAGAAAACAGTATTGATTGTAATCAGCGGCAGACCCTTAGTTTTAACAAAAGAAGTAGAACTTGTAGATGGGATCGTTCAAGCATGGTTTCCAGGAACAGAAGGCGGAAATGCTTTAGCTGATATTATTTTCGGTCAAACCAATCCAACTGGACGTTTAAGTATGAGTTTCCCTTATTCGGTCGGACAATTGCCAATGTATTATAGTGAATTTAAAACAGGGCGTCCATTAACAAGTCCAACTCATAAAGGACGTTTCGTTTCTAAGTATTTAGACAGTCAAAATGATCCTTTGTTCTCATTTGGTTACGGTTTATCCTACAGTAAAGTTATGTATACTGATTTAACATTAAGTAGCGAACAGATGCATGAGACACTAAAAGTTTCGGTTAAAGTGAAAAATATATCCAAACGCACAACAACCGAAACCGTTCAGCTATATGTTCAAGATGTGACAGGTTCCGTTGTCCGTCCAGTAAAAGAATTGAAAGCTTTTCAAAAAGTGGCGTTAGATGCTGACGAAGAAAAGACCGTATATTTTGATTTAACCAAAGAAGAATTAAAATTTTATACGAAGAATATGACATTTGACGCAGAACCAGGAGCATTTATTGTTTTTGTTGGCCCAAATGTGAAAGACACACAAGAGAAATCCTTTACATTGTTATAAAAAACAAAAGCTGTCTGATTTGATATAGCCCGATCAGGCAGTTTTTTTGTTCTAAAAAATAGAAAAGAAACTTGCAAATAAAATAATGTAATGGTACTCTTAAAATCTAATTGAGAATGATTATCACTTTCAATTGGTGTGTAAAGTTATTCTATAGATCTATCGAACATAAAATGGTAAAAGAATAGGAGAAAAACGATGAACATAGATTCAGTTGAGCAAATCATAAGAGCTCGCCGAACGATTCGAACAGTATCGGATCAAACGATTTCTCTGGAAGTTATAGATGAACTATTAACAAGTTCCAGTTATGCTCCTTATCACTCTAAAGAAGAGCCGTGGGAAGTAATTATTGTTGCCAATCCATGCGATCGTCAGTTATTCGTAGAAAAAATCATGGACAGTTATGATCGGTTGGATACTTGGGCAAATTATGATCCACAAAATGTAACGAAGGCTAAAAAGAGAACACGTGAGTATTTTTTGGATGTTCCACTAACATTGATTGTCACTGCGCCTATTTGTGAAAGTGAAAAGTTGAACTTAGAAGCGATTGGGGCAGTTTCAGCGTTTATTCAAAACTTTCAATTAGCGGCTTGGTCAAGAGACATTGGCGTTACTTGGCGCACGATTCCAGTGATTTTCGACGAAGTATTCAAACAAGCTGTTGGGGTAGAAACGAATCGACAAATTATCGGTTTGCTTGATATTAGCGTAGTTGATGCAACGATGAAATTACCAACAAGTCGTAGAAAACCAGTAGAACAATGGACAACTCATCTGTCTGATAAACTGACAGATATAAAGGGCAGCAATTAGCAGTACAGATTTTCAGATACACAGGAGGCGTATTTTTTTGCAGGCAATCAAGACAAACGATCACAAGGTCAAAGCTAAAACACAACACTATTATCCATTGATTCTTTTATTTCTAGTAGTTCTTATATTTTTTTCAATTCTTTATTCTTTGATCAATGGGCAAGCCAATATTTCAGCGGAAGATATTGTTCAGATTTTACTAACTAAAATATCTGGTGGCAGAGTCGGCTCTCTAGAAGAGATCAGCAGTAATTCAGCGGTAAATATTATTTGGTTTGTCCGGACTCCGCGAGTGATTTTAGCTGTTTTTGTAGGAATGGGTTTGGCTATAACTGGTGCAGTGATGCAGGCTGTTGTTCAAAATCCATTAGCTGACCCTTATATTTTAGGGATTTCTTCAGGTGCTTCGCTAGGTGCTACTTTTGCGATTTTAGTTGGATTTGGTACAGGAAGTATTTTTTCTCAGTTTGGTTTGGCTTTTGGTGCTTTTGTGGGAGCAATGGCAGCGGCTTTCGGAGTATTGATTTTATCAGGGATCGGTGGTCGGATGACGTCTGTTAAACTCGTTTTATCAGGTTCAGTGATTGGCGCGCTATGCAGCTCGATTTCCAGTTTTATTGTGTATCTGGCGAATAATGCTGAAGGGATGAAGACAGTAACCTTTTGGGCTATGGGAAGCTTAGCATCAGCTAGTTGGAATAAGCTTTCGGTGTTATCGATCACGGTTGTAGTGATTACAGGATTTTTCTTATTTCAACATCGTATTTTAAATGTCATGTTACTAGGCGATGAGGCGGCAATTACTTTAGGGGTTCCCTTGAGTAAATATCGTCAGTTGTATTTATTGTTAGCAGCACTTTTGACAGGTGTAATCGTGGCTTATTCTGGAATGATTGGCTTTGTGGGGTTGATCATTCCTCATATCGTGCGCGGATTGATTGGTTCGGATCATAAACGATTATTACCGATCGTCGCTTTATCGGGTTCACTATTTATGATTTGGGCGGATGTCCTTTCGAGAACCATCATTCCAAGCGTTGAACTGCCGATCGGGATCATTACTTCTGTGATCGGTGCGCCACTATTTATTTATATCATCGTCAAAAAAGGCTACAATTTTGGAGGCTAACAATGGAGCTAAAGGTAAAAGACTTAGGCATTATGATCGGGCAAGAGTCGATCGTTAAAAGCATTTCTTTTCAAACACAAAAGAAACAATTTGTGGGGGTCATCGGAGCAAATGGTTGTGGTAAATCGACGATGTTAAAAGGAATTTATAAAGGGATCAAACCGCAAGCGGGCAGTGTATTTTTAGATGATTTAGATCTTTTGTCAGTTTCTGAAAAGAAAGTCGCTCAAAAACTAGGAGTTGTTAATCAATTTAATGAACTAAATTTTGATCTAAGCGTTTTTCAAATGGTGTTATTGGGTCGAACACCGCATAAAAAATTATTAGAATCAGACACTCAAGAAGATATCGACATTGTGATGAATGCTTTAGCTAAGACTAATCTGACTAACTATTCGGACCGAAGTTTCTTATCGTTATCAGGCGGAGAGAAACAGCGGGTCATTTTAGCTCGGACAATTGCACAACAGCCTAGTTATATGATTTTAGATGAGCCAACCAATCACTTGGATATTCGTTATCAATTGGAAATACTGAATTGTGTGAAAAATCTGGGAATTGGTGTATTAGCAGCATTACATGATTTAGAATTAGCGGCCCATTACTGTGACTACATTTATGCAATGAAAGCGGGGCAAATCATTGCTGAAGGCACTCCGAAAGCGTTGTTTACAGCTGAGTTGATCGAAGAAATTTATGGGGTTAAATGTACGATTTATCAAAATCCAGTGACGCATCGTTTAGGTTTTGCCTATTCATTAGATTAGTCACTAGATTTCAATTTTAAGTAGAGGAAGGGAAAAAATGAAAAAAACACTTATTATTACTTTACTAGGTTTAACAATGTTAGCTGGTTGTGGACAAAAAGAGCAGAAGACGGATAAAAAGAACCAGAGTGAAGGATATCCTGTAACGGTCCAAAATTTTACGAAAGCAGAAGGGGCGGAAAGCTGGCAAAAGAAAGAGCAAACTTTCGATAAAGTACCAAAAAAAGTTCTGGCCAATACACAACCAGCCGCAGAATTATTACTGCATTTAGGGTTAAAAGATAAAATCGTTGGTGTAGGCGCTGTTTTCGGTGAACCAGATAAAACTGTTGAAAAAGAATTTAATGAATTGAACCATTTATCAACAGATTATATTGGCAAAGAAATGGCGTTAAGTGTTGATCCTGATTTGGTATATGGACGTGGTGGTTTGTTTGACAACCAGGATTGGGGTGTCGGAACTGTAGATTCGCTAAACGATATGGGGATAAAAACGTTCGTCTTGAACTCTTCTGTCACAGGCGGAACATTTGATTCAGTTTATGAGGACATCGACAGTTTGGGTAAAGTTTTCAATGTGATAGAAAAAGCGGATGCGTTTAAATCAGAGTTAAAAGAGCGCCAAGAAACAGTGGATAAAAAGTTAACTAAAATCAAAGAGGATCAAACGTTTGCCTATCTTCACACAACTGATCCAGAAGAATTATATGTTTATCCAGCGAATAACGAAACTTTTTTCAATGATATTTTCAAAATGGTAAAATTAGAGAATGTTTTCAAAAATGAGAAAGGGGAAGTTAGTGTAGAAAAACTGATCGAAACCGATCCAGATGTTTTGATCGTAGCCGATTGGAGTACTATGAAGGATGGAATATCTGGTGAAAAAATGATTGATGCTGTATTGAAAAATCAAAAACTTTCCAGCATGACGGCGGTAAAAAATAAAAAGGTTTATGCGGTGGATTACAATTACATGTTTGGCTATGGATACCAATCATTGGATGGAATCGAAAAATTGGCAGATGAGATGTATCCGACAAACTAAAAGAAGAGTTCTTATTTTGTGAAAAGAGTTTGGTCAGAAGACTAAGCTCTTTTTTTAGATTCAGATTAATTTTAAAATGTATAGCATAACAACAATCTCGTGTAATCGAATGATAACAATTAGTAATGAAAGCATAGAACCCTGTAGAATAAAGGTTTTTTTTACTTTAAAAATAAAAAATATATGAGAATAAAATAAGCTAAATATGAAAAACAGTCTAGAAAAAGATTGAATATATGCTATACTGATTTTAGTTTGGTACAGTCATTTTTAATGAGAAATTCAGTGGGATTTACTGAAAGTTATCAAGTGTGTATTTCATTGTTCTACAATAGTAGTGCTGTATATTTCAGAAAATTTACACAATATTTACTTCATTATTATGATAAATTTACACCACTAAAATACAATGGTTATAACTGAAGTAGGGAAATATTATCTACTTGAGTAATACCGAAATGCGAAGGGATGGAAAGAGTGAAAAAGAGAACGAAATTGTTAGGGTTGCTGTCTGTTATTGGTTTAAGTGTAGGATTACTTACAGGATGCGGAGGAGCAAATAACAAAAAAGCTGCAGATGATACGAAACCATTGGAGTTACAATTTGTTCCAACCAATAATGATGGCTCAATGGAAGCCAAAGCGAAACCTTTCGCAAAATATTTAACAGAAAAATTAGGTCGTGATGTCAATGTTACTTTGGCAACGGATTATTCGACGATTGTTGAAGCTATGGCATCGGGCAAGGTAGATATCGGGATCATGCCGCCATCAGCATATGTTCAAGCGCGAAATCAAAAAGCAGCAACAGCGATTTTATCTTCTGAATTAGGAGCTTTTAATCGTGAAACAGGTAAACCAGAACCAGATAAACTATCAAGCACATTTAAAGGTGAAGTGTTAGTTCGTGCAGATAGCGGGATCGATTCTTTAAAAGATTTAAAAGGCAAAAAAATTGCTAGCTTAAGTCCCAATTCAGCTAGCGGTTACATTTATCCTGTCGTTGAAATGAAGGAAGCTGGGATCGACCCAACAAAAGATGTGACATTGACAACGGTAAATGATATCCCAAGTGAAATCACTGCTGTTTTAAATGGACAACAAGATGCTTGTTTTGTCTTTGAAGGTGCTCGTAACGTGTTTGCTTCAAAATTTGAAAAAGACGATTTATTCAAAGACTTAAAAGTCTTATATCTAACAAAAGGCGATATTCCAAATGATGCAATCGCTGTTCAACCAAAAATGGATAAAGAGTTACAAGCCAAAGTCAAAGACGTTTTCTTGGCAATGCCTAATGACACTGAAGGTGCACAAGCGATGGCAATGTGGGGACACAAAGGCTATGTAGAAGCAGATGATAAAAACTACGATACAGTTGAAGAATATACAGAAAAAGCAGCAGAATAAAGCTTTGTTGTATTTATGGAAAGATTGAAAGCTGAGCGGGTTTCGTTCAGCTTTTCTATTTTATATTATAAAAAGGAGAAATCATGATTCAGTTTGAAAATGTAACAAAAACCTATAATAATGGGGTCAAAGGACTTAAAAATATTAATTTAACGATCAATGATGGGGAGTTTGTTTCAGTGATCGGACTAAGTGGTGCTGGAAAAAGTACTTTACTGCGCTCAATCAATCGTTTGAATGAAATCAGTGAAGGGAATATTATCATTGATGGTGCTTCGATCACAAAAGCGAATAAGAGAGACTTACGTAAGATTCGTAGAAATGTCGGTATGATTTTTCAACACTTTAATTTAGTGAAAAAAAGCTCTGTTCAAAAAAATGTTATTTCAGGTAGGTTAGGTTATTACTCTACATTTAAAAGTATCTTTGGCATTTTTTCAAAAGACGATTATGCTTTAGTAAACGATGCATTAGGACGTGTTGGCTTAGCGGATAAACTGCATTCACGAAGCGATGAATTAAGTGGTGGACAGCAACAACGTGTATCAATTGCCCGAACGTTGGTTCAGCAAGCATCCATTATTTTGGCGGATGAACCTGTAGCTTCACTAGACCCGATCACGACACAAAAAATCATGAAAGATTTAAAAAAAATCAATCAAGAATTGAACCACACTGTGGTAATCAATCTTCACTCGGTTGATTTGGCCCGTGAATTTTCTAGTCGAATCATTGGCTTACGTGATGGAGAAGTGGTTTTTGATGGAACAGCAGAAGAGGCGACAGACGAAGTCTTAACAAGCATTTATGGTGCGGATATTTTGAAACAAACTGAAGGTGTTGCACAATGAAATTGAGAGATACGATTCATCGTGATTTATATAAGCATTTATTTATTGTGGCGTTAGTTCTTCTTTGCGTCGTTTCAAGTGCTCAAGTCACAGGAGCACAAATGGCGGATGTCTTTAATAACTTGGATCAGATGGGGATTTTTTTACAACGTTTTCTCAGTCCTGACTGGAGTTATATTCCTAAAATCATTGAACCGATGCTGAAAACAATCAAAATGTCTGTAGTCGGTACAACACTTGGGGTGATTTTTGCTGTGCCCTTTGCATTTCTAGCAACAACTGTTGTGACAAGAAACTTTTTTGTAACAACGATTATCCGTTTTCTAATGAGTATTGTTCGGACGATTCCCAATTTATTATTAGCAGCTTTGTTTGTTGCCATGTTTGGGATCGGGGAATTCACGGGTGTATTGACGATTGCAGTATTTACATTTGGGATGGTTTCACAATTAGTTTATGAAGCCATCGAAACGATCGATCATGGACCGATCGAAGCCGCTGAATCCGTTGGGGCAACAAAGACACAGATTGCTTTTTGGTCGATTGCACCGCAGATTTCTCACCAAATTGCTAGTTATTCTTTGTATGCTTTTGAAGTAAATATTCGTGCATCGACGATTTTAGGATATGTTGGAGCCGGCGGTATTGGTGTGATCTTGAACTCTTCATTGAGTTTGATGCGCTATGATCGTGTGTCGATCATTATTCTATCTATATTAGTGGTAGTGATCACGATTGATTGGATCAGTGAAATTATCAGAAAGAGGTTGGTATAATGAGCATGAGTCGAAAAGTAAAAAGCTATTTACCAATTATCGTTGTTTTAGCAATTATTCTGTATTCAGCAGCAGGCATCGATTATTCAGAAGCTGGTAATATGTCGTTTGATATGGTCAAATCGGTTTTTTCTGGCTTGTTTCAACCTGATTGGGGTTATGTTTATGATGGCAGCGGGGAAGATTTATTAAGTTTATTGTTATTAACGATCGGTATTGCCTTTTTAGGTACTGTGATTGCGACAGTTTTAGCATTACCATTAACTTTTATTAGTGCCCATAATTTGTGGAAATCAAATACGATCGTTTCCAAAATAGGTAAGTTCATTTGTAATGTATTAAGAGCATTTCCAGAACTTGTTTATGCGATCATTTTTGTGAAAATGGTAGGTCCTGGACCATTTGCTGGAGTATTAGCAATTGGTGTTCATCAGATTGGTATGCTAGGTAAGTTATATACAGAAGAAATCGAATCAATGGATGAAGCGCCAGTAGAATCAATGACGGCTGTTGGGGCAAACTTTTGGCAGACCCTGTTTTATGCACGCCTGCCGCAATTGATTCCAACATTTTTATCGTTAGCATTGAATCATTTTGAAATCGCAGTCCGTAGTGCAGCTACACTTGGTTTAGTTGGAGCTGGTGGAATTGGCGCTCCGATGATATTTGCGATTCAAGCTAGAAATTGGGGTAGAGTTGGAATCATTTTGTTTGGCATTATCATTACAGTATTCTTGATTGATGCTGTAACTGGTTATTTACGTAAAAAATTACAGTAATTCGTGAGGATGAAAAAATGAATGAATTAACGATATTAAGTACGACGGATGTTCATGGTTTTTTTACAGCAACAGCAAAGGAAGAGAACGGTATCTGTTCTCTTCCTGCAATTGCTGAAAACTATCATGAACCAATTTTGATTGATAATGGTGATTTTTTAGTAGGTAGTCCTGAGACTACTTTTTTTAATACGACTACAGCAATTTCACCGTTGATAGAGCTTGCGAACAAAATTGGATTTGATGTAATGATTCCGGGAAATCATGATTTTGATTATGGTATCGAATTTTTAAAACGTCAAGCTGCTGCATTCAATGGGAAATATCTTTGTGCTAATGTTCTGGATTTGTCAGATGAATTAATCTTTGAGCCTTATACGATCATTGAGCGTAAAGGATGCAAGGTTGGTATAATTGGAGTGACGACTAGTGCGATGCCGCAAATTACTGCTTACGAACAAATCAAGGATCTTAAATTTATCAATGTGATTGAGAGCTTAAACAAATGGGTGCCGCTTGTCCGCGAGCAGGTCGATGTATTGATAATCAGTTATCATGGCGGAATTGAACGGGATATGATCACAGGCGAACCAACACAATATGATACAGGGGAAGATCAGACCTATAGAATCATTAGTGAAATTTCAGGAATAGATGGTGTGATTTGTGGACACCAGCATCGCATCAATGCAGGAGTATTAAATAATACTGCATTTGTACAGCCTGGCTATCGAGGGAATTATATTGGTGCATTGATTTTTTCGCTTCACGCTAACCAAGTAACTGCTAAAAAAGCCCAATTGCTTGAGACCAAACAATACCCTTCTGCTAGTTATCCTTTATATGATAAAGAGGAGTATGAAAAATGGTTAAAAAAAGACCTCGATATAAGTTTTTTTGATCAGTATTTGGCTAAGAAAATCCCAGGTACTTTTTATGCTGTGGATCTCAAAGGGAAAACGATTGGAGCGTTTTTAACTAGTTTTATTCCACCTTATACACTTTCGACCTATCATGTGTCCAAAAGTGAATTACTCGAACTAGCATTAAGCCAAACCGTTAAAGGGCTAAGGGTAGAAAATGGTCAACTTGTGCCGGATCAATCAGATTATCGTATAACATCTAATGTAGCACTTTTCCCAAGCTATCGTCTAGAAACAAACTATATATATAATGTGTTTGATGAATATATTGCTAGTGTGAATAACAATGATTTATTAGATCTGAGGTGAGACTAAATGGAAAAACATATGAAAATCTATTACACATCTGATATCCACGGTTATTTATTCCCAACTAATTATGCTGATACTAAGGAAAGAGATTTAGGGCTTTTAAAATGCATTTCCAATTTTAAAAAAGAGGAGAATACATTGATTATAGATGGTGGAGATATGCTTCAAGGTTCTGCTTTGGCAACATACTGTCAAACGCATCCAGAAGAGGGCTTTCCGCAAGCAGAAGTACTAAATCGCGCAGGTTATGATTTTGTAACAGTGGGAAATCACGATGTCAATTATGGAACAAGCTATTTGTATAAGTATGTAGAAGCATTAGATGCTACGTGTGTGTGCGAAAATTTACTAGATGCAAAAAGTAAGAAGCAAAAATTTCCTTGGACGATCAAGACTTTAGAAAATGGTTTGAAAGTCGGCATTGTTGGTGTAGTGACAGACTACATCAATGTTTGGGAAAAAGAAGAAAACATTAAAGATATTACAATCTCTGATCCATTTATAGCAGCTAAACAAGCTCTGGAGGAAATGAAGCCGCAGGTTGATCTGACTATTTGTATTTATCATGGTGGGTTTGAAAGAGACGTAAAATCAGGGAGCATTCTATCAAAGACAAGTGAAAATATTGGCTATAAAATTTGTGAAGAGCTTGATTTTGATTTATTGCTGACAGGACATCAGCATTTGTTGATCGAAGGACAATTACTACACGGAACATATATTGTACAACCGTCGTCAAATGGGCAAAATTATTTTGAAATAGAGATTGAAAAAGGACAAAATAACAGCATAATAACATCTAAAATCGGTAAGCCTATTGGAGCACCAGATGCTAACTTGATAGTTAAACTTGATCCCTTGGAAACAAAGGTACAAAATTGGCTGGATCAAGCAATCGGCAAATTGAATAGTGATGCAAAAGCTAGTGAAAAGTTAGATATGGCTTTATATGGCAGCCCAGTTGTAGAATTGATTGGAGCAGTTCAGTTACAAGCCAGTAACGCACAAATCACAGTGGTCTCGCTAGCTAATACCTCACCTGGATTTCATAGAAATGTAACGATGCGGGATGTCATTGCAACATATCCGTATACGAATCAGTTGATTACGCTCAAAATCACTGGGGCTCAATTGAAACAAGTGGTGGATAAAAATGCGGATTATTTTAGTTTAGATGAGCAAAATAAAGTGATTATTTCACCGAGTTACTTGTATCCTAAAATTGAACATTATCATTTTGACTTTTTTGTCGGTATTGATTATACGATCGATCTTTGTCAACAGCCGGGAGAACGTGTCACTGAATTATCTTATAAAAAGCAAAGAATTAAAGATACTGATGAATTTACGATTGCTTTAAGCGATTATCGGGCCAGTGGTGGCGGTGGTTTTCCAGTTTATCAGGAGTGCCCTGTAATCAATGAAGGGGCAGAAGAAATCGTGGAGTTGATTATCTCTTTTATTCATTCTAAAGACGAAGTTATGATTCCAAAGAACTTAAATTTTAGAATAGATCATTGCCATAAGTAAAAGGCTAAAAATTTATAGACATGATCAAATGTAGGAATGCAATCAATTATTTGGTCATGTATTGAGATAATTTAGAAAAAGAGAACGGAACAGAAGCTTTTTTTTCAAGGAGTCGCACCTTTTATTTGGATTCCTCGGGAGTGGGATATGACTTGTAAAGTTATGTTCTACTCCCTTTTTAATGTTTTGACTCATTCCCTGACCGAATTAAAGTTCCTGAGTATCTTGTTTTATAAGTCTCCATGCCAACTTGGGAAATATCATAAAAAATACAGAGCAAAACATTATTCGTTTTGCTCTGTATTTTTTATAACAGGTGTCATCATTTAGATAAAATTATGTAGTGGGAAAATAGTTCTCTACTGTAATGATAACACTTGCCCGATATAAACAGTTGAATCAGTTAAATTATTTTTTAACATCAAATCTTGAAGAGATAGCTTATTTCTTTCAGCAATCACCGACAGAGTATCACCAGGCTGAACAGTGTAAGTCGTTGCTGTAGGTGCTACTGATGGTTCCGTTGAACGTTCAGTTTGTTGTTCAACAACGTCTGATGAAGAGGGCGTTGTTTGAGTTTGGTGGCTGGTGCTTTCAACAGTTGAACTTGATTCATTTACTTTGCTTGTTTGTGTAGAAGTTTCTCTAACTGGAACGTTGTGTTCGGTATTACCTGTGGCAGCTGTTTGGTTGTTTGTCACTTGATTTTTGTCTAGCTGGTTGACTAGCTTTTCTATACTACTTAATTGTTCTTCTTGTTTTGAACCTGATTGAACATTTAGAAATAGCAAAATACCCAATGCGAGTGTATTTATAAATAACAATAAAATAACAATGAAGATAGTGCCTTTGGATGATGAAGGCGGGCGTTGCTGTTTACGTCGTGAGTATTCTTCCTCCAAAATAGTTTCACTCCTTTCAAAAAAAATATGAGATAAATACTGAAAAATAAAGCATTACTAGTATATCACAATGCTCTACTACTCTCAAAGGGGAAAATAATAAAAGCGTGGATTGTATAGATTTTGTAGTAACAAGTAATCAATTGTAAAAAAACATTTTTTTGAAATAACTAAATATTTTTCTATAATCATGTGATTGCTTTGGATTTGTTTGTTTTTTTCTTGTTTTTTGTGCTGTTTAGTTTTTAATTATTTGTTTTTTTAGAATATAAGTGATTTTAATTTGAAATTATTTTATTTTCAGTAAATAGTCAAAAAAATATTTTTCAAAGGCTAATTAAAGTGGGAAAAGTAATTCAATAGTTGTGTCTAATGTTTGTTGAATCAAGCTCATGCAAGTGCGTGCGAGCTGTATTTTCAGAAAATGTAGATTTTTTTGTTGAGTACCCATCTTTCTGATGAACTGATATTTGACGTATGTTCTTATGAATTGCTATGATTACTATAATGAGTCGATTTATTATTTCATATATAAGATGACTAAAAGGTTAAAACAAAATAGGAGGATAAAGATGGAGCATACACAATTAGATCCGTTTTCAACAGATTTTCTATGGGGTTCGGCATCAGCGGCTTATCAAGTAGAAGGTGCTTGGAATGAAGAAGGTAAAGGTGTTTCTGTTTGGGATGAATTTGTCCGTATACCTGGTAAGACATTTAAAGGAACCAATGGTGATAAAGCTGTTGACCATTACCATCGCTATAAAGAAGATATCGCCTTAATGAAAGAGCAAGGTTTAAAGGCATATCGTTTCTCAGTTGCTTGGACGCGAATTTTTCCTAATGGTCGCGGTGAAGTCAATCAAGCGGGATTACAATTTTATATTGATTTAGTGGATGAGTTAATCAAAAATCAAATTGAACCTGTATTGACGCTATATCATTGGGATTTACCGAAAGCGCTTCAAGACGAGTACCAAGGCTGGGAATCTAGAAAAATTGTAGCTGATTTTACAAATTATGCTGTTACATTATTTGAAGCATTTCGAGGTAAGGTCAACTATTGGGTTAGTTTGAATGAACAAAATGTGTTTATCAGTCATGGCTATCTAATGGCTTCACACCCACCAGCAGTAAGCGATCCTAAGCGAATGTATCAAGCAAATCACTATGCTAATCTAGCGAATGCATCAGTTATAAAGAAGTTTCATGAAATGGGTATGCCGGGAAAAATTGGTCCAAGTTTTGCCTACAGTCCAAACTACTCTTTAAATAGTGATCCTAAAAATATCTTAGCAGCAGAAGACGCTGAAGATTTAAATGCTCATTTTTGGATGGATGTTTATTTGTTTGGCCAATACCCGATTGCCGCACTAAAAATTCTAAAAGAACAAGGGCTAGCTCCGTTGATAGAAACAGGCGATGAAGAGCTTTTAGCTGCTGGAAAACCAGACTTTTTAGGAATCAATTATTATCAAACGAATACAGTCGTTTTTAATCCAATTGATGGAGTTGGGTTAGGGAAGATGAATACTACAGGGGAAAAAGGATCTTCAGAAGAAACTGGACTTCCTGGTGTCTTTAAGCGTGTGGAAAATCCATTTGTTGAACGAACAAACTGGGATTGGGAGATCGATCCAGAAGGGCTGCGTATTGCACTTAGAAGAATTACTAGCCGTTATCGGATTCCTGTATTGATCACTGAAAATGGGCTAGGTGAATATGATAAATTGACAGATGAAAAAGAAATTCATGATGACTATCGAATTGCCTATTTAAGTAGCCATATTCATGCAATCAAAGAAGCGATTACTGATGGTGTTGATGTTTTAGGGTACTGTACTTGGTCGTATACGGATTTATTAAGTTGGTTGAATGGCTATCAAAAACGTTATGGTTTTGTTTATGTGGACCAAGATGAAACTCAAAATGGCAGCTTAAATCGGTATAAAAAAGATAGTTTTTATTGGTATCAAAAAGTTATTCAAGAAAATGGAAATAATGTATAAAGTAGTTGTGGGTGGAGAAACAGATGATTGGTGGATGGATACTTCGTCAAGGGGACGAAGTTAAAATGTCGATCAATGATAGTGAAATGTAGGATCATCAAATAGTCAAGCGAGTTAATGTTGACAAAGAATAACGGGAAAACTTGAAGATAAACAAACTTCAAGTTTTTTTCCATATGGTGAAGCGTCAATCCTATGCACTATTTCTAAACCCTTGCTATAATAAAACTGTATTGTGTGATGAGAGCCATTTGTAATAAAGCTTCACTACGTTGGAAAATAAAGGAGGACGTTACAATGGAGAAATTTGATGTAATCATTATTGGTAGTGGACCTGGTGGTATGGCAGCAGCATATGACATATCAGCCAAAGGTGCGAAAGTTGCTGTAGTGGAAGAAGATCTTTGGGGTGGGACCTGCCCTAATCGAGGGTGTGATCCTAAAAAAGTTCTTTATGGCGCTGTTGAAGCAAGGGATAATCTTCTGCAATTGAAAAATATAGGATTTGATGCAGTACCTGAAATAAACTGGAACGACTTAATGACATTCAAAGAAACCTTTACCAAACCTGTACCAGTTGAACAAAAAGCAGGATTAAGGAATGCTGGGGTTCAAACAATCACTGGAAAAGCTAGTTTTAAAGACAAGCATACAATTATAGTGGAGAATCAAGAGTATCGGTCCGATAAATTTATTTTAGCGACAGGACAAAGACCAGCTATTTTAGATATTCCTGGAAAAGAAAACTTTGGTACAAGTACAGATTTTCTAAACATGAAAGAATTACCTGAAAAAATCGCATTTGTCGGTGGTGGGTACATTTCTCTTGAACTGGCTAATATTGCCAACAGCTGCGGCAGTGAGGTTCATTTATTGCACCACAATGAAAGACCTTTGAAAGGATTTGATAAGGACTTGACCAAAGCGTTGATTGAAAATCTGAAAGTCAGAGGAATTCAATTTCATTTAAATGAGTCTGCTGAATCAGTCACCAAAATAGAGGAGCAGTTTGAAGTTTCTTTAACCAGTCAAGGAACCCTGCTGGTAGATCGAGTATTCTGCGCAACGGGTCGGATTCCTAATGTTGAAGGTCTAAATTTGGAAAAAATAGGTGTTGAGTTTACTCATAAAGGTATTCAAGTAAACGAATATCTACAAACATCTGTAGAAAATATTTACGCAATAGGAGATTGTATACAAAAAGATAAACCCAAATTAACACCTGTTTCTAGTTTTGAAGGAAGATATCTTGCTAAACTGTTTAATGAAAACTTACAGACAGGGATTAAATATCCTGCTTTACCTACAATTATTTTTAGCTCACCTAAATTAGCACAAGTTGGTTTAACAAATCAGGATACTCTTGAAAATGAAAGATATGAAGTTCAAGATCTCGATTTATCTCAATGGTTTACGTATAAACATGTCAATGAATCCTTGGTCAAAGCGAAGATCATTATCGAAAAAGCGACAGGTCTATTAGTTGGAGCAACAGTCCTAGGTAATGAGGCAGATCAACTGATTAATCTGTTTACCTTGATGATCAATCAAAAATTACTTTCAGAACAAGTGAATGAAATGATTATGTTGTATCCAACAGTTTCTAGTGATTTAAGTTATCTATACTAAAAATAAGCTATAAGCGAACCTAGAAAAGTTCGTTTATAGCTTATTTTGATTATGCCGAATAAAAAAATAAAATATTGACTTGTAGCGCTCTGTAAGCAATAATAGGATAATTACTTTAAAAATCTAGGGAAATTGTTTATAGAAAAGTAATTCATAAATTTCATTTATCAATTACATAAAAATAAAGCATTAGATATTATAGACGATTCTTCTTAAACTATATATAGTGAAATAGTGAGCAAAGTTAAACTTAAACAGCTAGGAGAATGGCAATGGAAACGACAAAAAAAAATTATACCTCTTTGATCGGCTCTTTATATACGAATTTTATTTTTCAAGGTATGGCGGCAATTATTTTATCTCAAAATCTTAATGCCTTGATGGATGACTGGCAAGCAACTGTCCAACAAGTGACCTTAGTTATTAGCGGTATTGGTTTGGGACGAGTGTTGATTTTGTACTTTGCTGGTTATTTTTCAGATAAGTTTGGACGTAAAAAAACGGTACAGTTGGGGATCATTAGTTATTTAATTTTTTTCTTAGGGATTTTGATCAGTCAAAATTATATACAAGGTCTATTTTTCGCCCTATTTGCTGGATTTAGTAATGCTTTTTTGGATACAAGCACTTATCCAACCTTGATGGAAGCTTATCCGAATGAAAAAGATAATAGCTCTCTTAGCGTGTTGAATAAAGCCTTTATTTCTTTAGGACAATTTATTTTACCTTTGCTGACACGCTTTATGTTGAACCATGACATTTACTACGGACTTGTTTTTATCGGCTGTGCTTTAGGGCTATTTCTTAATTTACTGTATATTTCTAAACTTAGATTTCCAGAAAGAACGCAGATACAGGAACATGTATCACCGATTGAAAAAGACGAGGCGAATACAAAAGAGAAACGACCACTATTCAAGGTTGAAGGATTGGCATTATTAGTTTTTAGCTTTACTTGTGTATCTACGTTCAATATTTTTATTTTGTGGGTGCCATCTTTTGCAGAGTCACTAAATCTTATGAATCATTCAAATAGCTTGGTTTTGGTCAGTGCTTATAGCATTGGATCCTTTGCATCCGTATTTTTAACGTCATTGATCGTAAAACGAGGGGTTGCGCCGACGTTATTACTTGTTTGGTGTACGTTGATCTCACTATTCTTGTTAATTGGTATGACGGTATTTCCAAGTGTGCCAATGTTTTTAATTGGCTCGATCGGTATCGGTGTTTTTGCGGCCGGAGGTATCTGGCAATTAGGACTTGCCGTATTGTTGGAGTTGTTTTCAAAAGGAAAAGGAAGAATCACGAGTTACTACTCAATTGCAACATCTGTCTCTGTAATGGTCGTTCCCTATATCACGGGTCAATTGGCAAAAATCAATGTGTCATTGATTTTTGGATTGAATATCTTTTTGACTGCGATCGGAGTGATTGCGGCAGTGATCATTCGATATCGTTATAAAAAAGTAATGAGTGAATGGAAAGAAATCGATAAAGGGATCGTTGAATTAAAAGGGATTATAGACTGATAGATGATAGAGAAGTAAAAGAAAAAGTATGTCCAATTTTTTCTAGGACATACTTTTTCTTTTTTTAATCTAACCAATCAAATTCACTAAAATCCCAGTTATAAAAACAGACGTAATCGTTACGGTAGAAAATCCTGCAATCACCATCTTAGGTAGAATCTGTCCCTCGATCAAGGCGATTTCTTCAGGAGTTCCATTCACGCTTTTTGCAGCTTCTTGGCTGAGAATCATCGTACCTGGGAATCCATATAATGAAGTTAAACCGATCGCAATGGACATAGACAAGCTATACCCTAAAAACTTTCCAGCAATCGCGGCGAATATAACATTTCCAGTAACACCAACTAAAAATGAAAGTGTTAATGGTAAAATCAATTCGATCAGGTCATGAATGGAAATCGTAGCTAAAGGACCAAAAATGATGATTAAGATAGCCAACATCATTAAACCATATGCATCAATGCCATTCAAAATATTTGGTTTGAAAAGATTTAACTCTCTTAGTGCAATCCCAAATAACAAACAAAGGATAAAGGTATTGATCATGCCATTCGTCAA
This sequence comes from Enterococcus sp. 7F3_DIV0205, assembly GCF_002141365.2. NCBI lineage: Bacteria > Bacillati > Bacillota > Bacilli > Lactobacillales > Enterococcaceae > Enterococcus > Candidatus Enterococcus palustris. Next base: position 3,165,425 of record NZ_CP147244.1, read on the forward strand.
GTTATTAACAAATGTAGCGAGTAAAACAGTAACTCCAACGACGAAGAGTGTACCAGCTGTTGTGTGGAAAAGCTCAGGTAGACGTGTTTTCTTTTCTTCTTTTTCCTCGATTTTATCAGTATTAGCAAAAGCATCTGGGTTTGCTTGATATTCCTGATGTAAACGGTTGGCTTCTTTTCTTAGAATCAATGAAGTTAAAGGGAAACCAATCAATCCTTGAAATGCAGAAATCAAAACTGGTAAAACAGCCACTGATAATAAGCCCGCAGCTATTGCTGCATCTTGAACCATGATGATCGAAATTGTACCGCCAGAGATCGCGCCAATTGCTGCAATCGCATAGCTTTGGCTTTCAAATAAAGGACCAACAAGAAGTAAAGCAGCCACGATTCCCAGTGTTGCGGCGACGCCAATCAAAAAGGTTCGCCATTGTTGTTTAAATTCTTTCAAACTGATCGTGGTTCCTAGATGGACTAAGATAAACCCGACAACAGTTGTTCCTAAGGCTAATAACGATGAACTAGGAAGTAAATCTTCTGGAAACAAGTTTGTTTTAAATCCAATCAAAAAGATTAATGAGGCAATTAGCAAGGTTGAGAGTAGGGATTTTGTTTTTTTTGAGATATAATCACTGACCGTCCAAACAAGCATAATAATTGTAAAAGCTAACACAGAATTCATAATTTTCGCGCTCCTTTTCTTGATAGATGTTTTCTTTTTTGACTAACTCACTGAATAGGGTGATAAGTAAAACCTAAACCGTGAACTTCAGCGACATTTGAAACGATGACAAATGATTTTGGATCAATCTGATCAATAATCTGCATGACTGCTGGATATTCACTATTTGAACTGACAATCATCAACATTTGATTTTCTTGCTCGGTTTTTCCACCAGTAACATTGAAGAGTGTGACACCTCGATTAACAGTTTGCAATAGTTCTTCTTTGATCTCATTTGTTTTATCTTGGCTGAAAATCAAAATAGATTTTCTTCGCTTAACTCCAGTTTCGATATAGGTCATGACGATCGACGTGATGATGATCGATAATATTGCAAACAGAAATGATTCAATACCAAAGATGAAAACATTCAGTAAGACAATAAAAGCATCCGTAACTAGTAGACCTGTTGAGGTATTAATGTGCCAATATTTTTGTAAGATTAGTGGAGGAATGGTAGTTCCGCCACTAGAAGCCCCAATCTTATATAGAATTGCTACGCCGATCCCAAAAATGGCACTGCCAAAAATAACCGATAATAATCGATCTGAGGTAACCATTATTTCAGGAACGACGGCTAAAAATAAAGGGAACAATAAGCTGCCGATCAGTGTATTAAAGAACACTTTTTTTCCTAAAAAGATGATTGTTAAAAGGAGCATCAAACAATTTAAAACCAACACGATGATTGATCTATCAATCGAAAAAGCAGCTTCTGCCAGAATACCTAATCCACTTACGCCTCCTGCTGCTATATGATGGGGACCCAAAAACATATTGATCGAGATGCTCAGCAGCAAGACCGCAAGAATGATCAGAAAAATATTTTGGCCTTTCCTAAGCGCAGTCATCTTGGCGACCCGCTTGAAGTATCGATGTTCGGGATTTCATCGAGGATTGCTAAAGCTAGTTCAACTGACTTCAACATTTCAGTAATTGGGATGTATTCATTGACTGTATGGATTTCTTCGTATCCAATGGATAGATTCAATGTTGGTTTACCATGAGCATTAAAGATATTGGCATCACTGCCGCCACCGCTAATTTCAGGGATAAAGGTACGACCAATTTTACTTGTTGCGGCTTTAGCAATTCTAAAAGGATCAGAATTGTCAGCTAAATGAAAACCAGTTGCTTTTTGATCAACAGAAAGAGTGAAGTTACCGCCATACTGGATTGAAGCTTGTTGGAATGCATGTTCTAACGAAGCAAGAAAGGCACGTGCTGTTTCATCTGAGATCGACCTTACTTCTCCTTGGATTGTCAAATGCTCCATCACGACATTGACACCAGCGCCACCAGCAATTTTTCCGATATTTGAAGTAGTGTGTTCATCAAGTCGGCCGAATGGAATGGCTTCAAGCGCAGTCTGAGCAATTGTAAAGGCAGAAATTCCTTTCTCTGGTTCTAAACCTGCGTGTGCCGCTTTTCCTGTCACTTCGATGTCGAACATATATAAGAAAGGGCTGGCAACAATTCCGTGTCCAGCTGGACCAGAATTATCAAATACGTAGCCAAATGTTGAATCGATCAATGACATATCCAATGCTGCTGCTCCAATCAAACCGATTTCTTCACCAGGGGAAAAGACCAACTCGATTGGGCCTGTTTCGATATTGTTTTCTAGAATTGTTTCCATCATTTCTAAAAGAATCGCGATGCCAGCTTTATTGTCTGCGGCTAAAATCGTTTCGCCTTTAGAGTAAAGAATACCGTTTTTTTCGACTACTTCAATATTTTCACCAGGCTCTACGGTATCCACATGGCAAGAAAAAAAGATTGGCTCTTTAGCTAAATTTCCAGCGTGTTTTGCGATTAAATTGTTTGCTCCAAGTTTTGTTGTCTCCATAGAATTATCTTCATAGACTATTAAACCTAATGTTGTTAGTTTATCTTTTAATAATTGAACAAATGCCCCTTCTTGACGAGAAATTGATGCTACTTCGACTAACTCAGTAAATGTATCAACTAATCTTTTTTTATTCATTTAAAAACATCCTTTCTTATTTATGCCTATTTTTATTCCTTAACCATCCAAATTTCATCAATCAATCTGATCTGATGTAACTTAAAATCTTGCAACAAAGAAATGTGACAAATAATTTTTTCCATAGCAATTTCTTCATGTGATTCCATAGAAACAAATTGTTTTGCAATCGTTTCGCCATGCTTATTCAATAGTATGGCTTCAAAAAGGTATCCGTAAGAGAAATACTGCTCTATTTTCATGTTTAACCCTCCCTTTTATAAAAGCGTAATGAGTTCAGCTAGCTTTGACAGGAAAATAGGATGTGGTATTTTTTGAGCAGTGTCTATTTTCCCTGCTTGTTTTCTATATCACAAATTTATCACGGGAAGTTGTTAAATTGAATGGCAAAAAAAGTAGTGAATTGGCATTTTTTGCCATTATTATAATTTTTTTATCTTAGAACCCAATAACCGCAAGGGATTAGTGCAATACTTGATGTGTATCTGGCAACATTTTCCCTTAAAGTGAAAAAAATGCCTGTATTATTGGATTTTAATTCGTTATTATAATGAATAAATAAGTTTTTTGTGTAAAAGAATTATAGTGTTCTTTAGATGAAATCGATAGAATAATTATTTTTTAGAGGAGGGTAATCATGAATCAAACAGTACGGCAGTTTTGTATCATTTTATTTGTTACGTTACTCACATTAGGTACGATTTTCATATTTTTCCCGCAGTTTATGTTGATTATTTTCACATTGTTTGAGCTGCTGTCGATTTTATTAAGTATCTACATTGTTTTTAGACGAACAGATGTGACGAGCGTAAAAATAGCTTGGGTGCTGACTTTGTATTTTGTACCAATTGTGGGGCTATTTCTGTATCTTTTTTTTGGACGGAAGAATCTAAAAAGCAATGCGATTCAAAAGCGAGAACAAGAAGCCTTGATTTACTATGTTCAGAATTTAGAAACGAAGGATCTTGAGCATTTAAGTAATGTAGAAGAAAAAAACAAACAGTTGTCTGGAAAAGCAGTGTTGGGTGGCAATCGGTTTGATGTACTAACGGATGGAGAAGAGACATTTACAGCGATTTTTTCGGCATTAAACAAAGCGGAACATCATATACATTTGTTTTATTTTATAATCAAAGAGGATGAACTTGCTGATAAACTTAGAAATATCCTGATAAGGAAAGCAGCGGAAGGCGTGCAGGTTCGATTTGGAGTGGACGGCTTAGGTTCAGTTAAATTATCTGATGAGTATTTGGATTCTTTAAAAGCTGCCCAGATAGAAGTAGAAATTTTTAATCCGATTCGATCGTTTTATCACATTGCTAGGGCGAATTGGCGCAATCATAGGAAAGTGATCGTCATAGACGGCAAAGTTGGTTTCACTGGAGGCTTAAATGTTGGAAATGAATACTTAGGAATCACATCAAAGTTTTCTCATTGGCGGGATACACACTTGCAAGTAACAGGGGCGTTAGTTACAGAACTTCAGGAAGCGTTCTTATATGATTGGTTGTATATGAAAAACAGTCATGGAAGCGCCAGTGAGTTTATGACAGAAGATTACTTTCCGATTATTGAGGAAGGAAATGACGAAGGACAAGTGATTTATGGCGGACCCTACGATCAAGAGCGAGTAGTTCGTGATGTTCTTTTTAATTTGATGGACTCGGCTACGGAAAAAATTTCTATCGCAAGCCCATATTTCGTTCCTGATGACGAGATGCTGGCTTTGCTAAGAAGAGTAGCTCGCAATGGAATCAAAGTGGAAATTATCATTCCAGGGAAAGGTGACAGAAAACTTTCTTATTATGGAAATGACTTTTACTTAGAAGCTTTAGTTAGTGCGGGCATTCATGTTTATAAGTATGATAATACAGCTTTTTTACATTGTAAAATAATGATTATTGATGAAAAAGTTGCCACGATCGGTTCAACTAATTTTGATATTCGTAGTTTTGATATCAACCACGAAGTGTCTGCCATTTTGTATAGTGGACAAGCGATTCAAAAATTAACAGCTGATTTTAAAAAGGACAAAATCAATGCTAGAAAAATAACCGCGCTTGAATTAGCACAAAGAAGCACTTGGCAAAAAATCAAAGGCAAAATATGCGGCTTGTTTGCCCCACTTTTATAAGAGGAAAAGAATCATATCAGGCGTCTTTTAAAAGCGCGCATGCTATACTATTACTAGGTATTTTCAATAAAGATAACTAAACTGAACGACACACCTAAGGGGGAAAAAGCATGCGGAAATTGTATATAGATTTAGTAACAGACAAAAAAGCGATCCGATTGATTCAGTTGATTTATTTTTTGGCGGATACGTCTGATTTATTAACAATGGAAGATGTGGCAGATAGTTTAGGTGTGACTAAAAAGACGTTAAAGAGTGATTTAGAGCTGCTACAAGAATATAGCCCCGTGATAGATGGTTTTGTGCAAGTGAAAAAAGAAACAATTATTTTTAATCGAGATAGCACCTATACGATTGAAGAAGTCTTATCAGATATCATTGATCAACAACCGCTTTTTACGTTATTGAGTGCTCTTTTGGATGGTGAAGAATATTCTATCGAAACTTGGTGTGAACGTATTTGGCTATCAGAACGTACATTAAGACGCTATTTACCTAGTCTGACTGAAGTATTGGAACGATATAACCTAACCTTACAATTGTCTCCTTTTCTAGCTTTGGTTGGTGAGGAAGCGAATATTCGGTATCTCTATTTTGATTATACAAGTCAGCGTGGATGGAGAGAAGAAGATATTCACTTAGATACAATGGTACAAAAATTTTATTATGAGTTTCAGGAAGCATTTTTAAAAAAGTACCAAAGAGTTTTAACATTGGATGCTAATCGGGCGAAGTTATGGCATCATGTGATCTTACAAAGAGTCAACAAGCAATTATATATGCCAAAAAAACAAGATCCTACACAAAAATATCCTATGACAAAGCGTTTTGACGTATTTTCTGAGATTTATGACCAATTGATGAAAAAGTATTTTTCAATAGAAAATCTACCTTATGAAGAACATATTTATGCTTATATAACAACCTTGGCAAGTGTGATCTATTTGCCTCCTGAAGGGGAAATTTATTCGATCAATCTGACACGAAAATCTAATTATGAGAATAAGTATAATGCGATCTTTGATTTTGAAGGAACGATTCCTTTAGATCCATTAAAAAGCGAAGAGATGTATCATTGTGTGAATTCATTTTTGGAAAATATCAGCTTATTATCCAGAATAACACCGCTGTTTCAAAGAAACTCATTTGAATTAAATCAGTATGCAAAAACAGAATTTCCTGAGATTTATCAAGCTTGTTTGACTAAATTAAAACAAGTTCAATTAACACATGATGCGAAGTTGCTTTATCCAGAGGATGTAGCGACCAACCTGAGTTTACTTTTTAGTTCATATTTAATCGACACGACGATCGAAAATAATAAAAAAATTCTTTTAAGTATTTCTGGTGAAGCCTGTTATGTACAACATTTGATTGCTCTTTTAAAAAAGAGAATTCCAAGTAATTTTGATGTTGTCTGGGTTTTTAATGAAAAAATTACAGAAGAGTATGTAAAAAAAGAAGGAATCAACGTGATTATTTATAACCACGTAATGTTAGTACCACTTGAAGGGTGCCTAAGTATCAAGGTTTCGCAGTTTCCAGCAATAGGAGAATTGGAAAGATTGACGAAAAAGTTATTTGAAATTTGAGTGGAGTTGAAAACGATAGAAAAAGTCGAAATGAACGGACTGAAGTTCATTTCGACTTTTTTTATTGTTTATTTCAAAAATTCTTTTGCAAGAGTTTCATTGATTGTAATCATTTGATAAAAATCATTAATATCAACGAATTCATTCGGTTGATGTGCGTATTTTGTTTCACCTGGACCGAGGATCAAAATTGGGAACTCTTTTTTTACTCGTCCAAATTGAGAGCCGTCGGTATAACCTGTCATACCAAATGTATTAGCTGGGCTATCTGTCACTTTTGAAACGACTTTTTGTGTTAAGACAGTGAATGGATCGTCAAGTTCAGTTTTCATTGAGGGTAAATCATTGATGAATTCAATTTCGGCTTTAAAATCTGGTACTGTTGCTGTTAATTTATCCAACATGTCTTTGAATTGTTGTTTCAGTTCAGTGTGATCTTGTGCTTTGATTGTGCGAATGTCGATTTCTACTGTACATTTATCGGGTACAACATTTGTACCATTGCCGCCATTGATAATATCTAGGCTAGAAGTCGATGCACCCACTAATTCATCCACAGATTGAGAGAAATCAAACGTTTCTTTAAAGGCATTTAAAACTAAAAGCATATGCTCAATCGCATTTACTCCTTGATCTGGCATTGAGCCATGCGCTGTTTTCCCGTAAGTTGTGATGCGAGGCCATAAAGCACCTTTGTGCGCTACACCAATTTCAACATTTGTTGGTTCACCGATCACTAATGCGTCTAGATCATCGGCATAGCCTTTGTCGACTAATTGACCAGAACCGATAGCACTAGTTTCTTCTCCCACAGTAGCTAAGAGTTTGACTGATCCTTTGAAATTAGCACCTGCTTCTTTTAAACGAATCATCGCAACAACAGCTGCGATCAAGCCTGATTTCATATCGCATGTGCCGCGTCCATAAAGTAAACCATCTTTTTCAATTGCTGCAAATGGATCTTCCTCCCAAGGGATTTCGCCTACAGGAACGACATCCATATGGCCTGAAAAACCTAAGACAGGACCTGCTTCATTGCCTTTTAATGTAGCAACTAACTGATTACGTCCCTCACTATATTCAACTTGTTCACAAGGAATATCATACTGTTCAAAGAGCGTTTGTAGTTTATCGGCAACTAGTTTTTCTTTTCCTAAAATACTTTTGATTTGAACAACTTCTTTTAATAATTGTAATGCTTCTTGATTATTCATGGATAGTTTCTCTCCTTATACTTGTTTTTCTTTTGGAATAATAAATACGATAGAACCTAAAGCTAAAACGCAGAAAAGAATATTTGTCAGTAAGCCGAATGTAGCTCCTTGAGTATAATTTCCTCCAGCACTAAAGCCGTTATAGACAGCAGCAGAAATGGCTACTCCTAATGCTCCGCCAAGTGAGCTGGCCATTTTATAAATACCAGAAGCTACACCGGCCTTTTCATTCGGTACACTGGAAATCGCAGTATCAGTAGATGGTGTTGCATACATACCTAGACCCATTCCGAATAAACTGTAGCCAATAAAAACTAAGACAAAGTATGCAGTTCCTGTAACCATAGTTAAAGCCATCAAACCAACACCAGTACCAGAAAGAATCGTGCCCCATAACATTGGTTTTTTTGCGCCGATCGTTTGCAATAATTTTTCACCGATGCGAATCGTGATCAAAACTAGACACAAGTAACCGATCGATAACATCCCTGTTTTAGCAGAAGAAAGACCACGCCCTTGTTGGACATAAGTGTTGATTACGATCAAAGTACCGGCAACCGCATTTAACAAGAAATTTGAAATCGTTGCACCAAGGTAGCCGCGGTTTTCAAATAAAGAAAATTCTACAAAACTATTATCCATTGCTTGTTCTACTTTATAAAAAGCAATCAATCCAATGATAACTACTGCCGCTAAGATAAGGACAATGGGACTAGTCCAGCCTAATTCTGACCCTTTAGAAACGACAACGTTCAAGGCAACCATTGAAACGATAAACAAAAGTAAACCGATTGAATCAAATTTACTATTACTATTAGATTCAACCTTGCTTTCGGGTGTACCAAAAATCAATAATGCACTTAAAATTGAAACGATGATTGAAAAAATAAAGACATAACGCCAACCTAAAGAACTAGCAATGGCACCACCGAAGAACGAACATAAACCAGAACCGCCCCAAGAACCAATTGACCAGTAACTTAAAGCACGTTGCCGATCTTTTCCTTCGTAGTATGTTTTAACTAAAGCCATTGTAGCAGGCATGATACAAGCAGCTGATAAACCTTGTAAAATCCGTCCACCGACAAATAAAACAGGTCCGTGTGCAATGACTAAAGCCCCTGACCCAATAACACTTAAAATAAGACCGATATACGTTAATTTCATTCTACCCAGCTTATCTGCTAGGCCTCCAGCTACAACGATAAAAATACCTGAGAATAAACCAGTCATGGAAATTCCTATGTTTAAAACGCCAGAAGAAACACCTAAGTCACTTTGAACGGCTGGCGCCATATTTAGTAAAGATTGGGCAAACAACCAATAGGTCAAAACACTTAATACGATTCCTATCAGTAATTTATTTGTCCCTTTATATGTTGCAGCATTTGCTGCTGTATGTGTTGTTGCTTTCATGATTAAACTCCTTCAAATAAATAATGTAAAACTGCTGCACCCATTGATTTGGCAGCGATCAATAAACAATCTTCATCAATATAAAATTTTGGATGATGATGCGGATACATTGGTGTTCCTTCTTTATGAGCACCAACGAAAAAGAAACAGCTTGGACGTTCTTTTGCGTAATAAGCAAAATCTTCAGAAGGGGTTTGAGGACCGCATTCGATCAATTGCTTCACTTCGGGTATTTGTGCTTCAGATAAGGCTTTTGCGACCATTTCAGTGGTCTTGGCATCATTGACACAGACAGGATAGTCATTGGTATAATCAAGTTCATAGCTGATTCCGAATGTACGGCAGATCCCATCTAAAATTTGTTTAAATTCTTTTTCAACGATTGCACGTGTTTCTTCTTTCATGATTCGAACATCGCCTTCTAATGTCACAGAATCTTTGATGACATTGGCTGAACCTTTACCGTCAAATGAACCGATCGTAACAGTTGCAGTATCAAATGGATCGATTCTGCGACTGACAATAGTTTGAACGGCTGTGACAAATTGAGAGGCAGCTACGATTGTATCGTTAGCATCTTGCGGTGTAGAACCATGACCACCTTTTCCTTGCATAATAACCTTAAAGGTTGCCCGACCTGTATGAACAGAACCTGGATGATAAAGCACATCACCAAGCGGCATCATACTCATCACGTGAATTCCTAAAACATGATCTACTCCGTCTAGACAACCAGCCTCGATCATTCCTTTTGCACCACCTGGCGGTACTTCTTCTGCTGGTTGATGAATCACACGAATCGTTCCAGCTAATTGATCTTTTAGTTCAATCAATGAATCCGCTAAAATCATCATATAGGCAGTGTGACCATCATGTCCGCAGGCATGCATGACGTTTGGTGTTTTGGAAGCAAATGGCAATCCTGTATCTTCTTGAATCGGCAAGGCATCGAAATCAGCTCGAATCGCTAAGAACGGGCCTTTTTTACCACCATGAATATCGACTAAAATACCGTTACCGCCGCCCACATTTGTTTGAACATCGCACTCTTTGCCAGCGTAAAAATCAGCAATGTATTTTGCCGTTTCAGTCTCATGAAAAGATAGTTCTGGATTCTCATGAAAATGTCGGCGAATCTTGATCATGTCAGCTTCTTTTTGTTGAAGCAATGTGAATAGTTGTGTACGTAAATCGTCCATCTTATATTCTCCTTTCAATTACACTTCATATTGTATGCTTAATTAAAAAGTTCACAATGATAGGAATTTCTAAATTCCAGAAATCCCTTTTGGAATATATAGGAAGGAAAATAAAAGGCTATCTAACAGACGATATTTTCTATTTCTAGTGCTATAATAAGAAGAGAATAAATAAAAGAGGTCATTAAATGATTGTAAATGAAAATTATCAGATCAATTATCAACAGCTATTAACAGAACAGACTGCCTTATGCAAGGAAACGACGATTTTGATTGTTTTAAAAGGCAGCATGTTTATAACGATAGAGGAAATAACGAATCAAGTGAGTGCAGGTGAACTGGTTGTGGTCAATACTGGGGATCATCTTTTTATGACCGCGAATTCATCACAAAGCTGTTCTTATTTAGAATTGAGAATCAACAGTGTTTTTTTTGCGGCTCAATTTCCCGCTTTTTTCTATACTCGTTTTGACTGTACACCGATTCAAAAAGAGCATGGGAAGATGCAGGCGATCGCAGCTTTAAGAAGACAAGTTGCTGAGTTATGTTTAGTTGAATTTAGCGACGATCCTTCCAAAAGGCTCAAAATCACTTTGTTTTTAACACAGATCATTTTATCTCTCGTTCATCATTTTCAAAAAGAAGAAGTGACCGAATATCACCCTTCTGATAATCAAAAATTAAGAGAGATTTTGGAATATATCGAAGTACATTATCACGAAGGGATTCTCTTATCTGATGTAGCGGAACATTTTTTTATGTCAGAATCCTCGTTATCGAAATTTTTTAAGAAGGAAACAGGGGACTACTTTTCTCATTATGTGCGGACGATTTGTGTAAAGCATAGTTTATCAGAGCTTTTGTATACGAAAAAAAGTATTGAGCAAATTGCTTTAGATAGCGGTTTTAGCAATAGTAAAACCTATCGTCAACACTTTAAAAAGATCTTTAATGATTCGCCAACTAGTTATCGTTCCTCACACTTAGAAGAAACGCAAGCACCACAGAAGATCAATCAAGTAATCCAAACAACTGAACTTCAGATCAAAGAAATCTTGGTACCATTGTACAGCTATATTCAAACGGGGTTAGAAGAAGCTCGACCATCAGAATTATCATTAAAGACGAAACAGCTTCATATCACAACGGAGCAATTTGAATCTGATTATTTAAAAAAAGATGTAATTATACATGTTGGATCATGGGAAGCTTTAGCTTCTAAGAAGATCCAAGCTGAAATTCTGGACATAAAAAAGCAAATTGGGATCAAGTATATTAGCATCCAAACTCTATTTACACAAATTCCACTATCGGTTCAGATCCATCAAGAAGCAATGATGAATTCATTTCCCGCATTTGAAGAGTGGGACTATGTTTTGACATTTTTAGAAGAGGCTCGGTTAAATATTTTTTATCAATTATCTCTTGTAGAATTTAAAGAGTTGAGTGTTAGTGTGAAAGATATTTACCGTAAGTTCTTTTGTCATGTTCAAAATAAATTCGGGGCAAAAATGACGGAGCAATGGAAGATTAATTGTCTATTTAAAGAACAAAACCTTGCGGAGTACTATCCTGTATTTCTCGAAGTAAAAAGAAGTCTATTTGAGATCGCTCCTAAAATAGCAGTAGGCGCAGAAATTCCTTCACCTGATCCATTTTTTGAGCAAAATGATCCGCAGCAAACGCAATTTTTTTGCGAGACGATTGCTGCAAATTGTGATTTTTTGTCATTTTCTGCGGAGCCAAATTATGTGTTTCAAAATTTAGACAGCACGTTTCCCGATTTAAAAAATTATCACCAATATGTGTTGAATAAAACCTTGCATATCAAGCATATTTTAAAAGAATACGAAATCAAATTACCGCTTTATCTTACGGAATGGAATACCTTGACCGGAATGACTAGAAATAGTAATGGCACTTTCTTTAGAGGGGCAATTATTTTAAAAGATCTTTTGATGTTGGATCTGTTAGTGTCTGGGTTTGGATTTTGGCTGAATATCGAGTTGTATGAGAAACAAACACAAGAACGTCCGTTGAAAAATGATGGCTTGGAACTATTCCATTTTTACAGTGGAAAAAGACCTGTCTATTTTTGTTTGTGGCTAGCGAGAAGGATGGAAGGGAAGGTTTTGGCACAAGGGGAAGAATATTTGCTGACTTATTTGGATGGGAAATATCAATTATTATTGTTTAATACGAATTATTTTGACCCTCATCTTTCTTCAGAAGAGGCATTTCTTGAAAGCCAGGCGGTGACCTTTGAGATTGAACTAGCAGCGATTAAATCAGCGCCGTATCAGATTAAGCAAATTGACTTTAATCGTCATAATGGAGCGTTATTTTACACGTATGAAGAGTTCAGAAATGCTGAAGCGCTTGATTTAGAAACACAAAAATATATTGTTGATAGTACTCGCCCGAAGATCAAAGTCTTTGATACGCACATCGATGATGACTTTAATTATTATGTGACACTAGATACAAATGGGATCGTGCTGTTAGAGTTGACGCCGATACGATGAGAAACAGAGTTTGTTTTCTTGACGAATAGACTTCTACTAGCTAGTATTTAGTTAAGATAGGCAACTGGAGAGGAAGAAGTAAAATGAGTATTTATGATTATCAGGTAAAAACGACTGCAAATGAAACTGTTTCAATGGAAGATTATCGGGGAAAAGTACTCTTGATCGTAAATACAGCGACAGGTTGTGGTTTTACGCCTCAGTACGAAGGCTTGGAAGAATTGTATAAAAAATACCGTGAGCAAGGGTTAGAAATTCTAGATTTTCCTTGTAATCAATTTGGTCATCAAGCGCCAGGAACCAATCAAGAAATCAGTGATTTTTGTCAGTTGACCTACCAAACGACTTTTCAAACATTTGGAAAAATCGATGTAAACGGTGAGAACGCTGACCCGTTGTACGATTTTTTGAAAGGTGAAAAGGGTGGACTTCTAGGAGGCGCAATCAAGTGGAACTTTACTAAGTTTTTAGTTGACCGTGAGGGAAATGTTGTAAAACGTTTTGCACCGACTGTGGAGCCAGTAAAAATTGCGGATGATATCGAAAAACTATTGTAAGAAATACTTTTTTGTTCTTGATATCAAGGATTGTCTCATGGTATAATGGTGTTGCTAATAAAAAACATAAAGAGTAAGCCCCTGGAGAGTGTGATCTCCAGGGGCTTTTTTGGCTAATGTCGCCTTATTTTCTGTTACTTCTTGTATTTGTTATTTAACCAACACTCGAATAACGAGATCAAGATCCCAACAAGAAGTGGACAGATAAACGCTAAAAACATAAAGAGGACACCTCCGTTCAGTCGCAAGACTGTAAGATAGGCGACAAGGTAAAATACGCTATATTATGCATAAATCCATTATTTTGATCACTTGAAATCACCGTTTGTTTTCCTCTGTGTAATAAAAACAAAAGAGATTAATTATTTAAAAAGCTACTCTAGAAGATGTTTTTAGAGTTTTTTTTTGCGTACTTAAACCTTGTTTTCTTCACGTATAAAGATTGTATAAAGAAACAACGCCAACTTTAACACTATCTTTATACAGAATTTGATATCATACTTTTATCAAATGAAGGAGAGGAATTTTGATGACGATTATTTCCGGCATTATTGCAGCATTACTGCTAATTTATTTATTCTATGAACTATTTTGGGGGGATCAACAGTGAGCGCTATTTTTATTCAGCAAGCTATCTTTTTTATTGTATTGATCGGTTTAGCAATTCCGCTAGGCTTTTATATTCATAAAATCATGACTGGACAAAAAACGATATTGACGAAAATCATCAATCCAGTCGAAGAAAAAATTTACCAGTTTTTAGGAACACCTGCTCAAAAAGAAATGAATGCAAAACAATATAGTTTCAGCGTTTTGTTTTTTAGTATTTTTTCTCTGATATTGCTTATGGCGATGATGATGGGGCAACAGTTTTTACCGCTAAACCCAGAAAAACTTCCGGGTACTAGCTTTTCGCTGGCTTTTAATACAGCTGCAAGTTTTGTAACCAATACGAACTGGCAAGCATATGCTGGAGAAGATACCTTATCGATCTTTACGCAAGCTTTCGGGTTGACGGTTCAAAACTTTGTATCAGCAGCGGTGGGTATTGCTGTATTGTTTGTTTTATTGAGAGGATTTACCAATCGAACAACAAAATATATTGGAAATTTCTGGCAAGATTTAACGAGAATTACCTTATATGTTTTATTGCCATTGTCATTTATTGTTTCATTGATCTTGATTTCTCAAGGTGTGGTGCAAACATTTGCTGGTTCTGTTGAAACAACAAGTTTAGAGCTAGGCCAAAAAATCTTTTTACCTTTAGGAACAGTAGCCAGTCAAGTAGCAATCAAACAATTAGGAACGAACGGCGGCGGTTTTTATGGTGGAAACTCTACGTATCCGTTTGAAAACCCAAACTTGATCAGTAACTTTGTTGAAAATATTTCGATTCTATTGATTCCAGCCGCTTTGATCGTTGCATTCGGATTATTCGTTAAGGATTGGAAACAAGGCAGAACGATCATGATTGTTTCACTTGGATTTTTAATCGCGGCGATGATCGGTGTAACCTTGAGTGAGTATTATGGACCACAGTTTAATCATGTGCTGGGTCAAATGAACTTAGAAGGAAAAGAAATGCGTTTTGGTATTGGTTGGTCTAGTCTTTGGGCAGTAAGTACGACAGCTGCTTCTAACGGTTCGATCAATGCCATGTTAGACAGTTTTATGCCTCTGGGCGGATTGATACCAATGTTCTTGATGCAGTTAGGTGAAATTATTTTCGGCGGTACAGGTAGCGGTTTGTATGGCATGATTGCGTTCATCTTGCTAGCGATTTTTATTGCAGGTTTACTTGTTGGACGTACACCGGAATATCTAGGGAAAAAAATCGAGCCTTTTGATATGAAAATGGTTTGCTTAGTGATTTTAACACCACTTCTTTTAACTTTACTTGGAACCATGTTATTTATTTTAAATCCGCAAGCAATGAGTTGGTTGACGAATTCAGGTCCTCATGCATTTTCTGAAGTCCTGTATGGGTTCTCTTCTTTAGCGAACAATAACGGTAGTGCTTTTGCTGGATTGACTGCAGATACAACTTTTTTAAATATTTTAGGTGGTACGATCATGATCCTTTCTCGCTTTATTCCAATGCTTGCGATCATTTATCTTGCTGCTAATTTAGGGAAAAAGAAAATCGTAGCAACTGGATCAGGCACACTTTCAACAACAAATGCAACGTTCGTAACAATGTTGATCATTGTGATTTTAGTTATTGGGGCATTGAGCTTCTTACCAGCAATGGCATTGGGGCCAATTGCAGAACACTTCATTACAAAATAAGAAAAAGAAGGGGATTCTTTTGAAAAATACGCAAAACAAGCGCAGTGTTTATATGGATGCATTTAAATCTTCTTTTAAAAAACTTGCGCCAAACATTCAAGTCAAAAATCCAGTGATGCTGGTGGTTTATACAGGAGCGATCTTAACGACCATACTTTATGTCTTAACATTCTTTGGTTATACAGATGCGAATCCATTTTTCATCTTAGCGATCGCCATTATCTTATGGCTGACGATTTTATTTGCTAACTTTGCTGAAGCAATTGCTGAGGGACGCGGAAAAGCACAAGCTGAAAGTTTGAAACAAGCTAAAAAAGACGTTACAGCACATAAAGTCAATTCATTAGATGATGTAAAGAATCAAAAATTTACACAAATCAAATCATCCGAACTAAAAAAAGGCGACCTTGTCTATGTTGCGGTCAACGAACAAATTCCAATGGATGGTGATGTGATAGATGGAGCAGCTTCTGTAGATGAGAGTGCTATTACAGGTGAATCGGCTCCAGTAATTCGTGAATCAGGTGGTGACCGTAGTGCGGTAACCGGTGGAACAACGGTTGTATCAGATTATCTTGTGATCAAAGTGACGGCTGAAAATGGTGAGTCTTTCTTAGACAAAATGATTTCCATGGTCGAAGGAACAGAACGCAAGAAAACACCGAATGAAATCGGCTTACAAATTATTTTGATTATGCTAACGATTATTTTCTTAGTGGTTTCGGCGACGTTGCTGCCGTTTACGAAATTCTCAAGCGAGTTAGTAGGAACAGGTTCTGCGTTATCTTTAACCGTGATCATTGCTTTACTTGTTTGTTTAGCACCAACAACTATCGGTGCACTGGTTTCTTCCATTGGGATTGCCGGGATGAGTCGGTTGAATAAAGAAAATGTTATTGCGATGAGTGGGCGTGCAATCGAAGCGGCCGGTGACGTTGATATTTTGTTATTGGATAAAACAGGAACCATAACATTAGGAAACCGCCGTGCTAGCGAATTTATTCCAGTGACAGGCATTAAAGAATACGACTTAGCGGATGCGGCGCAACTTTCTTCTTTAGCAGATGAAACAGCTGAGGGACGAAGTATCGTAATTTTGGCGAAAGAAAAATTTGATATCCGTGGTCGAGAATTAAATGATGTTGAAGTCGAATTTATTGAGTTTACAGCCAAAACACGAATGAGCGGTATCAACTATCAAGGCGATGAAATCCGTAAAGGTGCCGCCGATACAATGAAGAAATATGTGGAAGAAAACGGTAGTCTATATCCAGAAGAATGTGATGCGATTGTTCAACGGGTAGCCAATGAAGGTGGAACACCGCTAGTAGTAGTTAAAAACAATCAAGTTTACGGCGTCATTTACTTAAAAGACATCGTGAAAAATGGTGTAAAAGAGAAATTCGATGATATGCGCAAAATGGGGATCAAAACCATTATGATCACTGGGGATAACCCAATGACGGCTGCTGCCATTGCAGCAGAAGCAGGAGTAGATGATTTCTTAGCAGAAGCAACACCAGAAAATAAAATGAGTTTGATTCGTGACTATCAAGAAAAAGGACACTTAGTTGCCATGACTGGAGACGGCACAAATGATGCGCCAGCTTTAGCTCAAGCAGACGTGGCAGTGGCGATGAATACAGGAACGCAAGCAGCCAAAGAAGCGGGCAATATGATCGATCTAGATTCCAGTCCAACCAAATTGATCAGTATTGTAAAAATCGGTAAGCAATTATTGATGACCCGTGGAGCCTTAACAACCTTTAGTATTGCTAATGACATTGCGAAATACTTTGCGATCATTCCTGTGTTGTTTTTCAGTATTTATCCTGCATTGGATGCGTTGAACATCATGAGATTAACGAGCCCAACAACGGCAATATTATCAGCAATCATCTATAATGCGCTGATTATTGTAGCGTTGATTCCGTTGGCCTTAAAAGGTGTGTCTTATAAAGAGAAACCAGCGAGTCAGATTTTACGCCACAATTTATTAGTTTATGGATTGGGCGGTGTCGTGGCACCTTTTATCGCAATCAAATTGATCGATATCCTTTTGACAGTTGTTTTATATTAATTGACTTGTTTTACAACGGCTTGTTGCGCGAAGTGACTAAAAGGAACATTGCTTCCATTTTCGGTCAAAACAAATCAAGTCCATTACACTTTTAAAATATCTAGCTTTACAGGCTAGCTCCTCGGAAAAAAGATAAAAATAGAGTGTGTCAAAAGGCGCCACAATCGATTTTTTCTATTTTTCAGACGAAGCTGATGAGCCTGTTCAGCCTTAAACGTTAGGAGAGAAGAACCGTGAAAAAAATAATGATTGCATCATTAAAAAGTATTCTAGTATTTACTTTATTGTGCGGTGTAGTTTATACAGTTGCAGTCACACTTGTTGGACAAGTTGTCTTTTCAGCTCAAGCTAACGGCAGTTTAGTCAAAAAACAAGAAGCTGGGAAAGAAGTTGTGATCGGGTCCAAATTGATCGGTCAGAAGTTTGAAGGAGAACAATATCTCCAAGGACGCCCTACAGAGGTAAGTCAATTATCACCCGTTTCAAAAGAACAAAAAGAGCGTGTCGAACAGCGAGTAGAAAAAATCGATGGAACAGATATTCCTGTCGATTTAGTAACAGCTTCAGCTAGTGGTGTCGATCCTGAAATTTCAATTGAAGGAGCCCTTTTTCAAAGTGAGCGAATCGCTACAGCCAGAAATATGAAAAAAGATGATGTCCGTGCTATAATCAAACAAAACATCACTGGCATCAAAATTGGCACAATCACGTCACAACGTGTGAATGTTTTGGGTGTGAATCAAATGCTGGATGAGTCTGAATAAATGGTAGGATCAGAAGCAACACCTTCATAATTCTTGGAGTTGAACACTTCTGTCTCACCTAAGAATAAAGGATGGAGCAAAAAGTGGAAGAGGAACGTTTAGATCCAGAACAACTTTTAGCAAAATGGAAGAAGAACGAACAAAGCCTGAGGTCTGGTAGACTGAAGGTTTTCTTCGGTTATGCAGCAGGTGTGGGAAAAACCTATGCGATGCTTAAAGAAGCCCATGAACAACAAGAAGAAGGGAAAACAGTGCTGATTGGCTATGTGGAACCCCATGCTCGCCCTGAAACACAAGCATTAGTGAATGGCCTTCCTGCTTTAGCTACAAAAAAATATGAGTACAAAGGCATTACGATCAATGAATTTGATGTGGATGCGGCACTACAAGAAAAACCAGATATTATTTTGGTGGATGAATTGGCCCATACGAATGCTATTGGTGCCAGAAATAGAAAAAGATATCAGGATATTGAAGAGTTATTAAAAGCTGGCATTGATGTTTATACAACGGTCAATGTTCAACATATCGAAAGTTTGAATGACGTTGTTGAACAAGTTACAGGTGTGCATATTTCAGAAACAGTTCCAGATACATTTTTTGAAACGAGCTCACTAAAAGTTGTTGATATTGAAACAGAAGAATTACTTGATCGATTGAAACAAGGAAAAATCTATCACTCTGAAAATGCTAGAAAAGCAATGGCAAATTTTTTTACCACAGATAATTTGACGTTATTGAGAGGTCTTGCGATTCGTAAAGCATCAGATCATATCAATACGACAAATCAGCAAGAAACACAAAAAAGTACAGGGATTCATTCTAAGTTATTGACGATCATTGACGAAAAAAATCCAGATATGACCAAAAAATGTTTACGTTGGACGGCTCGTTTAGCACAAGCTTTGGGCACAGAATGGATCGCCTTAGAAATTTTGGAGGATACGTCTGAACATGCTGAATCCGAAAATTCGAAGTTAGCTACAAAACTAGGTGGCGAAGTCGTTACTTTAGAAAGTGATAACCAACGAGAAACAATTGTTCAGTATGTGAAAATGCGCGGCGTTACTGATCTAGTGATGGGGAAAGTCATCAAGCGGTCACGTTTTCTACGCTTATATCGTCCTGATCTAGAAGATGAGTTAGTTGCATTCATTCCAGATGTGGACATTCATTTAGTTCCATACCAATCTAGTAAGTATTTATTGAATAAATACGCAACAAAGAAAAAGAATCTGAAAAGTATTTTCACGTGGCAAGATTTTTATATGACATGTGGCTTACTTACTGTAGCAACAATACTTTCTGAATTAGGTTCTTATTTTCATATTGGGGATCAAAATTTGATTTTGATTTATATTCTGTTTGTCTTACTGGTTGCTCGACTAACCACAGGATATCTTTGGGCAGCGTTGGCATCGATTGCCAGTGTCCTGATGTTTAACTGGTTTTTTGTTGAGCCGTTATATTCATTGACGGTGTATAAACAAGGATACCCAGTGACGTTGATCTTCATGTTATTAGTGGCCTTATTAGTCAGTAATTTAATGATGCAGATCAAAAAACAAGCTTTTTATGCCATGAAACGAGAGCATCAATTAGAAATTTTATATGAGTTGAATAAGAAATATCTTGTGACACATGATCAAAAAGAGATTTTAACAACGACTGCTGAATATCTATCGAATATGTTGGACCGAGAAGTCGTCTTGTACGGAGAAGAAGAACTTAAAAATCCTTCAGGAGCACCAATCAAAGGTCCATTAAGAAGTCTAGAAGAATTAGCTGTTGCCAATTGGGTCTTTGTTAATCAAAAAGAAGCAGGATATGGAACCGATACGTTGATGGGGGCTAAAGCTTTATATTTACCTGTTTTATCAAATGGTGTGACCTTAGCTGTTATCGGAATTGAAAAAAGTAAAGAAAACCCAATCACAGACGAAATCATTACCTTTATTGAACTAATTTCTACTCAGCTTTCATTAGCAATCGAACAAAATAACTTAACTTCAGAAAGACAACAAATTCTATTTGAAAATGAAAAAGAACGAATGCGTGGGAATTTATTACGAGCTATTTCTCATGATTTAAGAACACCATTAACTGGTATTTCTGGATCTGTAGAAACGATTTTAAATGACCATGAGACAACTAAATTACCAGAAGAAACGAAGCGAAAACTACTTGTAGGCATTAAAGATGATGCTGATTGGCTGATCCGCATGGTGGAAAATCTACTGTCGATCACCCGTATCAATGAAGAAACCATGAAAGTGGCTAAAAGCAAAGAAGCGGCGGAAGAAGTCGTTTCATCCGCTATTCAGCGTATTAAAAAGAGTTATCCCGAAAGTGAAATCAGTGTGACCTTGCCAGACGAATTTGTTATGGTGCCGATGGATTCGATTTTGATTGAGCAAGTGTTATTCAACTTGATGGAAAATGCGATTCGTCATTCAAATTGTCATGCGCCGATTTTTGTGGCCGTTACAGCTACTAGTAAAGATGTGACCTTTGAAGTAGCCGATCAAGGAAAAGGATTGACGAGCGAACAGATCAAATTGCTATTTGATGGAATGAGCAAACAAAATACACCTGTTGACTCTAAAAGCGGTATGGGGATTGGCCTATCGATTGTAAAAACAATCATTATGGCCCATGATGGGACACTAAATGTGGCTAATCGACCACAAGGTGGTGCAGTATTTACCTTTACTTTACCATTGGAAAGAAAGGAGACAAAATAATGGCAACGATTTTGATTATTGAAGATGATAATGTGATTGCTGAATTTATTGGGGCAGTGTTGGAAAAAGAAAAGCATGATATCCGTTTAGCTTATTCAGCACTAGAAGGGTTCTCAACATTTCGGATGTGGCCAGCTGATTTAATTTTGCTTGATCTAGGTTTGCCCGATCAAGACGGGATCGAAGTGTTGAAAAAAATCCGAGAAACCTCACCTGTGCCGATCATCATTATTTCTGCTCGTGATCATGAAGACAATAAGGTGGAGGCACTAGATTTAGGGGCAGATGACTATATTACAAAACCTTTCGGAACGCCAGAATTACTTGCCAGAATTAGAACTGCTCTAAGGCATGCTACAAATGGAGCGAATCTGACTGAAGTAAAAAAGATAATCAATGGCAAATTGTGTATCGATATCGAACATCATACTGTTAGTAAAGAGGGACGAGTGATCCATCTAACGCCAAATGAATATAAGATCATCCAAGTTCTTGCTGAAAATGTTGGAAAAGTATTGACGCATACGTATATTTCTCAAAAAGTGTGGGGACCCTATAGTAATGAAAGCCAAACACTGAGGGTGAACATGTCCAATATCCGTAAAAAAATCGAAGACAATCCAGTCGAGCCAGAATATATTATGACAGAGATTGGGATTGGTTATCGAATGCTAGAAAAATAAAAAGCACATCATTCTTGAAAAGAGGGGCAAGATGAAGATATTGACAGCAATTGATTCTATGAAAGGATCTCTAAGCAGCATTGAAGCGAATCAAATCATTGCCGATGTCGTTACAAAAGAAGGGCATACCATTGAGCAAGTTGCGATAGCCGATGGTGGTGAAGGAACGGTTGAGGCTGTCGTGAAAAATAATAACGGTCAAAAAGTTGCAGCCCATGTACAAGCATTAGACGGCTCAATGATTGTGGCTTATTTTGGTTGGTTTGAGGCAGAAAAACTGGCTGTTATTGAATCGGCGGCGGCTTCTGGTATTCAATTTTTAAACGACACAGCTATAACCCATCCCAAAAACACATCTTCTTATGGAACTGGCCAGTTGATCTTAGCTGCAATTGATCGAGGTGCTCGAACCATTGTCATTGGTTTGGGTGGAACTGGAACAGTAGATGGTGGTATGGGATTATTAAGTGCATTAGGAATTGAATTTTTTGATAGTGAGCATCAAAAGTTGTCAGCTAAAGGTAGTAGTCTTGCTAAGATAAATAGTATTTCAAAAGAGGGATTAGATCCTAGGATACAAATGATCGATTTTCAGATTGCAGCAGATGTGAAAAGTCCTTTGACTGGGCCAGATGGAGCAGTTAAAATGTTCGGACAGCAAAAAGGTCTAGAGAAAGCAGAATTAGATGAGTATGAACTGGCAATGACACACTATCAAACTCTTGTACTCAAAGGTGAATCATCAGCTCCAGGAGATGGCGCTGCAGGAGGACTGGGGTTTGCAATCAGAATTTTTTTGAAGGGTACTTCACGTTCAGGTTTTGACTTTATTTCTGAGCAGACGGGACTGGAAACGTTGATTCAACAAGTTGATTTAGTAGTCACGGGTGAAGGGAAAATGGATAACCAAAGTTTACAAGGAAAAGTACCAGTTGGCATTGCAAGAATCGCCAAAAAATATGGTATTCCAGTCATTGCTTTTGTTGGTCGTTTTTCAGGAGATGAGTCCAGTTTTTATGATGAGGGAATATCAGTGATCGTTCCGATCATCGATCAGGTTATGACGCTAGAAGAAGCGATGACTCATGCGAGTGGAAATCTAAGACGAGCGTCAAAGCGAGCTTTGCGTTTAGTCACGTTAATAAAATAATTAAAAAACAAGTTGATTTGGTTTCTCTAGCCAGATCCGCTTGTTTTTTTATGTAAACGTTTTTTTGACTTAGGTCTAACAAAGAGATAGGTCTTAGGTACCATGACAAGTTAGAGAACTTCCTGCAAAATGAATAGTGTAGAAGGGAGTAAAATGAAAAAAGGGTGAACGAAGTATTATATAACAAAAAAAGTAAGTGGATAGAATCAATGGAGGGGAAAGCATGTCTGTAATTGAAGCAAGAAATATAAAGAAAAGTTATGGCCGTAATGAATCAAAATTTGATGCATTAAAAGGTGTGGATTTAAAAATCGAAGAAGGTGAATCCGTTGCAATCATTGGGAAAAGCGGTTCAGGGAAATCGACATTTATGCATATTTTGGCATTATTAGATAAACCAACTTCAGGAGAAATTTTATTAAATAACCAAGATGTAACAAGCATCAGCAAAAAAGAGTTAGATAAAACAAGAAATAAACAATTTGGTTTTGTATTTCAGCAATTTTTCATGAATTCTAAAGATACAGTTTTAAATAATGTCATGTTACCGCTGAAAATCGGTGGTATTTCAAATAACAAACGTAAAGAAATGGCGCTTGAAGCACTGAAAGCTGTTGAATTGGATGATAAAATCAATAATAAGGCTAACAACTTATCTGGTGGACAAAAACAACGGGTTTGTATTGCGCGTGCATTGGTCAATAATCCTAAAATCATTTTTGCAGATGAACCTACAGGAAACTTAGATTCCACAACGGGTGAGAAGATCGAGCAGCTGTTATTTGATTTAAATAAAGAAAAAGGGATCACACTGATTATTGTCACTCATGATCCAGAACTTGCGGCACGCTGTGATCGACAAATCCATGTGCGTGACGGATTAATTGTGGGAGGGAACGAGTAGATGAAATTTAGTGATATTTTAAAATCAGCCAGTTCAAATTTAATGCGGAATAAAGGGCGGACAATTTTAACAATAGTAGCCATCTTTATTGGGGCATTTACCATTTCGCTTACAACAGGCGTTAATATTGGAGTCAATGATTACATCGATAAACAAGTCGGCAGCGTGGGCGGCCAAAATCAAATCATGATCCAACCCAAAATGACTGGGGGACCAAGTGAAGATGGCGAACCAGAAAAATATGATGAAAACAAAAAAACAAGCTCAATGCAACAACAGGAAGCTTTAGATAGTAAAGATCTTGAGAAAATCAAAGAGATCAAAGGTATCAAAAACGCAGAGGCAATGAAATCTGTTTCAACAAGTTATATTTCAGGAAATAACAATGAGAAATATGTTTTTTCAGGAATGCCGATGGTGGAAGAATTGAATGTAGATCTTGAAGCAGGCAAAGGGCTTGACCAAAATAGTTCAGAATTTCAACTCAATCTAGCACCAGAATATGTGAAATCTTTAGGATATAAATCAAGTGAAGATGCTATTGGTAAAACCGTTAAAATCGCAGCACCTTCTGCTGCTACTGGAGAGGAAAAAGTAGTTGAAGCGACCATCGTTGGTGTACGTAATACTAGCTTGATTCAAGGTGGAATGTCTTTATTGAACCGTTCGCTTGTTGATGAAATTTCAAAAATCAATGAAGCAGGATTACCAGAAGCGATGACTGGACAATACGGTTTGATCATGGGTGAAATGAGCAAAGATGTGACTAAGACAGAAATCGCAGATGTAAAAGAACGGTTAGATAAAGCGGGTTACATGGGACAAACAGTAGAAGACCAAATCGGCATGATCAGAAATGTGATCAATGCAATTACAGGTGTCCTAACAATGTTTGGTGCGATTGCCTTATTAGCAGCAAGTTTCGGAATCATCAATACGTTGTATATGTCAGTTCAAGAACGTACAAGAGAAATCGGTTTGATGAAAGCAATGGGACTTAGCAGTGGGAAAGTATTCACGATTTTTAGTGTAGAAGCGGCGTTGATTGGCTTTTTAGGTTCTCTTTTAGGGATCTTAGGAGCAGTTGGAGCAGGAGCGTTGATTAATCAAATTGCTGCTGATTCCTTCTTGAAATCATTAACAGGCTTTACATTGATTCAATTCTCATCATCTTCATCTGCTGTTATCATTTTGGTAATCATGGGAATTGCATTCCTTGCAGGAACATTACCAGCACGTAGAGCAGCGAAACTCGATCCAATTGAATCGTTGCGTTATGAATAAGAACTAGTGTATTAGGGGCTGAGATATAACTCGAAGAGTTGTATCTCAGCCCCTTAAAGTTTGAATAAACGGTAGTGAAAAAGCTACTACTACGTTACACTTCGATCACACTGCTCCCTTTATTTTCTAAGTGCTAAAGTACTAAGCGTTGAAAGCTTCGCAAATAGGCACTTTTGTGTCAAATTCTTATTTTTTGTAAGCATATTTTTTACCTAAATAAAAAATAAGGAGTATACTAGGTTAACATTTAGTTAAAAACGGAGGAATCTTAAATATGAAAGCAGTAGTCATCAATCAATATGGCAGTAAAGAAGAACTAACGGAACAAGACGTAACTTTACCTGAGTTAAAAGCAAACCAAGTGCTTGTTAAAGAGCATGCCACATCCATCAATCCAATTGACTGGAAATTAAGAGAAGGCTATTTAAAACAAATGTTTGACTGGCCGTTCCCGATTATTTTAGGTTGGGACGTTGCAGGTGTTATCACAGAAGTTGGTAGTGATGTAACTGACTGGAAAGTTGGCGATAAAGTTTTTGCTCGTCCTGAAACTACACGTTTTGGTACGTATGCAGAGGAAACGATCGTTGATGCTGATTTGTTAGCGAAAATCCCTGAAAATGTTTCTTTTGAAGAAGCCGCAGCTGTTCCTTTAGCTGGCTTGACAGCGTTACAAGCGCTTTTTGATCATGGAAAACTTCAAAAAGGCGAAAAAGTCTTGATTCATGCTGGAGCTGGTGGGGTAGGAACATATGCAATCCAACTTGCGAAACAAGCGGGCGCTTACGTCATCACAACAGCGAGTGAAAAAAATCATGAATTGCTCCAAAAACTAGGCGCAGATGAAATAATCGATTATCACACAACGAATTTTGCAGATGTCCTAACAGATATCGACTTAGTGTTTGATACAATGGGTGGCGATATCCAAAAATCAAGTTTTTCTGTGTTAAAACCAAATACAGGACGTTTGATTTCAATCGTTGGGATTGCAGATGAAGCATTGGCGAAAGAAAAAAACATCAAAGCCGAAAGCATCTGGCTTCAAACAAACGGGAAACAATTACAAGAAATTGCTGATTTAATGGCTGCTGGAAAAGTGATTTCAGTAGTTGGAGAAGTCTTTCCTTTTTCTAGACAAGGTGTTTACGATGCGCATGCATTAAGTGAGACACATCATGCTGTAGGGAAAATTGTTATCAAAATGGCTGACTAAATAAAATAGACCATCCTCAACAGGTGAATTTGTTGAGGATGGTCTATTTAGTTGTGTTTCCTGCTCTAAAGCGGATCAGTTCTATTAATCCAGGCAACTCTTGCTGAATGTACTCTTGATTTAAAACGTAGGTTTTCGCTGTTCCCATTTTGATTTCTTGAATCAGCTGAGCATCCTTCAGTAACTTTATGTGGTGAGATAAAGTCGATTTTACAATATTATATTTTTCTGAAGTAATTCGTTTTTCACCATCAAGTAATAAGCAAGTAAGGATATTCAAACGAATTGGATCACTGACAGCTTGAAGCGCTTGAAGAACAGGATCATGGTTGTTATCGGCTATTTTATTTTTCATAAACAGATTATAACATAAACATTCTACTTTACATATCACGGAGGGAATGATATATTTTTAATGTTCGAAAATAATCGAACGAAAGAGAGAGATGAGGGATATTATGGAAAACACATATAAAGAAAATAATTTTGATACGATTATGAAAGGCAGAAGATCGGTTCGTAACTACGATCCGACAGTTAAAATCAGCCGAGAAGAAATGGAGCAAATCATTAATGATACTGTTAAAGCACCATCTTCAGTGAATATGCAGCCATGGCGCTTTACTGTTGTTGAAAGTGATGAAGGGAAAGAAGCTTTAGCACCTCTTGTCCGTTTTAATAAAGTACAAAATGAAACATCAGCTGCGATGATCGTGATTTTTGGTGATTTAAATAGCTTTGAACATGCTGAAAAAATCTATGGTACAGCTGTTGAACAAAATTTAATGCCCCAAGAAGTGAAAGAACGTCAACTAGAGATGTTGAGCCCTTTGTTTGAGCAAATGTCTACAGAAGATAAAAAGGAAATGGCGACGATCGATGGCGCATTGGCTGCGATGAACTTGATGCTAGTAGCTCGTGCGTATGGCTACGATACAAACCCTATTGGTGGCTTTGAGCGTGAGAAAATTGCAGAAGCATTGGATATGGATAAAGAACGTTATTATCCAGTGATGATTGTTTCGATCGGTAAAGCAAATGAAGAAGGTTATCCTTCATACCGACTACCAGCTACTGACATTACAAATTGGAAATAGAAGGAGAAATCTCATGCATATTATTCCTTTAGTTTTAGCTGTGATCGTTGCAATTGAACATTATTACATTTTATATTTAGAAATGTTTCAAACGACCTCTCCTGCGGCACAACGTAGTTTTGGATTGGATAAAGAATTTTTGAATGATCCAAGAGTACAAACATTATTTAAAAATCAAGGTTTGTACAATGGCTTTTTAGCTACAGGAATTTTATGGGGGGCCTTTTTTGCTGCTAATAGTTGGAGCGTGGTAATGTTCTTTATCATCTGTGTAGTTGTTGCTGCAGTCTATGGAGGACTGACTTCATCTAAATCGATTTTGATAAAACAAGGTATTCCGGCAATTATTACAGTTGTAGCGCTGTTGATTTTTAGATAGAAATAGAAAAGTTTAAGGCAAGAAACCTATTGTCTTAGGCTTTTTTCTTTTATCTTGAAAAAAACTTATAAAAAGTAAGTCAAAACTCTTTACTTACTTTTAGTAAGACGATATACTGTGAAAGTAATCTAAAAACTAATTGAAAATGAAAAGG
Organism: Enterococcus sp. 7F3_DIV0205; assembly: GCF_002141365.2. Lineage (NCBI taxonomy): Bacteria > Bacillati > Bacillota > Bacilli > Lactobacillales > Enterococcaceae > Enterococcus > Candidatus Enterococcus palustris. The sequence goes on from NZ_CP147244.1 coordinate 3,193,516, forward strand.
AGCAATACACATGACAGAATTTATTCAAGCATTAAAAAAACGCCGTTCAATCTACGCTTTAGGAGATAACTTACCTCAATCACAAGAAGAAATCAAAGCTTTGGTGAAAGAAGTTGTTAGAGAAAGCCCAACATCATTTAACTCACAAACACAACGTGTGGTTTTCTTATTCGGCGATGCGCATAAAAAATTATGGTCAATGACAGAAGAAGCGTTGAAACCTTTAACACCTGCAGAAGCCTTCCCAAATACACAAGCTAAATTACAAAGCTTTGCAGCGGGAACGGGTACACTGCTTTTCTTTGAAGATATGGATATCGTTAAAAACTTACAAGAACAATTTGAATTATATGCAGATAACTTCCCAGTATGGTCAGAACAAGCAAGTGGATTGACACAAGCCAACGTTTGGACTGCATTAGCACAAAAAAATATCGGTGCAAACTTACAACATTACAACCCAGTAATCGATGAAGCCGTTGCGAAAGAATGGTCTATTCCAAGCCAATGGAAATTAAGAGCACAACTTGTTTTCGGTTCAATCGAAGCTGAAGCTGGCGAAAAAGAATACATGGAAGATAGCGCACGTTTCTTAGAATTTAACTAATTAACGCAAATGGAGGAGAAGAGCATGGTATACACATTACCTAAAGAAACGATCGTAAAACAAGTGAAGTTGAAAGTGGAAAATCTGGATGTAATGACAGAATTTTATACACAGATGATTGGCCTTGTTTTATTGAACAAAGAACAAAATACAGCTTTCTTAGGTGCACAGAATTCTTCTGAAGCAATTGTGATTCTGGAAGAGCTTGTTGATCCTATCATAAATGATAAAACAACAGGATTGTACCATACCGCTTTTCTCTTACCAACGCGTAAAGATTTAGGGAATAGCTTGTTATGGCTATTACAAAATAATATTGAAATCGGTGCAGCTGATCATGGTTACAGCGAAGCAATCTATCTAAGCGATCCAGAAGGTAATGGTATCGAAATCTATCGAGATAAACCAATGACAGAATGGGATATTCGAGCAGATGGAGAAATCATTGGTGTGACCGAAGAGTTAGATGGTGATGCTGTGGTTGCTGAAGCTGATGGGCAATGGTTAGGTATGGCACCTGGTTCCAGAATAGGGCATGTTCATTTACAAGTTGCAGATTTAGATGAGACGGAGAAGTTCTATGAAAAGCTTGGTTTTTCTTTAAAATCAAATTTTGGCAGACGTGCGAAATTCTTTGCCGCAGGTGAGTATCATCATCATATTGGGACGAACACTTGGAATGGAGAGCGTGTAGCTTTAATTGGTGAGAATCAGTTAGGGTTAGCGTGGTATACGTTCCAGTTGCCTTCTAGAGAAGCGTTTGAGTTGTTTACTAAGCAACTTGATGAAACCTCTGTTGAATATGTGAAGAGAAATGAGCACGTAGTGATTCAAGATCCTAATGGGATGCAGATTAAGTTTGAATATTAATTTTAGAAGTATTTATGTTTGGGACATAAGTCCTAAAGAAAAATCCAGATACCAGTTAATTTGCTTGGTATCTGGATTTTTTTTGTCCAAAAATATAAACACCTTTGTCTAGATAGTGGGAAAAAATCAGCTCTTTTCGATTTGACTTATTTTCCACTATTATAGCTTTTAAATCAAGATATAAGGTCCTCAGTATCAATAATTCTACATCTTCTTAATCCTTCTATTTGATTTTGCGAGCGAAGTCTAAATTTCTTTATTTTAATTAGAGAGAACAAGTCTTTGGTAAATTTAGTTTCCCAAAAAATGATCAGTAGAATGAGTTACAACTACATTTATTAAGGGCATATTATAGAAATTATAAGCAGCAGACTGGTGAAACTGATAAACGATTAAAACCATAAAATCATAGAATTGATTCATATATGCCTATTGACTTTCGTAGTTAACTACTCTGTAATAGGCATATAAAATAAAGGAGGAAAATTATGGCATGATAACTAAAAATAATAAGTTAGCACCTATTTTTATTATAGTGATACAGAAATTGTCAGTTTAATGTCTCGCATTTATCCTATCAGATCAATATGGATATACTGGAGGAAAAATGACTGATAATCATTATGGACTAGTGAAGGAAATTCTATAGAGTTAAAGAAATAAGTTTGTACAGTTTTTCAAAAGAATCAGTAAGAGGAATAAAACGATTGAAATAAACATATCAATTGGTAGATTGTTTGTATAAAATTATTCCGTATTGGCAGAGCTATAATCAAATTTTTTTGCAAGAATCGATTGTGGAAATGGATTGTGTCCCTTACTTGATAGGAAGTGAGGATGCAAGCTAGAGTGTTATAACAATTGTCCAGCATAATTTGAAAAATCAAATTAGTTTAAAAAGGAGATAAGGTAATTGGATTTAAGAAGGAGAAGAACTAGACTTAGATTAAAAGAGGCGCTCATCTATCTATTAGGGGATGATTATTTTGAAAATATCACAGTAAATGATATTTGTGTCGAGGCAATGGTTAGTAGACCTGCTTTTTATTCTCAATATAAAGATAAGTACGATTTGCTAGAAAAAGTCATAGAATCATCAGTAGATCACTATCTTTCTACTAAGCGTGACAAACATATATTTATAGAAGATATTACTATTTTTTTGTGTGAAAATGTTAAAGAAAAAAAAAAGAAATAAGTAATATTTTTAGAAGCAGTAAAAGTAGTACAATCATATCTTATTTCCGAATACCATTCTCTAAAATGATAGCCGAACTAGTTAATAATAAAGAATTAACAATTAAAAATAGAATACCGTTAGATGTAACAATCGAATTTTGTTTTTCAGGAGTATGTCGACTTATTAAGCTAGGGGTAGTTAGTGAGTCTTGTACTATGGATGAACTGGAAAATTATATTAATATTTATCTCAGAACTAATTTATTAGGCAAATAAATAATAAGTAAAGGAGGAATATAAAGAATAGTTGAAATAGTATAAACAAAAGAAAACTAAACACGGAATAACTGCTAATAAAGGGCATAAAAATAAACGATAGAAAAATTCACCTAAGAAACTAATTTTAAGAACGAATCTGGGACACAATGCTCCCAGACAGAAGGAATCCGAATAAACGGTGTAAGCAAAAGAAATCAAGACTTTAAACGATACGAGAGATTGAGACAAACACCCATGAGGGCTATAGCCCTCATGGGTGTTTGTCTCATTTAGAGAGGTAAATGAACAGAATATGAAAGTTGATCGATCGCATTAAAGTTCTTAGGCCAAAAAAATTCCACGTTAAACAATTTGTCAGTTACTTCCACAGCAGTTTTATCATATGGATAACGAGGTTTACTTGATAAACGAGTAATAGTAGGTGTTTCAATCAACTTGTCTATTTCTTGAGTATCAAATTATTTCCCACGGTCTATATGAAATATCCGGATTATAGTTAATGACTTTTAACCAGAAAAAATACTTCTTTCACCAGCGGTGTTGTTTTTATAAGCACACACTTTCGATTATATAGAGGTGTTAATCTATTATATTGTTATATAAATAGACCACTAAAAATTCAATTATTTCCTCTTCAGAGTATGAGTTCAGCATAAGTATCCAACTTCTCAAAATAATTACAACACCTGAACAACATAAAATGGCTATTACATCCACGGGCATATCACTTTTTATTTTTAAACTAGTATTTTCTATAAAAAAGAGAATTCTCTTCCTAAATGATTCTTCATGTATTGAGCGTATCTCATCGACATCTCTACTGCTATAAATATTATAAAAAATTTTTTTGTTGGCGGAAATATTACTAATAATGGAGTGTACAATATCTTCTATTTTCATGTGATTATTTTGAAATTCGACAGTATGATCTATTCTTAGCTGATCCATAGATTTTAATAATAGGTCAAATTTGTCTAAATAATAATCATAAAATGCAGTTCTACTTATCTTCGCTCTTACACAAATATCATTTACAGTTATTTTTTCGAATTTTTTTGTTTCTAAGAGTTCTAACAGTGTTTTCTGTAAAGATCGGTTAGTTATATTTTCTTTTTTTTTCATTCTAGCACCTCTTTTTAAAACTTTTTTTATATTTTGTTAGATACATTACAAAAAAAGAGATTTGTAAATTACATATCGTTATTATCTATAGTAATGTATTGAGTGTAGTTTAACATTATTTTTTAGAATAATGAATTCCAAAAGAGAATAGGAGAATGCGAAATGAAAAATGTTATTGTAGTTATTTTTTCTGATGAAGGTAAGACATACGAAGTCTTATCAACTATGAAAAACTGGTCAGGTAGTACAAAGGTACTTTCTGGATGTGTGATAAAAAATACAGGTGAAGGTATCGTAGTAAAAGATGGCTTTGATTTCGAAAATGATGCTTCTGGATGGGCAAGTGGTGGATTAATTGGAAGTTTAATTGGTCTGATTTCTGGACCTTTGGGTATGTTACTAGGTGGAAGTATAGGCGCTTTAATCGGTCTTGCTTCAGATGATAATAAAGTCGTAGAATCTGAAAAAGTTATTAATCAAGTCATCTCAAAACTAGATAACTATAAATTAGCTCTTATTCTAGTAGTGGAAGAACCTAATATCAATGAAATTAATAACTTTTTTGATGCGAATGATTGTGCTGTGTTTTATAGACATTCATTCAGCCAAGTTGAACAGGAAGTTAAAGAAGCAGAAAAGCTACAAAAAGAACTAGCTAGAGAAGCAAGAAAAAAATTACAGTAACTATTTATATTACGTCTCGTAAAAATGTGGTCAGGACACTTTATAAGGATAGTCAGATAACGCACAGATAAATTAACAAAAAAATTATAGAAAAGTGAAGGTGATTTATATGTCACAGGGAAGCAAAAAAATAAATCTAGGCTATTTTTTATTAGGAATCTTATACCTAATAGTCTCACTTTTAGCTTTTAGAAATCCAACAGGAAGTTTATTATCAATAGCTATAGTCTTTGGTATTACTTTTATTATAAAAGGGATATATGAAATACTTTTTAGTAAAAGAAGCTTCTTACTTATATTAGTTTCAATAATCGATATTATGTTAGGTATTTTACTGATAACAAAAATCGGTGTTAGTTTAGTAATATTGCCCTATATATTTTCAATCAGTTTTATAGCTAATTCTATTTTTGGTGTTTTTACTAGTAGCATGATTAAAGGTACTTCTAAATTTGAACGTTATTTTTTAATTGTATTAAATATCTTAGGTATTTTTGCGGGTATTTTCTTACTATATAACCCTATTAGTTCAGTTCTAACATTAACGTTCATTGTAGGCGCTTATTTTATGATGGTAGGTATACAATATTTTCTTGCGGCATTTAATCTATCATAGAAGAATAAAGTAAATCTGAACTAATTGATGATGAAGAGGTTTGAACAGAAGTATTTATTCAGATCTATAGAGGTTAAGATAGGACTTATAAAGTTATGCTGAGTCTCTATCTTGATAAAAGGGTAGTCACCTATAAAAGTAAGAAAATCACCATAAGCGGAATAAAAATATTATTATAAGGAGGATACCCAATTGAATTTATCTATTACAAATTTTAGAGATATTGGTGGTATAGCCGTATCGAACGGAACTTTAGTAAAAGACAAATTTTTTAGAAGTGGAGAATTAGTAAATTTAACATCAGATGATATCTATTTTGTGAAAGAAGTATGCAATATAGACAAAATCTATGATTTTAGAGAACAAAAAGAAATTGTGAAGTCTCCCGATACTGATATCAATGGAGTAATCAATCAGAATATTGATATTCTTGCAACAGCAACAATGAAGAATGTTTCTTTTTCAGATATGATTAAAAATAGCCAAGATGAAGAAACTATTCATCGGAAAATGTTAGACACATATAGAGAAATAATTGTCAGTCAATCTGCTTTGAACGGTTATAGTCATTTTTTAAAAGATTTGCTAGCCAGTGATTATGGTGTTTTATTTCACTGTTTTGCAGGAAAAGACCGTACTGGCTTTGGGGCTGCTTTGATTTTGAAGATAGCTGGCGCATCAGATGAACAAGTGATTGATGATTATTTGAGAACTAATATCATGAGAAAATTAGAAAATGAAAGGCTGATCGAAAAATGGAAGGATAAACTAACAGATCAACAAATTAATGCCTTGTCTAAAGCGTTAAACGTCAATTTAGATTACTTAAACTATGCCAAAAAGGTAATTATTGAAAAATATGGAACCTTTGATAATTACTTATATGATGGTTTAAATTTAGACAATACGTTTATTGAGATGTTTAGACGAAAATATGTTGTCGCTGTTTCTTAAAATACAACCTATTTGAGGGAGAGAACAATATAGTGAAAAAAACAACAGTATTCTATGGTTGGAGAATCGTTTTTGCATGTTTTATATTAATGGCTTGTATGATTCCGCCTGTTGTAACAATGGCTAGCAAATTTTTAATTCCTATAACAACGGAATTTAACATAAGTAAAAGTAGTTTTACCTTAAGCAATACTATACTTCAAACAATGGGTATTTTTTTATCACCTATTATTTCCAAAAATTTATCTAATGGGAAACTGAAAAAACATTTAGTTTTTAGCATTATAGGATATAGTATATCTTTTGCTTCTTACGGACTTGTCACTAATATATACATGCATTATGTAATATCATTTGTTTTAGGTGTATTCTACCTTAACGTAGGGACAATCCCTGTTTCTATACTTATAAATAATTGGTTTGAATATAAAAAAGGTGTTGCTATGAGTTTAGCTATGGCAGGTACTGGAATAGGTGGTTTTTTGTTTAGTCCTCTAAGTACTTCTTTATTAGAAAATTTTGGCTGGCGTAAAACTTACTTAATAATTGGAGTGATTGTTTTTCTGACAGCAATGCTAACGACGACTTTATTTATAAAAGAAAAACCAGAAGATATAGGTTTAGAAAAATTAACAAAAGATAACACGATTGATAACGTGCCTATAGTTGACAAAGGAATCTGGGACGATTTTAAATCTTATAAAAAAAAGATATTTGTTTGGTTGATTCTTATAGGCATGTTGCTAAATGGTATTGTTCATAGTGGATCTGTAGGACAATTTCCTGCTGCTTTTGAAATAAAATATGGCGCTATAGTTGGTTCATTAGCTGTTTCCATCTATTCTATTGTCGGAGTATTTGGAAAAATGATTATGGGAATTCTTAATGATAAAAAAGGTGTGATCTATAGTATTATTTTTGGAACTGCTGGATTTTCCCTGGCATTCATCTTATTGATGAGTACGTCCAGCAACGAAGGTTTATATTTATTATCTGTATTCTATGGTTTAGGGATGGGGTTAGGAGCTGTCGTACCACCACTACTGATAGGAGCAATATTTAAAGGCGAAAATTATAGTGTAGCCTATGGTTATGTAAATAGTATGATGCAAGCAGGGATGTCATTAGGAGCAATGTTTGTATCTATGTTAGCAGATAAGTTCAATACCTATACTGTAGCTTGGTTTATTCTGCTAGTATTTACAATAGTAGCCTGCGTATTATGGATTTTAGGTTATCAAAAATCTAAAAGCTATTGGACTAAACACTTGTAATACAATTTTTATGGATTCTATATTCAAACGTTATGTTAACTAAAGAGTATAAATAAGAAATAGATAAAATGGAGGAAATTGATTATGGATAAGAAAAAAATAGTAATAACAGGAGCTGGAAGTGGTTTTGGACGAGACTGGTCAATCGCTTTAGCTAAAAGAGGACATGAGGTCATCGCATTAGTAGAGACAGTTTCCCAAATCATTCAAGTTAAACAACTTGCAGAACAAAATAAATGTACAATAGCTGTTGAAAAAATTGATATTACTTCGAAAAAAGACCAAGAATATGCTTGGAAAAACTTTCCAAATATTGACATTTTAGTTAATAATGCTGGTATTGGAGAAGGGGGACCAATTTCAGAGATCCCTGTAGAGCTTGTTAGACATGAGTTTGAGGTGAATGTATTTTCTAATTTAGAATTTACGCAAGGTTTCATTAAACAAATGGTTCGCAATAAAAAAGGGAAAATAATATTTATATCTTCAATAGCTGGATTTATTGGAGGACGATTCAGTGGTGCCTATGCAGCTTCGAAACATGCAGTAGAAGCGATTGCCGAAGCCATGTCCGATGAGTTGGAGCCTTTTGGGATTCAAGTTGCTACAATAAATCCTGGACCTTATCAAACTGGATTTAATGATCAAATAATTAAAAATTTGAAAAAATGGTATGATCCTAAGATTAATTTTATTGATGCCTCTGATACTTCATTTCCAATTGAGCAAGATGATCCTAAAGATATAATACCTGGCGTCATAGCAGTGATCGAATCGGATTCAGATTCATTTAGAAATGTTTTTCCTAAAAAATACGAAAAGATTATAAAGGAAGAGCAACAAGCGATTTGGACTAAAAAACAAAATAAAAATAGCACAATTAAAAAATAAAAAGACAACATAACAGGATAACTGGAACATCGCTTCAAAAATTGAAAAGAGAGCTTGAGACTTATGTCTCAAGCTCTTTTTTTAGTTATACTGCTACAGTAAATAGTAATATTTCTATTTTTAAGTAACTTAAAAATCTTTATATTTAATAAAAAAAGTATGATGCACAAGCTCGCTTTGATGATTTATTATTGAATAAAGCAAAGGAACCGTCTGATTAGAGTCAGAGAAAAACGTTTCTTCCATTAGAGATAAGGATATAAATACCGTAATATAAATCACTTCATACTCTTATCTGTATGTATTGTGAGTCCAAAAATTAGGAGGATGATTTAAAATGAAAACACAGAAAATTAGTTATGGTGCAAGCAGAGAGTGTTTTTTTGATTTAATGATTCCCGATGAAGAACAAGTTTGTGGCCCCATTATTGTACTAATACATGGAGGTTACTGGAGAACGGAACTTACGAATGCGACCTTGACTCCGTTGCAACAAAAATTAGCTAATGAAGGATTTATCAGTTGTAATGTGGAATACAGAAGAGGACAAAAATATCCATGGCCAATTCCTTTAAAGGATGTTCGGAATGCAATCATCCAAATTAAAAATAGGTTTAAAGGTATGGCGATTATTTTAATAGGTCATTCGGTAGGCGGACAACTTTCATTATTGAATGCGGATATCGTTGATAAGGTAGTTGGCTTGGCTCCTGTTATAGACTTAATCTACACCCGTGACAAAAATTTAGGGGATAGTGCTGTAACAGAGTATTATGGACAATTTGCTTCGGATGAGTTGTTGAAACAAGCGTCTCCCATTCATCATCTTCCCTTAGCTTGCTCGCTTAGTCTAATAATACATGGAGCAAATGACCAACGAGTGCACATAGAAACTTCGCTAAACTATTTTAGGGATAATCTTTCAAAAAAGAATAATATAGATATGCTAGTTCTTCACGACATGCCGCATGGTGAAATTATTCAACCAGAACAAGAGCATATTTCACTCATGATTCAATGGATAAAAAATGTAGTTCTTCTGCCAAGAACGAAATAGAGCTTAAGACTGGATTAAAAAATTGGAAAATTAGATAGTTACTGTTACTTTTCGATGGTTTAGTTAGAAGAATTAATGTAATAATTCTATATAAACCCATTTAAACTATTGTTATAAAAATAGTTAATATACTAAAACAGTAAAAAAATGAAATAAATATTAAATAGTGGACTGGTTTGGGAATCAGTCTTCTTTTTTTTGATAAATGTTGATTTATGTACATTTTATCAACTTAAAAATTTTTATATTTAATAAAAAAACATGAGCCACAAATTCTTTTTTATGATTTATTATTTAATATATCGATTGAAAATAAATTTTTTTAAGATTATTTACAAATAAAAATAAGTTATTAAGATTAAAATATTTATCACGGTATTAACCGAAATAACTTTAAGCAAATACCATTTTATAAAGCAAACAAAAAAAATAATAGAAAGGTGGAATTAATCATGTGTGCTATCGGTATCCTCTCTACATCAAATAATACCAAAAAACCATATTTGAATGTATTGAAAAAATTAAATTTTGATCCCCAGTTTCTTCAATTAGAAAATTTTGAATATAAAATTGAGAAGTTGGAAATCTTAATAATTGATGAAATAGACAGTTCTGATTCTGTCGGATGTTATGAAACAATTCTCAAAGCCAGAAGTAAGTTCGATGGCTATCTATTATTGTTGACGAAAAATAAAATAAAGACAATTGATTTAGTGTATTTACAGCTAGGAGTAGATGGCATAGCAAGAGAAGATGTAGATTACGAAGTGACGTTTATTCAATTAAGACGTTTAGTAGATGTGATTACACAAAAAGTACATTCTGAAAAAGAACAAGAAGAGAGCCCTGACCAGATAAAGCTTAACTTGAAAAATAATAGCTTCATCAAAAATGATGAGGAAGAAATACAGTTGACAAATATAGAATATCAAATTTTAAGTACTTTAATGGAGAATAAAGGAACGACAGTATCCTATGATGAGCTCTATCAGGAAGTTTGGGGACAAGATAAAAAAGCAGATGAAATGCGTCAATATTTGATCGCCAACAGTATTTTCAAAATACGGACAAAAATAGGCAAAAATAGTTTTGGTCAAAGTTATATTAAAACCATTCGGACAAAAGGCTATGCTTTTGTAACGAAACCTTGAAGATCTTAATAAGATATTGAAGGGAATCAAGGAGGTGGTGGCTTAAGAAATTCAATGATTCAATCAATACCATAATTTTAAAGAAAGGAGAAGAAAATGAATAGCCCAAAAAAGAAAATAGTGGGTGTCACTATTGGGGTAGCATTGTTAGGGATCGTTCTACTAAACATTATGTTCAAACCAGTTGCACCTATCTTAGCGAGTCCAGATAAGAAGAGTGAAAAAAGTCTAAATAAGCCTGAAACGAATAAGGAATCTGTAGATGAGCAAAATTCGTTAGTCAAAGCTAGTTCTAGCTTAAGAGCATTGGACCCAGTTGAAAATCCAGAAGGTTTGAAAGCTACACCAAAGGTCTTCACTTTAGCTAAAAATACACCTTTTCCCAATTTAACTACGGAAGCTGGGCGTAAGACACTTTTTTCAGAATTGGTCATCCCAAATCCACAATTTGGTGCTCATTATGAATATGTGACTGCAGATGGTTCTCCAGCTACACCAAGTAGCGCCGAGACAGGATTTAAACTAATTTATGTGGAAATTACTGAAAGCTATAGTCTATCGAGTATACGTGTACCTATTCCAGTAACCATTACGGATACATCAACTACCTTATTATTAGATAATCAAGTAGGCATTCAAACAAGTAATGTCAATGGAAAAATTATTTTATATCCAGATGAGGTAAAAAACAAAACAGCGGAACAATTGCAACAACTAGTAAAAACTAGATCGAATGTTAAGGCTTGGAGCACAGAAACAGGAGAAGAAGTAGCAGTAGATGTTCTGAGCACTACGATTGCTACTAAATCTGTTGGGACCTATAAAGCAGAATTTGAAGTAACGCTAGGTTCAGAAACAGGAGAAAAAAAGGCAACAACTCAAAGAGATGTGTTGGTATTTGGTGCTGATATAAAAGCACCTAATTATTTTACAATTGTACAAAAGGGAAATTTGGCGATGGGAACCAATGCTGCCAGTATTTTTTCGAAATATCAAACATTGAGTACGACAACCGCCAGTAACGCAACCTATGAATGGGTAGCGGATGAAGCGGGAACGCCAACAGTACCTGCTAATAAGTTTGATTCTAGTAATACGGGATTTCATTGGGCTTATATAAAAATGACTGAGAAAACTAATACAGCAGTTTCAACAGTGATTCCAATTCCGGTGACTGTAACATTAGAAAATCAAACAGTGATTGTCAGTTCAAAAGTAGGAGTAAGTTATGATGTACCGATTCTAAAAGTTAGTGAAACAAAAGGGAAAACAATTCCACAAATTATCAGTATATTAACACAAAAAATGTCTTTGAAAGCGTGGGATACAACCACAGGTGAAAACTTAGATACAAGAATCACCAGCTCTTCAATCAATAGTTCTAGTCGAGGGAAAAATGAAGTCGTTGTAACAGTTGTGCTAGGAACAGAGTTACTGAAACAAAATATCAGTGTATTGGTTGTTCCTGATGCTGTCCTTGGGGCAACTGATATACAAGAGTGGCAAAATCTTCCATTGAATTCTACTGATGGTGTAATCACCAACCCAATCAATGGGTCTAAGATAGGCTTTCTTAACAGGGGATTAACGGATAGTATCGCAAATGATGTAGGATTTAGAATTCAAGATCAATCAAATAGGGGATATGTATACTCTGCTGGTACAGGTAGAGTAGCTACTATTCCAGGAGTAAACAACCAGGTATTATACAGAACCATTTGGGAGAGAACAGCTGGCTTAGGTTGGTCTGGAGCAGCTTCAAATATATCCACTAAATATTTCCTACGTAAAGGAAATGAATTGAAAGAAGTGTTAGTTGACGAGGCTAACAATATTATGTATGTCTACAATTTATCGATTAGCCGTAATTTAAACTTTTCAGTCAAGCTGGATATGTATAACCTTTCGAATATTACGAAGAGTTTTTCAATGTTAGAAAGTGTAGATACCGATTACTATGTGGATAGTGTACCGATATATGCGCTGAGAAATAATAGTGGATTTTATATGCAGCCATCATCAGGTAATCGATTTACAGTCAAGCTAAAAGATGGTAGAGGAAATTGGCTATCAGATTATAGCAAGTATATTGCTGGGGCTTATTCACTTATTGGTGTATCACAAGGCACAAATTATTTTGGAAACTCTTTTCTTACAAACGGTACTGAAAGTAGAAACTATAATGAAGGACAAGTTATTGCATCAGGTGTCGATTCGGGATATCAATTAGGTGCGCCGTGGAAAAACATTGCTCCTGATGAAGCGTTGAAAACAGGTTATGAAGTTTTTGCGGGACAAGAAATCCCTTATATGCAACTAAAGGCAAATCCGGAAGTGTTCAACATTTATTCAGATTCTACTGAAGAGCTAAAGACAGATTATAAGTTAAGTAAAATTCCAACTGTAAACGAGCAGGGCACGATTTATGTAACGTATCCTAATGGAGAGGAAGCTAGATTTCCTTTTGCATCGAATAATGTCAAAGAGTTCGATGGCAGTTTAACAATTCCGTTAAGTACTTTGCCGAAACAAGAGAATGAAAAATATGGATCTATTCATAAATACGAGACGTTGATGCAAGCAGTTAATGAAACAGACGGTCCGATGAATGGTTTACCTTCTCAAGACTACTCTATCAAAGTCAATGTATACAAATTAGGCGGAACACCAATTGCCCAAACAATCAAAAAAGACAGTGTTTGGAGTAAGACAGCTCAGGGATTGATCAAAGACCCTATTGTTATGGTAGGTCATACAGCAACCTTTGAATATGTCAATCCAACCAAACCTGTTGATACCTCAAAAGTTGGTCTGCAATATGCAGAAGTTCGGATGACAGATAAACAGGATTCCTCTCAAACGACAGTGATCAAAGTACCTGTCATGGTTGTGGAAGGAACACCGCCAACGTCTGGATTAATAATTGGAGCCGAAGATATTGCGGTCAAAAAAGCAGAAGTTTCGGGCTTGACAGATGAACAGTTGAAATCCTTTATTCTAAAAAAATCTGGTGCTATAGCGTGGGATGTTGCAACAGGCTTGAGTGAAGGGGTGGAGTTGTCCGTTACGGAAACATCATTGACGAATGATCCGGACACTACAAAAACACATACAGCTACGATTCAAGCAAAAAAAGGAACGACAATTAAAACAAAAACGATTCAAATTCGGGTTAATGCAAAACTAACAGTAGACTTCTTAGATGAAAATGGGAATCCATTACATGAAGCGTATACAGATGTAAAAGCATTGGATACAACGGTCGATCTGACTAAAATCACAGCGATCACGGATATTTTGAATGCGCTAAAGGAAGAAAATTATGATTTAGTGAAAAAACCGGATAACGAAATCATGACGATCGTGGACGGTGAAAATAAAGTGAGCTATCAATTCAATGGCTCTCTAAAAATTCTATCAGCACCAGATGTGTTAGATTTTGAAACGAAAAAAGCGACGATTAATGCGGTGAAATTTAAAGACCCTAAAATCATAGGGAACCCCTTGGTTGTATCCGATACACGAGCAGATAAAGTGAAATGGAACCTCAAGGCAAAAGTCGATCAACCTTTAACGAGTTTAGAGGATGAACGAGTGAAACTTCCTGATTCGATCAAGTACAAGTATCAAGAAGATGAGTTGACATTGACGGATGAAAGTAGCGTGATTTTCAGTCACTTAAATACAGTTTCAGGCCGTTATGATATCACACAAGAACGCTGGTCTAAAGGGGACGGCTTCATGTTGGATCTTGCGCCAGGCGCCATTAAAGCACTTGGGAAATACCAAGCACAAATCACGATTACTTTGGAAAATGCAAAATAAAAGGATGGAGGAAACGAATGAAAAAAAATAATGTTACAAGATTCATCATCTCCTCTCTTCTTTTACTCTTTCTTGTAATGATCAATGGAAGAGTTGCATTTGCCCAAGAAGGGGCAGAAGTTCCAACAAAAGGAGAAATTGTCTTATTTGATGATGAAACGTCAAGCAGCAGTAGTCAACCGCCGACTGCTAGTTCTTCAGAGAAAGTAACTAAGCCTAAGGGCAGGTTCCCATCAACTGGAGAATTAGTCAAATACGGTGTTTCGATTGGTGGAAGTCTCTTACTTCTTTTAGTGATTTTCTTGTATCTGCTAAGAAAACGAGATCGAAATAAAGGGAAGGAGCAATGAGTCTATGAAAAAAATTCATTGGATCCCTACGTTACTATTTTTCGCGGTTGGTCTGAGCAGTCCCGTTAGTCCGAGTTATGCCGAAACGTCAGAAAAAGGGGATATGGGTATTTCGTTTAAAGGGCTGATAGACCCAGATTATGGGGTGTTAGATCCAGAAAACCCAAGTAAAGAGCTGGAACCTGATGGTGATTATGGGCATACGACAGGAGCCTTACGAATCGATTTTGTTCCAAATTTTTATTTTAGTCGTAACAAAATTACCGTAAGTGACAGCACCTATCCTTCAGATGCATTGCTGTTTAAAGGAGCTATTGCTCCTAGAGGGCAGTTTATTCAAGTGTCGGATTATCGAGAAAACCAAACCGGGTGGAGTCTACAAGTGCGACAAGAACAACAATTCACCAATCAAAAAAAAGCGGGCAGTCAGCTTGATGGTGCCGTTCTTTCCTTTGATAAATCTTGGGTCAATACGTTCAATGGAGCAAGCCATTTACCTTCAGTGTCAAAAGAGGTGATTCGCTTGAACAATATTGGGGAAACGTATACCTTAGCGCAAGCGTCTAAAGGAACAGGCGGAGGAACTTGGAGCGTGGTTTTTGGCGCATCAAAAGATAATCTAAATGAAGAAACAGCCACGTTAAATCCTCGTTTGGATGAACATGGAAAACCAGTTATTGATATTTCTAAGGAAAATCAAGCTATTTATATGAACGAAGCAGTTCGTTTATCACTTCCTGGCGGCACAAAAAAAGAGCCAGGAACTTACTCAACGGTGTTAACTTGGATTATTTCCGAGCTACCATAAATAAAACAAAGAATACTAGGAGGAAACACAAATGAAATTAACACACAAATTATGTAGTGCTGCACTATTAGCAGCTGTTGGGGTTGCAGTCGCAGTACCAGGAATCACAAAAGCGGATGATACAACCTTTAAAGGGGATATGGATATCCAATTTACACGTAATACAGAGGACGATACAAATACAACACGTCCAGGTTTGACGGATTCAAATGGTGAAAAAGATACAGATATCGAATCAGGAACAATCACTCGTCCACTTAAACCAGTTGTTTTTGGGATCCAAGATGTGACGCCATTAAGTTTTGGTGAAAATGCGGTTGTGACAGATGGAAATGATCGTGTATTCTGGGCAAAAAACTATACAGAAAAAAATGGTGTAATGGCCAATAACGTTGCGATCAAGGATGTCCGTAGCACATTGAACCATAACTATACATTAACAGCGCAAATCACTAAACCAATGACAACAACAGTCAAAGAAGGCGCTGAAAGCGTAGATCGTAAACTAGATGGTGCGACATTGCTTTATAGAAATATCGGACGTAAAACAAATGTAGCGCAAGAAATCGCTCTACCTGAAAGTGCAGTGAAAACATCTGCGGAAGTTTCAGAAGCAGCACCAGCCATTGTAGTAGATAACAATGGGGCAAACAAAGACCAAGGTCAAGGACAAACATATATCCACTTTGGTAAATTGACAGCAACTGGGGAAGAAGCTTCTACTAAATCTGTTAAATTAACGATTGGTAAAGAAAAATCAATCTTTGAAGGCGACTATAAAGGGGAAGTAACTTGGGTATTAACGGCCGCTAAATAGTCAATCACCGACTTTTGATTGTTAAAAGAAACAAGCGAGTTACCGATCCGTCTGGATCGGTAACCTATTTTTTAAAAGACTAGAAGGGAAAACATTATGACACGATATTTGAAACGAAGTATATATTTTTTATTATACATAAGTTGTTTAACGATACTGATACCACAAACTACATATGCCAACGAAGATGCATCAAGTATCGGCTATAGCTATAAGATCATCAAGCCGGAAAACCAAGTTGGGAATGCAGGATATTTTGATTTGCGGATGAAACCTGAACAAAAGCAAACCGTTGACATTGAGCTATACAATATGACCGATAAAGATCTTTCAGTTGATTTGTCTGTTCATAGTGCCAAAACCAATAGTAACGGAGTGATTGAATATGGTCCGACGAAGCTAAAAAACGATCCTTCTTTGAAATATGATTTAAAAGATATTGTGAAAGTCCCTGAAAAGGTGACGATACCGCCAAAAGGAACACAAAAAGTAGCGGCAGAAATTTCTATGCCACAAGAGAAATATGATGGGTATATTTCAGGGGGAATTTATTTACAAAAATCTGAGACAGAAGCAGAAAAAAAAGCTAGTGAATCCGCTCAAGGCGTTGTGAATAAGTATGCTTTTATCATTGGTATGCTGTTAAGCGAGTCAGATACAAAAATCCAACCTGAATTAACATTCAATAAAATATATGCAGGTTTAACCAATTATCGTAATACTTTTCTAGTCGATTTTACCAATACTGAAGCCACATATGTAGAAGGTATGACCGTTGATGCTCAAATTTTTAAAAAGGGATCAGATGATGTTTTATATGAAACAAAAAAAGAAAATTATCGTATGGCTCCAAATTCTGCAATGACTTTTCCAATTAATTTAAATGGAGAATCCTTTATTGCTGGAGACTATGTAGGGCGTATCCGTGTAACGGCTGGTGACAAAAAATGGGAGTGGCAAGAAGAGTTTAAAATCACGCAAAAAGATGCAGATAAATATAATGCAGAAGATGTCTCTTTGATACAAGATAGAGGGATCAATTGGAAGATGATCTTAATGATCGCTGGCGGGATTTTAGTTATTTTCCTACTCATTTATTTAGTGACTAGAGCTGTATCCAATAAACAAAAAAAGAAGCGTAAAAAAACAAAAAAGAAAAGATAACTGGGGGATGAGCTAGAAGATGACGATACTAAGTTGGGTTTTTATTGGCTGTTTTTCTGCCTTCTTCATCAGTGTTTGTCTAGGTATCTTTTCTTTCGCTCAATTTTTTGTAACAACGAAAGAGATGAATGAATTAAACCGAAAACGTCCCAAAAAGAAAGTAAGAAGGAAACGTTGGCTAAGAGCTAAAAAAAGAGTAGAACAAAAGAAAAAAGCACAATTAAAGAGAGCAATTGTATTAGTAATGATCAGCTTTTCTTTCATGGGCAGTGGTTTTTATGCTCGGCAGTATGAAATGACGAATCTTTCTTCAACAGATGGCAATATTATTGTACAAAGCTATTTTATTACGGACGAGGTAAATAAAAATTTAGTCAGTCTTCAAAATGGTGCAAGTGGTGATGAAATAAAAGAAAAGTTAATGGAGTTGAGTTCCTTATTGGCTTCTTATGGAAGTGCAACCCCGTCTAATAGTTTGTCTAAAGAAGGGCAACAGGCACTTAATCGATACTATGTACAACTCCGTGATTATGGTACGAATCTCTATTCCTTAACAAGTGAGCAATTAAATAACCAGGAAACGATTGTGTCCTATATGGATGATTTGAACCGAATCAAGAAGACACAAACCAAGTTATTCAAGCAATTTAGCGTTGATGAAGCGGCACTAAAACAGAAAAAATAAATTCAGTCAAAGGGGTTTTAATATGAGTGCTAAACGTAGTATGACGAATCACTCACACCCTAAAAATAAAAAAAATTCTGCAATAAATAGAAAGAAAAAAAATAAAGCTAAGCGGCTTCTTGAGAGAAAACAGAGACAAAAGAAAAAAAGAAAAGCTCGTATCAAACGAATGTTGCTAGAATTTGGATTGAGTCTATTTTTCCTTGGGGTCGTACTTTTTCTTTTATCGGTCTTTACCTTTTCATTTACCAAAGTCAAAGGGTATTCTATGATTCCGACTTTAAACAATGGTGAGTGGGTTTTTGTCAATAAATTAGCAAAGCCAAAACGGTTTAAACTGATTGTATATAAAGATGCTAAAAGCAAGGAAACATCGGTGAGAAGAGTCATTGGGATGCCGCAAGAAACAATCTATTATAAAGAAGATAAGCTCTATATCAATGATACTGAAGTATACGAGCGCTTTTTGGAAACAGAAATTCAACGGGCAAAGAGTGCGAAAAGTTCCTATACCGAAGATTGGTTCCCTAAAATCACCACGATACCGAAAGGAAAGTATCTTGTTTTAGGAGATAATCGTCCCTATGCAGCGGATAGTCGAGAATATGGCTATATCGACGAAAAAGAGATTGTAGGGGTTGTCGAAATGAGAGTACTTCCTATTCATCAAATCCAACAATTTTAATAGGATGAGTCAAAATGAAAGAAGGATGGTTACGATAGACGTCAAACAAATGAGTAAACAAGAGTTACGATCGAAGAAAAACATGGGGACTGTTTTAAGACGCATCAGTTTTTTCCTATTATTGCTTTTCGGCATTCTATTTTTAGTAAAGGTAAAGCCACACGTAGTCAGTGGTGAATCTATGCTTCCTACCTTACATAATAAGGATCGCTTATTTAGTATGAAAAATGCAGAACCAACCCGCTATTCATTGATCACTTTTCAGCCGAGAGAAGAAAAGCATGAATCTTATGTTAAAAGAGTTATTGGACTACCTGGAGATCGTATTTGGTTGGATAAAAATACGGTTTATTTAAATTTTCAGATGGCCGAAAGTAATCCAACTCCGCCAAATGAAGAACACCTTTCTGGCGTTGATTTACCAGATGGGACATTAAAAATTCGTGTTAGTTGGGAAGTAGCCGCTCAATTAGAAGGACTTTCTACGATTCCTAAGAATCAGTTTTTTGTTTTAGGAGATAATCGAAGACATTCAACAGATAGTCGGGAATTAGGATTGATTGATAAAAATAAGATCGAAGGAGTCGTGACCTTTAGGTATTATCCATTAAATAGGCTCGGTTTGGTTAAGTAAAGAAAAGTGAGGAAATAAATGAAGCAACAAGTAAAAAAAGTTTTTTTAAATAAAAAAAGTTTAGCGTTAGCTCTTAGTTTTTTTCTACCCGTTTTGATCATGGCGATGAGTTATTATCGATTAGGGATTTATCCAACAAGTGATCGAACGATTTTGGCAAGCGATGCATTTGGTCAACTGGTCAATTTTTATTCTGGTTTTAACAATCTCCTCCATGGCGAGCAGTCGTTCTTTTATACATGGAATGGGTCATTGGGATTGAATTTTGTTTCTTTGATGAGCTATTACATAAATAGTTTGTTCAGTTTTTTAGTGTTCTTTTTTGATAATCTTAATATGCCGGATGCAATGTATGTTATCTTACTGACCAAAATCGGTGCCATGGGTGTGACCTTTTGGATTTTTGCGCAACAGACATTTCGTCTCCCGCAATGGGTAAAAGTCTCATTAAGCGTTTATTATGCGTTGATGAGCTTTACTGTGGCTTATTCGATTATGTTGATGTGGATGGATGCGTTGATTTACCTTCCACTTGTTCTACTGGGCATTCAACGATTAATGGATAAAAAAAAGCCTGGTTTGTTATTTATAGTTTACTTTTTATTGTTTGTGTCAAATTATTATATGGCGTTCATGGTAGGGCTTTTTAGTTTTTGTTACTTCTTTGTTCGTGCGCTGACAGACTGGACTTTATATAAAAAAGCGGTGATTCCTTATTTCATCACATCGATTCTTGCTGGTGGTGCTTCGATGATCATTATTTTACCTTCTGTGATTGATTTACGGGCAAACGGAGAAAAACTAGATGCAGTCACGAGCTTTTTTACGAATGATTTAGGACCTTGGGATTTTATTGTCAAAAGTATGTCTGGTGTCTATGATACCTCAAAGTTTGGCAGTGGTCCATTTATTTCGATCGGATTGTTACCATTGCTATTTTTTATTTTCTATTTTGTTAGTAAAAAAATCCCTTTGAAAAATAAGCTGTTATATGGAGGGCTCGTTCTATTTATGGTAGTGAGTGTTTATATACAGCCATTGAATCTATTTTGGCAAGGACTTCATTCACCAAATATGTTTTTGTTTCGATTTAGCTTTTTATACTCGAGTCTTATCTTGATTTTAGCTGGCTTTGGTTTAGAGAAGTTTGAGAAAAAAGAGTTGAATGTGCTTGGGAATTGTGCCTTGTCTATCATGGGGCTATTCATTCTAGTAGCAATCATATCCAATAAAAAAAGATATGGCTATATCACGCAAGAATCATTGATTCTAACAGTAGTGTTATTGATTGTTTACCTTCTTTTATTCGTATTAAAAGAAAAAGTCGACAAACATGTGTGGTTAGTGCCAAGTTTGATTGTCGCTTGTGTCTGCGGTGAACTCTTTTTTAATACACAGCAAATCATGGTTGGTATCAATAGAGAGTGGGGCTATACGAGCCGAGAACGCTATACAGACGGATATAAACAAATCGAGCCGCTTGTGAAAAAAGCCCAATCAAGAAATGATAGCTTCTATCGATTGGAAAATATTGATTCAATTAGCCGTACAGATAGTTTTAATTACAATTATTCTGGAGTCACCATGTTTTCTTCGATTCGTAATCGCCACTCCTCTCAGTACTTAGACCGCTTAGGGTATCGATCTCCTGGAACCAATCTTACGATTCAATATCAAAATAATACCATTTTGATGGATGACTTATTAGGTGTGAAATACAATATAGCCAAAAATGATCCAAAGAAATATGGGTTTAAAAAAATCGCAACCCAAGGAAATTATGCTCTATATGAAAATAAGAATGCGTTACCTTTAGGGATGTTAACGGATCAAGGCATTTTTCAGAAAAAAAACAATAATAACCAAACAGCATTGCTTCAGTATCTTTCTGAACAAAAAGAACCATTATTCCAATTTACTGGATTAAATGAAGTTTCTCGAAAAAATATGTTTATTCGGGAAGAAGGCGATTTTACTTATTTTTCAGAAGAAACCAATAATAATGAAGAAAAAAGTATCACTTGGGAGGTCAATATTCCTGAAAAAACCCAAGCCTATTTAACCTTAGACACTAGAGCATCTAACGGATTAGATGACGGCTCTGTAGAAGTTAGTGTCCCAGGTAATAAAACGAGCAGTGGTCTTTCTGCAACGGGTTCTTATTATACGATTGGCTACTATGAAAAAGCCGAAAAAGTCAAAGTAACAGCCAAGTTTACAGGTAGTTCTGTTGTAAAAGTGCTTCGTCCATCTGTTCTGATGCTAAAAACAGCAATCCTGGATCAAGAAATCGCAGCAATCAAACAAAAAGAAGTCGATTTTGAAGTAATAGGAAATCATGTGTACGCGGAAGTTACAACTGAAAAAGAACAAGTAATTTTTACAACGATTCCGTATGATGCTGGTTGGCAGGCACAAGTTGACGGAAAGCCAGTAGAAATCAAGGCAGTGCAGGATGCGCTGATTACCGTCAAAGTACCAAAAGGGACGCATACTGTTCAATTGAATTATTATCCCAAAGGCATGAAACTTGGCAGTTTCTTATGTCTTAGCAGTTTTTTGTTGTTTATTGGATACGTTTATTGGCATAAAAAAGAGAGACGGAGGCTGGAAGTCAATGAAAAAATTTAGTTTGGCACTGCTAACAATTGTCATCAGTAGTTTGTTTCTAATAGGCTGCACCAAACAATTAGACGAAACACACACACAGTTTAATGATGAAGGTGTTACCTATGAATTCCAACTACCTGGTGCTTGGAAAGCTGATCAAGAACCGAACAAAGAATATGGTCTTCAAACCGCTTTTAGTGGAGAAGATACTAAAAGTAATTCTTATGTTTTTATTTCCACTATTCCGGTAAAAGATGTTGTGCAAAAAGGATTTGGAGAACAAACCAGAGAAAAACTCAAGGAACGCTATCGTTATAAAGAAGCAAAGGATATCTATATGAAAAAAATCACCATAGGAGAGGCACCAGCGTATAAATATACTTTAAATACAACGTTTAAAGAGAAAAGTGTCTGGGCTCATTTATACTACATCTGGACAGAACATGGCTTTGTCCAAGTGACGTTCTATTCCGCAGATGATAACGCATATAAGAAACGATCCGAACAAATAGATGCGTCTGTTGAGACCTTCAAAGAGCGTTCTTTTGATAAGTTAGAAGCTGAAAAAGAGCAAGAAGCTCTGAAAAAAGAAGCAGGGGATATTGTAACAATTGAAAATAAGGACATAAAAATAGAAACAACGGCCGTGCGTCAAGTAACAGGAGCAGAAGGGAAAAAAATGCTGGCGATCCGTTATATGTTTACCAACTTAGGACTAGAAACGGCACACCCTTCAGTCTGGCAGGAAGTTGTGACCGCGACTCAAAATGGCAAAACCTTATTAATAGGAAATTTACCACAAGAATCTGATCTATTAGACGTAAAAGAATTAGCTGCAACACAAACAAACACTGTAAATTTGGGAGAACAAATAGAAAGTGTTGTTCTGTACGAATTACAGGATAAAAGTCCTGTTGAATTGAATTTCTCACAAGACGCCTTTCCAGGAAAAGAATCTGTTCGGGTGGTGGTACCAGGATGAGTCAAAAAAAGCGAAGTATGAGTCTAATGATTCTTGTTTTACTACTGGTCTTGATAGGATGTGGAAAAACGGATCGTTATGCGGGATTCTCACAAGCAGAACACGCTCTTAGTTGGTCTAGTGAGCGAAACCGATCGTTTGGCGATGCAGATTATTCAAAAATCGAAAAAGAAGCGAAGGCTTTTGATTTACTTCAAGATAAATACAACGTAACGGTTTCAAACTACTACGAGACAACCAAACACACGCTTACCAAAGAATTAACCTCTAAAACAGTTAAACTTGGCGCTGTACAATATGCCATTTTTGCCAGAAATAAGGAACTGGAATTTCGGACTTTATATCCATTTTATCGAGGAGAAGAACTGCAAGTTTTTTCAGAAGTTATTTTGACCTATGCGTATTCAGTAGATCAAGCACAAACCTATTTAAAATCCCAGATCGTAACGGTTAAAATTGCACCTATTAAAGGGACATTGCCAAATGACAATCAAAGAGAATTGATCACAGCAATCGGAAAAAATATGAAACTGCCAGAAAAAAAACTTGAAACAGGTTTAGCTGGCTATGAGAAACGAATGAAGGAATCAGAAAATCCAATCACCGACGATTATTTACCAATCGTTTCAAATACAAGTGGTTTAGATAAAGAACAAGAATTTTTGAAAGAAATCGCAGCAGTCTATGACGAAGTAGGAACCTTTAGAGAACTTTATGCAGAGATTTCAGACCAAAAAAGCAAATAAGTGTCAAAAATAAATGGCATAAGGGAACTCAACTCGAATGATGATTATATAGTTTTATTGATAATTTAATTTTTTCATAGTTTAAAGATCAAGAAAACTATTTTGATTCTCTCTGTAAAAATATGTCCAAGAGCGTAATCCATTATTATTGACTAAACTGGTATTCTTATATTTTAATAAAAATATCAACTGTAATACCATGTAACTAATAAGATATATTGGAGAGATGGATATGCTTATAGTAGGACTAGAAAAACTATTGGATTCGGAAACGAAAACCATACTAGAAATGTTGAAATTGTTACACAGAAGTAACGATCAGTGGATGCATCAAGAAGAAATTCAAAGTCGAGTGAATATTTCAAAACCGACGTTACTAAAATATATAGGAATTATCCAGAAAAATGACGATAAAAGTTTTTCCCTACAATATTCTCAATCTCAAGGAATACGCTTAGAAATCTATGATGAATTTTTATTTGGAGTTTATTATAGAAGAAAAATCTTTGACATGTGGCCAACACAGTTAGTTTTTCAACTTTTGTTATATGGTAAAATAAGCAAATCAGATTTTTGTAGAGAGTTTTTTTTAAGTGAATCAACATTTGAAAAAAAAATAAGCGACATAAATATTTTGGCAAATCATTTTGGGATAAATATAAAAAGTCGACAGGGGACATATGAATTAGTAGGACCAGAACCACTGATTCGAAGAATATTGGAAGAGATTGTTTGGGAGATCTTCAAAGGTTACGAATGGCCTTTTGATGTAATTGATGAAAATAAAGTAAAAAGAGTCTTATCTAATCTTTTCAAAAACGAAAAAATCAAATTGTCGTCAAAACGAGTGTTAGAATATAGATTAGCGATACTACTAATAAGATTCAATAAGTCTTATTATTATAAAAATACCGAGCCTTTATTTAATGAGCTATTTAAAGGGAATGTTTTTTTCAACTTTATGAATCAACTTTTTCAAAAGGAATTCTTATTGTCTGTTGATGAAGTAGCTTATTTTTCATTATCAATAATTGCGAATAGAAATTATAAAACGACTAAAAATTTTAATAAATCCGATATGTTTAAAATAAATGATTTGTTTAAGAACTATTTTTCTGAATATGTTACGAATTTTAGTGATACAGAAATAGAAGAATTAAATTACTTTCTGCTTTCGTCTCATGTATATTGTTTGTTGTATATTAATACAAATCATATTTATCAACGAAAAGAATCTAAATTAGAAGCAAACCCTAAGGTAGAAAGCCTTTTAGAAAACTATTTAAACTATTTTCATAAAAATAGTAATGGTATTTTTAAAGAAAATGCACAGTTCCTTTTTTATAAATATCAACAGATTATCATGAATATGTTCCCTCCAGAAGCAATATATCCTTTAAAAGTGATCGCTGTTAATACAGATATGAATATGCTTGAAGAAAAGAAGTTTATTCATTTTTTAACGAAAACATTAAATGTATATTCTAATGTTTTTGTAGATAGTATTCAGAATATGGAGGTCAAAGATATAGATCTATTGATCTATACGAATAAAGATACATTTTATACGGATATACCTAATAGTATATATATTGACCGGTACTCTTATCTCGATACATTACCAAGTTGGTTAAATTCTGTATTCGAGGTAATCTTCAGTCGAACAGATTAAATCAGTTGTAATTTTCTATTAGCAAGAAAAATTAAGGAGACAAACATGCCTAAATACGTAAAAATTTTTATCTTATTTATCTCCAGTGTTTTAGTCCTAACAATTTTACTTCTTTTTATTTCACCAGTTCCATTTTTAAACGTAGTAAAAAGTAGAACGCCTAAGCTTCCTGGATACACTCCGCCCCATAACTTTTCGCAACTTAAAAATGATAGTTATACTGAAAAAAATATATCATATAATTCAAGCTTCACTAATAATAAATACGATATATATATTCCTAAAAGAAAATCCAATCCTCCGATAGTCGTATTTTTCCATGGAGGTGGGTTTATTACTGGAGATAAGAACATGGCTAAATATTTTGGGCCAACATTGGCAGCTGAAGGGTATGCGGTTATATCTGTTAATTATGAATTAGCTCCTAAAGCAACTTTAGATGATCAAATTTTACAAGCAACTGATTTTATTAATGATCTTCCAACAATCACGGATAAATTCAAATTAGACAATAATAATATCTTTTTATCTGGATCGTCTGCTGGTGGGTATCTTGCAGCGCAATTAGGTACAGCTAGGTATAATAAAACGTATAACAAAATAGATAAACAAACGATTGATGATGAGATCAAGATAAAAGGCCTAATTCTGTATAGTGCCCCTTATAAGTTATCTTTTATTCAAGATTATCCAGTCGATAATTGGTTATTTAAATTGAGCGTTTTTGAAATGGGCTGGGCTTTAACTGGTGAGCGTTTTTGGAAAAATGATCCTAAATTAGGCGACAAATACAATCTTGAACCATATATTACAACTCAATTTCCTCCTGTATTCATAACAGATGGAAATAAGAAGACCTTTACGCAACAAGCCAAAGAGTATGAAGAGGCGTTGAAAAAACACAGGGTTGATACTACTAGCCTGTTCTTTCCGGATACACTTGATGTCAACCACGGATATCAGATGAATATGCGTACACCGGAATCAGAAGAGGCATTGTCAAAAACATTATCTTTCTTGGACAAATGGACGCAATAAAACTCTCAAAAAGATTGCTTAATAGAATAGAAAAATAAAAAGTGCATGATGTGATTTTCATGTACTTTTTTTATTGCCTTTAAACATGATAATATTTTTAAAGGCAATAACTGAAGATGGAAAAAATAAAGCAGAAGTTAGGATATATTTTTTTATCGAATAAGTCTCTCTCCTCCATGAATTGTTATTCAAAAACGGTTGTATTTTATTCTATGGATAATATGCACCTAGTTATCAGGCTTCCATTTTGATGAAGATTTTGATTTTCTTTTTTTTGATCCAGAAAAATAGTGAAAATCTAAAGAAATTCTATGTTTGTCTGACGAAAATCTATTTTTTTAATAATGTTATCTGTTTATACTTATCATTGTAATACTTAAAGTTTGTATTTTTGAAAAAAGAAAATTGGGGGTTGTGAAATGATTAGTAAAAAGAAAAATAAATGGTGTGTTGGTGTGTTAGCGGTATTTTCATTCTGTAGTTTTGGTTTATCAAAGCAAGCGATAGCAGAAAGTTATCCAGCTGCTTTTGATCCGAGGCAAATGGGAACTGTGACACCTGTAAAACAACAAGTAGGTAATTTTTGTTGGGCGTATGCGGCAGTGACGGCAACTGAACAAAATTATGTAAATAAAACTGGTATTCAAGCGGATCTATCCGGAGATTACTATGCACGTCTTTTAGAGGAGAATGGATATTCAGGTGCAGATATGGTTTTTGAAAGAGCGATGGGCTGGCAAGGACCAGTCTTAGAAAAAGATTTTTCTAGTGACGGACCAGGCTCTCATTCAAAAGAAGAACTGGAAAAAGTTCCAGCAGCGGTTCATGTTCAAGGATTTACAACATTACCTGCATTGACAAATTTCCAAACGAATACGGCAGATGAAATTACCAATCGAATCAATAAAATTAAGAGCGCAATTTATAACCATGGTAATGTTACTTCCTCTAGAAATGGTCTACAATCTTATCGGACTGACCATGATTCACAAAATGTATTGGTGCAAAACGCAGTTGATTACCCTGACCACGTGGTCACTATTGTTGGTTGGGATGATTCTTTTTCGAAAAATAAATTCACATATAAACCTGCTAGAGATGGCGCCTTTATTGCAAAAAATACGTGGGGAACGAATTGGGGACAAAAGGGGTACTATTATATCTCTTATGAAGATGCTTACCTTCGTAATCAAGAGCTATATTTTGTTAATTCTGTCGAAAGCCCTGACAATTACAAAGCAAAATATGGTGAAGGAGTTATAAATGGAGGAAGGCGCATAGAGACAAAGAGCAGCAAAACATTCGGTCATGTATTTGATGCACCAAAAGAAGCAGAAAAAATTGATGCAATCAGTATTCGGACAGCCGTTGAAAATGTTCCTTATGAGATATATGTTAATCCAAATGGTGTACCAACAAAAGGATTAGAAGGGTTTACCAAAGTGGCAGTTGGAACCAAAGCCGACATTGGTGCAGCAACAATCAAACTAGAGCAATCAATTCCAATTACATCGAAAGAGAAGTTTTCTGTCGTAATTAAGCTTACTAAACCAAGTAATTTGGATAAAATGCCTATTCCAGCAGAACTGGGTGCAATAGGCAGAGAAATATTTAGAGGCCACTCTTTAGATGAAAATAACAATTGGAAAAAAGAGAGTGATACAAATTACCTATTTAATGTTTATACGAACAGCAATGAGCCTGTTAACCTAGGACGTATTAAAGACGTATTCCCAGCACCAAATTTTGCTGCTGAGATTGCTAAACAACTAGGTAAATCGATACATGATTCGCTGACACAAGAAGAAGCAGATAAAATAAAATCTATTGTGTTAAGCGGATATCACAATCAGGAAGTAGATAATGCTCAAGGTATTGAGTATTTGTCTAATTTAGAGTATCTACAATTTCAAGATGGAAAACTTTCAACATTAGACCTTAGTAAAAATAAAAAGCTTAACTGGCTTGAAGTTTCGGGATCGTTAATAACAACTCTTGATTTAAAGAATAATCCAGAATTGAGATGGATTGACGCTACAGGAAGCAAACTAACTTCAATTGATATAACTAATTGTACTAAATTAGAGTCGCTGCAATTAGGCACGAATAAATTAAAGACAATTGATCTTAGCCGAAATCCTAAACTAAGTTTTTTAAGTATCTATCGTAATCAATTAGAATCAATCGATGTCAGTAAAAATCCAGAATTGAATCATCTATATTTAGGATTAAATGAGTTGGCTGCAATTGATGTGACCAAAAATCCCAAATTGTACTATTTAAGGGTAGACTCCAATTCTAAAATTGCAAAAATCGATCTCTCAAACAATCCATCCTTATTAGAGCTAGGTGCGGGTAAAACAAGTGTGAGAAACATCGATACGTCAAAACTTCCTAACTTAAAATATTTAGAACTTGTTGGAAATCAGTTAAAAGAGATTGATATTACCAAGAATCCGAAACTTGAGAATCTATATATTTCTAAAAATCAACTAACAGCTATTAACTTAAAAAATAATCCAGCGATTCGCTTTTTAAGCATCGGGGAGAATCAGCTAAAAGCTCTTGATTTAAGCGTAAACTTACAGTTGATTTCTCTAGATGTTCGGAATAATCAATTATCAGTACTAGATTTAAGCAAAAATCTAAAACTTAAGGAAGGAACCTATCAGACTGACAACAATCCAGGAATAAAGGTAACGCCACCAAAGGTTTAAATTTGACTATTCACAAAGAAAACATATACAAGATATACTATAAGTAGTTATCAGGTGTGAGTATGGTTCAAGCCATATTCTCATCTGATAACTTATTTTTGATTAATAAATTATGAAATATTGTTGATATTATATGATATGATAAAAAGTGAAGAAATCACGAGGAGTGAAAGAATTTGGAACTAATTCTAAAGGCGGATCATATCTCTTATGAAATCGAAAATAAACAAATTATCAACAGTATTGAATTGGAAATCGAACAAGGCAGTCACCTGACGATCACTGGCCCATCTGGTGGGGGGAAAAGTACTTTTTTGAAGCTGCTTGCTTCGTTATTAACGATAACAAAAGGAAAAATTTATTTTAAAGGTGACGATATCGCAACACTAACACCTGAAAATTACCGTATGCAAGTCTCATACTGTTTTCAACAACCTTCTTTATTCGGTGAAACCGTACGGGATAATTTCATATTCCCATATGAAATACGCAAAAAGGACTTTCAAGAAAGCCACGTACTAGAGTTGCTAGAAGAAGTAAAACTACCTGAAAGCTATCTCGACAAAAAAATCACCGAATTGTCTGGCGGAGAAAAGCAGCGTATTGCGTTGATTCGTAATGTGATATTTCTACCAGAAGTTCTGCTTTTAGACGAGGTTACCGCTGGTTTAGATGAAGAGAGTAAACAAATCGTCAATCAATGGCTATTGAAGTTGAATCAAGAACAAAATGTGACCTTGATTCGTGTGACTCATGACGCAGAAGAAATTGCGCAATCAACAATCATTAAAAAAATCGTAGCAGGAAGATTGGAGGAGGAAAAATGAACTTAGCCGTGAATGATCTTTCATTATTATTTGCTGGAATGTTGGTCATTGTTGCCTTACTAATCAGCTATAAAGAAAAACTAGGGTTTACGAAGGATATTGTTATTAGTGTGTGTCGCGCAATCATTCAATTAGTTTTAGTTGGGTATCTGCTGAAGTATGTATTTCAAGTAGATAATGCACTTTTGACGGTCGTGATGGCAGGGGTCATCATCATTAATGCCGCATTGAATGCGGGAAAACGTAGTAATCATCTTAAAAATAGTTTTTTGATTTCTTTGTTAGCGATCTTTTGCAGTACAGGAGTGACGATTGGTGTCCTGGTTTTATCCGGTGCGATTCGTTTTATTCCTTCACAAATTATTCCAATTAGTGGGATGATCGCAAGCAATTCCATGATTGCGATTGGGCTATGTTATCGGAATATGGATAGCTTGTTTCATGACCAACGACAAGCGGTTCTTGAAAAACTTGCTTTAGGTGCAGATATCAAACTAGCCTCACGTTCAATCGTCAGAGCGAGCATTCGAACAGGGATGGCGCCGACAATCGATTCTGCGAAAACGGTTGGTATTGTTAGTTTGCCAGGGATGATGTCAGGGTTGATTTTTGCTGGTGTGGATCCTGTTCATGCGATAAAGTATCAAATCATGGTGACTTTTATGCTGCTTTCTGCAACAAGCATTGGTTCGGTCATTGCGACTTATTTAGCGTATAAACAGTATTATAATGAAAGAAAACAATTGATTATTTAGTAAACTTTCTAAAAGATAAGATGACATCCATCTTATCTTTTTTTGTATACTTTGCAATTAAAAGTATAGACATTTATTGAGGTTCGCTTTATAATAATAGTGAATACGATGAGTGAAAAATGATTCGATGAAAGAGGGATAGCGATGCAAAGAACATTTAAAGAAGATTTTTGGTGGGGAGCTGCAACATCAGGTCCACAAAGTGAAGGACGTTTTAATAAAAAACATGCGAATATGTTTGATTATTGGTATGAGATCGAGCCAACTGACTTTTACGATCAAGTGGGTCCAGATGTAACCTCAAATTTTTACAATAGTTTCAAAGAAGATATTACTTTGATGAAAGAAATTGGCTTAAATAGCGTTCGTACCTCGATTCAATGGAGTCGTTTGATGGATGATTTGGAGCTTGGAACGGTTAATGAAGATGCAGTTCGTTTTTACAACGAGGTAATTGATACGTTTTTAGAAGCTGGAATTCGTCCTGTGATGAATTTACATCATTTTGACTTGCCTGTTGAGCTGTATCATAAATATGGTGGTTGGGAATCCAAACATGTGGTGGAATTGTATGTGAAATTTGCTGAAAAATGTTTTGAATTATTTGGTGATCGGGTGAAAGACTGGTTTACACATAATGAACCCATCGTAGTTGTTGAAGGTGAATATTTACACCAGTTCCATTATCCAAAAATAGTGGATGGTAAAAAAGCGGTGCAAGTAGCCTACAATCTAAATCTGGCATCAGCTAAAGCGATTCAAGCATTTAGAAAATTAGGACTCCAAAATGATGGTGGCAGAATCGGAATCATTTTAAACTTAACACCGACATATCCCGCTTCTGATAGTCCAGAAGATTTAGCGGCGGCAAATATTGCGGAATTATTTAACAATCGTATGTTTTTAGATACGGCTGTTCATGGTGAATTTCCACAAGAGTTAGTTGATTTATTTATCAAAGATGGTGTCCTTTGGGAAAGTACATCAGAAGAATTAGCGGTGATCAAAGAAAATACGATCGATGTTCTAGGTGTGAATTTCTATCATCCAAATCGTGTAAAAGCGCCAGATATTGCACCCAATAGTGTGGGCGAGTGGCTTCCAAATCGTTATTTTGACGAGTACAATATGCCGGGACGTCGTATGAATATTGACCGAGGTTGGGAAATATATCCTAAAGCATTGTATGATATTGCCATCAATATTCGTGATAATTACAATAATATTCCATGGTTTGTTTCTGAAAATGGAATGGGGATTTCTGGCGAGGAACGTTTTATGAACGAAGACGGAGTAGTTGAAGATGATTATCGGATTGATTTTATTCGAGAACATTTAGAATGGGTTCATCAAGGGATTGAAGAGGGTTCAAATTGTTTTGGCTACCATTTATGGACACCGATCGATTGTTGGTCATGGGCAAATGCATATAAGAACCGCTATGGCTTTATCTCTACAAATATCCATACACAAATCAAAACCATCAAGAAATCAGGGCATTGGTTTAAAACCGTCGCTCAAACAAATACAGTAACAGATAAATAAAACGCAGAATGTGAGGTCAAACTGAAAACGGTTTGGCCTCCCATTCTTTTTTCTAACTAGGCATAGTCAACATTTAAAATAGAATAACTTCTTTGATCGTAGCGATTTCGACTACAAGAAAACTCGATAGGACGTCCATTTTTTGAATAGACGACTTGCTGCACTTCAAGAACCGGATCATCTTTTTTACAGTTTAGATATTGTTGATCGTATTTATCAGATTTATCTGCTTGAATATTTCGATACGCTCCTGCAAAATCAAGCGATAAGTGTTCCTTAATATAGGTATAAATCGATTCTTTCAGAATATCCGTTGTTAAACCAGGTACTAGATCACAAGGCATGTAAGTATGTTCCAAAATAAAAGGCTCATTCTCCAGAATTCTAAGACGGATGATTTTATAAACAGGCTGTTCTTTAGAAATAGCTAACCGTTCTTGGACTTCTTTTGAAGGGAATTCCACTTCAAATAAAATGACTTCACTTTTTAACTCTTTATGGCGGTCATGCATTTGTTTGCTAAGACCATCATATTCATTGGCAGGTGAAGTATCTTTATCCCAAAAAGACCGATTCAATACTTTGGTTCCAGAACCTCGTTGAGAGTATAAAAGACCTTCCATGACTAAAATCCCGATTGCCTTTTTTACAGTCATTCGACTTACGTTGAATTCTTTTACTAAGTCGGTTTGGTTAGGAATCAAGGTATCTGTTTTGTAAATATTATTTTTTATTCGTTCACGCAAGGTATCTGCGATTTCTTCATATTTTGGCTTCATATCGTTACAACCTCCTCTTCTGTATTGTAACTGATTATGAATGTATAGACAATTAAAGAAAAAGAAAGTGCAGTTAAATCGCACTTTCTTTTTCTTTGTCTAATAAGCGTAAGAATGGGTACCAAATCAAACCAACAAGGATTAAATCGACAAGTTGTAAAATACCACCTAAGATGGAATTTGTTGCTAACATGCCGCTAAAGAAAATCGGAACAGTCCATGGAACGGAAACCCCAGTTGGAGGTGGAACAATGCCTGCTACCATTACAAGATAATTAAGCACTGTAACGATCAGTGGAGCTAAGAGCCAAGGAATCAAAATCGTTGCATTCAAAACGATCGGCAGACCAAAAATCACGGGTTCATTTACGTTAAAAATTCCAGGAGCTAAGCTTAAACGTCCAATATCTCGGTATTGTTTTTTCTTCATGATAAATGCCATGATCAAAATAACTGCAAGTGTCATACCGGAGCCACCAAGACCTACCGTAAAGGTTTCCATAAATGGTTTTGTAATGATGTGTGGTAATTTTTCTCCTGCTTTATAAGCATCTAAGTTTTCTAACATTAAGGTGTTCCAAATAGGATCCATTACGGAATTGACGATGATTTGACCATGTAAACCGAAGAACCACAGGAATTGAACAAAGAATAAGGCAATCAATGTTGCAGGTAAACTACTACCTAAACCAACTAACGGTTTTTGAATGACTTCGTAAATAACATCATGCAGATTTGTATTGAATAGACCTGTCACAATCGCATTGATAAATAGGAAAACAGATAACGTTAAAATAGCAGGAATCAACGCAGCAAATGACTTAGCAACAGCAGGTGGGACACCATCAGGCATTTTAATTTGCCAGCCCTTTTTGGTTACTCTACAATAAATTTCACCAGCAAGAAAAGCCGCGATCATCCCGATAAACATCCCTTTAGCACCTAAACGATCTAAAGATAATACACCAGAAACTTCTGTACCATCTTCAAGCGTCATCATGAAAGGCGTTAAAAGTAGAAAACTAGCAAATGAAACTGCTCCGCCAAAGATACCTTCAACATCATACGATTTAGATAAATAATAGCCGATACCGAACGTAACGAAGACTGCCATAATACTCATTGTTGCATTTTGACCATTACCAAACAAAGAGGATAAAGTTCCTTTGGTCGCATCACTGAAAAAAGGTAAGTTGTTGATCACAACGATGATCGATCCGAACATAGTTAATGGAAAAGATAACATAAACGCATCTCTGAGAACAGAGAGATAGCGATTTTGCCCAAGTTTATTTGCAAGCGGCATGATTTTTTCGCCAAGAGAATCCATAAAACCATTCATACTAATCAGTCCTTTATATTTGATTTGTAATCGATTACAAAAAATAATATACCACTTTACTTTATAAATGTCTATACTTTTATATTTAAAGAGTATATATTATTTTAGGGAGCAAAAAAAGAGTAAACCAAAAAGGTCTACTCTTTTTTTATTTAGATAGCCAAAATAGGTGCGATCAGTTCTTAAATACTAGCGCCACCGCCGCCGGAAGAACCGCCTCCTCCAGAGAAGCCGCCACCGCCACCAAAGCTTCCGCCTCCGCTTGAAGAGCCGCCGCCAAAGCCGCCGCCGCCCCAATACCAAGGACCACCGCCGCGACCACCACGTCCTCCTTTAGAGAATAGAAACGGTAAGATAATAAGAAGGACAAAGAAAACACTGAAAAATCCTTCCCCATCTGAACTGTCTTCGGATTCAACTTGTTCTATTTCATCATTTGACAAGGCATTTTTATCTGCAGGATAGTCATAATGTTTATCAATCAAGGTCGTTACGGCATTAAATGTATACTGCAGACCTTTATTGATTGAAACAGGGTTACTTGATTTTAAATCATCCTTAGCCTGTTGCAGAATATTTCCAGAAATACTATCAGTGATTACATCTTCTAAGCCGTAACCAACTTCGATCCGAACATTCCGCTCACCGTCATTTACTGCGTAAAGAATCAAAACACCGTTATTTTCTTTTTGATTTCCGATGCTCCATTTTTGAAAAAGATCGGGTGCGTAACTATCAATACTATCACCATCAGTCGAATTGATTACAGCTAAAACAACTTGAGGAGCTTCTGGTTTTTCTTTATAAAGCTCGCCTTTTCGTTCAACTAAATTTTTAGTTGTCTCATCCAAGATTCCTGGTTGGTCTAAATAAAAATGATCTGGTGAAGCAGGTAAGCTTTCAGCAAATGCTGGTGTTTGAAAGCTAACGAAAAGGGTGACAAGGAAAAATAATACGCTAGGTAATAAACCTCGTCTAAAAAATTTCATGAATCATCACTTCCCACTAGATGTGCTAGTAGAATTATCAAAATTCACAGAAGGTACAGTGCTAGCTGTTGGATCAGCTTTAAAGTAATCCTTCTTACCTAGACCCATCATATTTGCAAAGATGTTTTTAGGGAAAGAAACCACTTGTTCGTTGTATTCTTTAACAACATCATTGTAACGTTTGCGTTCAACTGAAATGCGGTTTTCTGTTCCTTCTAATTGAGTCATTAACGTTTGTACATTGTCGTTTGATTTTAGTTCTGGATAATTTTCATTGATGACATTGATCAAAGTACCTACAGATTGATCCAACTCTTGGCTTGCTTTGATTTTATCTGAATCATTGTTTGCAGATCCGTATGCTTCACGGGCTTTAGCAATATCACCAAAGACTTTTTGTTCTTGTTGCATACTACCTTTAACACTGTTGACTAAGTTAGGAACCAGATCTGCTCTACGTTGCATCACGTTTTCTACTTGGCTCCATTGTGACTCAACTGATTGTTCTTTCTTCGCTAATCCGTTGTATTGACTGATTCCGAAAACGCCTATTAACACAATGACGATCACAGCAATCAAGCCAAATTTTGTTTTGTTGTTTTTCATAAATTTTTCCTCCTAAAATTTAAAAGTGTAATGAGCTCGTCCAGTCTCGACAGAAAAATAGGAAAATAGGATTGTGACGCTTCATGTCACAAGCAAATTTTATCTTTTTTCCGAGAGACTAGCTCTTGAAACTAGATACGAATAAAAGTGTAGTGAGCTCTTTAAACTTGATGTAATGGTATTGTAACATTATTGCAATGTTGAAGCATCCATCTTAAGCCCTATTTTTATTAATAAATGGATTTATAAAGCTAATTATAAGGATTTTTAGTCGATAAGCCAAAGAAACCGACTTTCAAAAATAATTCGTTCCTATAGAAATGGATAGTTTGTCAGAGTTTATATTTTGATTGGTTTAAAAAGTAAACAAGAAAGCTATGGAGTTAGTAATCAATTGACTTCCTTCGTTTTTTTGTTATTTTTTTAGTTGAGTCCAATCGTTTTGAAAAGTCAAAACGAAATTAGACCCAACGTTTCTTTGGTTTGTAGCGTTTACATTATATAGTGAATACAGGAGGAACAAGATGATTGATTATCGAATGAGTTATCTTATCAATAAGCCGCACGGAGTAGGTTACACCATTCAAGAAATCGAGGAGATCACAGGAATGCCCGCTGAAACGATTATCGATCAGCTAGGGAAACTCAATGAGCAGCTGCAGAAATTTTCCTATGAGCAAGTGTACTGGAAAAAAGACAAAATTTATTTTTCTAAGAGAGTATCTGAGAAATGGTTGGAACTTCATTTTGGAAAGCTAGAAACAGAGATTTTCTATTCGGAGTATGAAAGGCAAGCGCTAGTGTATCTGTTGACGTTTATCGCAGATGAGGATTTATCTGTTTATCATTATCAAGAATTTCTTCAAGTTAGTAAGAATACCATTTTGGCGGATATCAAAAAGGTGCGGGAACGTTTGAGTAAGAAGCAACTCAATTTAGAGTATTCGAGAAAAAAAGGTTTTTATTTGACGGGTCTTGAAGAACAGATTCGTATACAAGCCCATCAAATGATTGCCAATGTGGTTACGTCAATTTCAGGAAAATGGGGTTTGACAAAGGGATTGATGAACTATTCAACCATTTTTGAAGCCGATGTTCGTTCTTATTTTTTTGAGACGATCAAAGCCAATGAGCTAGTGATTGTTCCAAGCCGGATCGAAGAGACGATTTATTTTATGTCTTATGTTTTAAGGCGTGCTAAGACTTATTCTTTTAGAGTGGATGAACAAGTAGACGTTACTTTAAAAGAACTAAATGCTTTTTCAGCAAGTCAGCAATTTTTGAGACAGTTCCCAGAAATAGTAGATTCCGAAATGGAGCAATTATATTTTACTCTAATTTTCATGACGATCACCCAAGGGGAAATCAGAGATACTGCCTTAGAATATTTGCTGGAATGCGCTAGTCAGATCATTCATGAGATGGAACGCTTAGCAGCAATCGAGTTTAAAGCGTATCGAAAATTACTGCTAGATCTGTTTTATCATTTGGTGCCAGCTTTTTTTAGAATCAAGTATCAATTTTCGCTAGCTAATGTATTGACCGAAGAAATAAAAGAACAGTATGGTGAAATATTCACCTTAACCAAAACGGCGCTGTGTCCATTAGAAAAGTTGGTGGGTAAACCAATTCCAGACGAAGAGGTTGGTTATTTTACGATTTTATTTGGTGGTGAAATTGGCAATCAACGGGAGCTAAATCGGGTGATCCGTTATAAAGCATTGGTTTTGTGTCCAAGTGGTATCAGTTCATCCTTAATCATGCAATCAGAATTGAAAGAGCTCTTTCCAACAATCGATTTTAGCTTAACAACAACCGTCGATCAACTCGAAAGTATTGCTGAATCTGAATATGATGTGATTTTTTCTAGCGTTCCATTGAATACACCAAAGAAAATCTATCTAGTCAATCCAATCATGTCTCAATTGGAAAAGAATAATTTAATCCGTTGTGTGCAAGAAGATTTACTGATCCCTGGAATCGTAGTTCCTTCTATAGATGAAATTATCGAGACTTTATTACCGTATATCGAATTAAAAAAAGATGTTACCAAAGAAAAAATTTACCGTATCTTAAATCGCAAAATGATCAAAAAATTGAAAGTGAAAGAAGATGAGAAGCCAATGCTATCGGAGTTGTTAACGACAGATATGATCCAGTTGACGGATAAAAAATTAGAGTGGGAAGAAGCAATTGCTTATGCAGCTCAGCCTTTGAAAACGCAAGGGAAAATTACTGAGGGCTATATTGAAGCAATGATCCAAAAGGTCAAAGATTATGGAGCCTTTATTCATATTGGCAAAGGTATCGCATTGCCTCATGCAAGACCAGAAGATGGGGTCAACCAATTGGGGATGTCTCTTTTAAAAGTGGAAGAGCCTGTTTTACTTTTAGATGACCCAAAGCATGACATTACGATTTTTATCTGTTTGGCAGCTGTAGATAATGAAATGCATTTAAAAGCCTTGGCGAGTTTGACGAAAATTTTATCCAACAAAGAGAATGTAGAGAAATTATTAGCAGCAAAAGACCAAGAAACAATCATTCAGTTAGTAAAGGAAGGAGAATCATTATGAAAATGGCAGCAGTTTGCGGATCTGGTTTAGGATCTAGTTTTATGGTGGAAATGAATATCAACAGTGTGTTAAAAGAATTGGGGGTAACAGGTATTGAGGTAGCGCATTATGATATGGGCAGTGCAACGCCGGATTTAGCGGATGTCTTTTTTGTAGGCGGGGATTTAGCGGATAGTGCGCAGCACTTAGGGAATGTGGTTGTGTTGGACAGCATTATTGATATGGATGAGTTAAGAGAAAAGGTCAAAGCGGTTTGTGTGGATAATGGGTTACTCTAAACTGAAGAAGGTGGGAGAAAAATATGAATAGTATTTTAAATATATTGATCGATATCGCAAGTACGCCAGCAATTTTGGTGGCCTTGATCGCGGTTCTCGGATTAGGGTTACAGAAAAAGCCGATTTCAGATGTTGTCCGTGGCGGAATCAAAACGTTTGTTGGTTTTTTAGTCGTAACAGCTGGAGCTGGTGTGATCGAAGGGTCACTGGCACCGTTTGGTGAAATGTTCCAGCATGCGTTTAATATGCAAGGTGTGGTGCCGAATAATGAAGCAATCGTTGCTTTAGCTTTAACGAAATATGGAACGTATACAGCACTTATTATGTTAGCGGGAATGGCGTTTAATATATTGATCGCGCGGATTACGAGGTTTAAATATATCTATTTAACAGGTCACGCGACACTTTATATGGCCTGTATGATTGCGGTGATTATGAGTGTTACCAAAATGAGTGCAGTGCCGTTAGTGTTAGTCGGTGGTTTGGCGTTAGGGTTAGCGAATACGATTTTCCCAGCAATCGCTCAGCCATTTACCAAACAAATCACGAAAAATGATTCAGTGGCATTGGGGCATACTGGAAACTTTGGCTATGCACTTAGTGGTTTTATCGGAAAATATGTAGGAAATAAAGAGAAGTCAACAGAGGATATTAATTTTCCAAAAGGCTTGTCATTTTTACGAGATTCAACAGTTAGCATTACATTGACGATGGGAATCGTGTATACAATCGTGGCATTATTTGCAGGGAATGACTTTATTTCTAAAAACCTTAGCAATGGGACTAATTATATTATTTATGCGTTACAACAAGCAGGGATGTTTGCGGCAGGTGTCTTTGTGATTTTAGCTGGAGTCCGTTTGATCTTGGCTGAAATTGTGCCAGCATTTAAAGGGATTTCTGAAAAATTAGTACCGAATTCAATTCCAGCATTGGATTGTCCAATCGTTTTTCCTTATGCGCCAAACGCTGTGTTGATTGGTTTTTTAACTAGTTTTGTTGGTGGAATCGTTAGTTTGTTTATTATGATCGCTACAGGAACAACTGTGATTATTCCAGGTGTAGTGCCGCATTTCTTCTGTGGGGCGACGGCAGGTGTTTTCGGTAATGCTACCGGCGGTGTCCGTGGTGCTGTGGTGGGTTCATTTATTCATGGCGTGATCATTAGTTTTATGCCGATTTTATTGATGCCAGTTATGGGAGATTTAGGTTTCCAAGGCTCGACATTCTCTGATACGGATTATGGTGTAACGGGGATTTTTCTTGGTAAATTAGCTGATATGGGTGGTCAAATCGCTGTTGTTGCTGGCGTTTTAGCGGTGTTAGCGTTATTGATCGGATTAACGGTTTTCGGCAAGAAAAAGGTGAATGAAACGAAGGAGGCTGCATAATGGACACGCAGAAATTTGCAGATCAGATTCGTTATTATACGATGAGAGAATTAGATAATTTAGGTTTTGGGCATTTTGGCGGTAGTTTATCGATTGTTGAAGTGTTAGCAGTTTTGTATGGAAAAGTTTTGAATGTTTCACCAGAAAGAAAAGACGATCCAGACCGTGATTATGTTGTTTTATCGAAAGGGCATGCAGGACCTGCGCTTTATGCTACGTTGTTTTTAAAGGGCTATTTTGATGAAGCGTTTCTTTTCAGTTTAAATCAAAATGGAACGAATCTTCCTTCGCATCCAGATCGAATCAAAACGCCTGGAGTAGATATGACGACAGGTTCCCTTGGTCAAGGGATTTCAGCGGCAACTGGGATTGCAAAAGGCAATCAGTTGTTAGGGAAAGAAAATTATACGTTTGCAATCGTTGGCGATGGAGAATTAAATGAAGGGCAATGCTGGGAAGCGTTTCAGTTTGCGGCACATCAGAAGTTAGATCATTTAATTGTGTTGATCGATGATAATAAAAAACAGTTAGATGGTTATACAACAGATATTTGTGATCCGTTTGATTTTGTTGAAAAAATGCAGGCTTTTGGTTTCAATAGTTGGCGTGTGGATGGCGGCGATGTTGATGCAATCGAAGTTGCGTTGAATCAAGCGAAACAAATGATCGATAAACCAACGGCGATTGTTTTAGATACAGTTAAAGGACAAGGAGTTCCTTACTTTGAAGAATTAGTGGACAATCATCATATTCGACCTGATGAGGCAGGAAAAGCAGCAATTAAAGAAGCCATTGCAACGTTGGCTGAAAAGATCGAGGTGAATCAATAATGAAAGACTTAGAAATGCGGCAAGTCTATACAAAAACGATTTTAGCGTTAGCTGAAAAAGACCCCAAAGTTGTAGCATTAGAAGCAGATTTAGCCAGCTCAATGGGGACGAGTAAGTTAAAGGAACAACTTGGCAGGCGCTACATTAATGTGGGCATCATGGAAGCCGAAGAAATGGGGGCAGCCGCAGGTTTGGCTGTTACAGGATTTATTCCATTTATTCACACATTTGCCCCTTTTGCGACAAGACGTTCCTTTGATCAAGTCTTTCTTTCTCTAGGATATGCTCAGAATCATGCGGTGATCGTGGGGACCGACCCAGGTGTTACAGCTGAAATGAATGGCGGAACTCATATGCCGTTTGAAGATCTTGCCTTGATGCGGGTGATTCCAAGAAATCATATATATGAAGTTTCAGATCCTTATCAGTTTAAAGCGATTTTAGAATATGCACATACCGCACAAGGGTTGTTCTATATTCGGACGATTCGTAAACAAGCGAATCCCTTATATACAGGTGATGAAGACTTTTCCAAAGGATACTGTAAGTTAAAAGCTGGGATGGATGGGACGATTTTTGCTAGTGGAATCATGGTAGCAGAAGCGCTTCAAGCGGCCCATGATTTAGAGGAACAAGGGATTTCAGTTCAAGTGATCGACTTGTTTAGAATCAAACCGATGAATGAAGAAATCGTAATTGAAGCGGCTAGTTTAGGACCAATCGTAACGGCAGAGAATCATAATGTTATCGGTGGATTGGGCAGTGCTGTAGCGGAGATCGTTGCTGAAAATCAGCCGGTGAAAATGAAGCGAATCGGTGTCAAAGAACAATTCGGTCAAGTGGGTAGGTTAGAGCATTTGAAAGAAGTTTATGGATTGAAAGCAGATAATATTTTTAAGGCTATGTGTGATTTGTTGCAGTAGTTGAGTCGTTTTAGAGTTTGGATGTATTCCAAGCTCTTTTTTCGTTAAGATAGGGCGAACTTTCCTCACTGTGCTATTATAAAAGAAATAATTATTTATAGGAGAATGATATGAAAAAGAACCAACCATCAAAATTTGACTGGTACCATAATCAGTGGGGCAAACCGACGCATGATGATCGATTGCTTTTTATTCTGTTAACGGTGGGAACCTTTCAAGCTGGATTAAGTTGGAAAGCGGCTGCTGGTAAACTTGATGCTTTTTTAAGAAACTTCCATAATATGGACATTCAAAAAGTTGCGGCTATGATGCCTGATGATGTAGAAAGAATCTTAAACGATCCAGAAATGATTCGCAATCCGAGAAAGATCAATGCCACGATTCAAAATGCGCAAGCAATTTTGGCTGTGCAAAAAGAATATGGCAGTTTTTCTGAGTATATGTGGGATTTTGTTGGCGGAGTTCCTCATTTAAATGTATACGAAGAAGCGTATGAAGTGCCAAATGTTACGCCGCTATCTAAAAATGTGGCGAAAGATATGAAAAAGCATGGCTTTACTTTTGTTGGCCCAGTTGTGACCTATATGTTTATGAAAGCTAGTGGGATGATTCAAGATGAAGTGTTGAATCGAGAGGGATGATAACTTCTTAGAAATACAACGCTAAAATAGGATAAAGATGCGATTATTCCTATTGATGGAAGTATGATGTGAAAAAATGGGCAAAAGACAACCCAGACATATTTTATAATTATCGCAATGGAAATGATGCTATCGGAGGACTTCGAGTTACCGATCGAGAGTTTGCCATTATTATTGATATGGAAAAGACAAAAGGATGGCTGATCGATGGGGCAACGCTTACCATTAGTCTGGCTATGAATAATAAATGAACGCGTCAAAAGACTTGTTTTCTATCAGAAATATAGGTCTTTTTTTAATATTTTGAAAAAAATCAACAGATTAGTGTGATAAAATGAAATATGATTTACTATAAGTTGTATATATTGTACAGGAAATACAATCTGAAAAAAAATACGATATAAGGTTCCTTGAAGTAGTTGTTTTGCCAACGTTAACCATCAATTTACTACTTTAAATGCAAAAGTAAGCGAGTTTACTGAACTATTAGAACAGGTCAACAAATAATTGAACGAAGTTGCAAACAATGTGGAAAGAACAGATCAAAATAGTTCTTCTGTGATTGGTCATAGACTGTAAGAAATTTAGATAGATGAGGTGGCTTGTATCAGATATGGGTACTACTGTAGATTGGAGAAAAAGAGATGATTAAAAAAAACAAAGTAGTAGTATTTATTTTTGTCATTTTAATTGTATTAGGAATAGGATTTGGAGGGAAATTGTATATGGATAAAAATGCAGAAGATAAAGCTAAAGAAGAACAACAGAGTTTATTAAAAACAGAAAGAGAATCGGCAATTGTTTTAAAAAAGACATTTGCCAATATCAAATCTGTAGAATTTGAAAAAACTTCGTACAATAAAATGACAGGAGCATACCGTATGTTTGTAAAATTGATAACTTCAGATAATGAAGCAGTAGAGTTTACATATAGTTTTTGGAAACAACGTAATGAAATTGGTAGCTACGGTATTGAAAATAGGAAAGCACAAGTTAAAGGAACTACAACTAAAAAAATTATGGTTCATTACTCAAATAGGGAAAAGGAAGAATTATAGATGTTTACAGATAAAGAATACAATCAAATAAGTGAGGAAGTTTATTGGCTAGATCCTAAACATGAAGATTACGATCCTACTATGAAAAAAGGAGCTGTTAGAGAACTAACAGGAATTGAATATGAAATTCTTGATGTGAAACATGAACCTAAAAATGGAATGCAAGCAATGGCTGTTGCCCCAGTAGTTAACGGAAAAGCAGACACCACACAAGTAGTGATTGCCTATGCAGGAACGAATCAATCAGATAGTTTAGATATAGCAACAGATATACAAACCGTGGGTGCAGGAAGTGATAAACTGAAATCATTTGATTGGTTTGGAGCAC
The DNA here is from genome assembly GCF_002141365.2 of Enterococcus sp. 7F3_DIV0205. Lineage (NCBI taxonomy): Bacteria > Bacillati > Bacillota > Bacilli > Lactobacillales > Enterococcaceae > Enterococcus > Candidatus Enterococcus palustris. Next base: position 3,237,801 of record NZ_CP147244.1, read on the forward strand.
CAAAATCTGTAGTTCCTCAATCTCTCACAGCCCGACAATTCGCAGAGTCTATTAGAAATAAATATCCTTTTGCGACGATCACAACGACAGGACATTCTTTAGGAGAAAGTTTAGCTTTTTACATTGCCGCAGAAAACAAATGGCTTAACGTGGGATTCAATGGTCCATATGCTGGAAGTATGATGTCAAAAGATGGAAAAAAATGGGCAAAAGACAACCCAGGTATGTTTTATAATTATCGCAATAGAAATGATGCTGTCGGAGGACTTCGAGTGACGGGTCGAGAGTTTGCGATTATTATTGATATGGAAAAAGATGGAAAGATGGCTGATCGAATTGGTGGTGCTTACCATAGTCTGGCTATGTGGGAATTTGATAAAAAGACGGGGCGTTTGTTAATTCCTGACAATGCATTCAATGAAAAAGCAATCAAAAAAAGAGCTGAGAATGATAAACAGCGCTTACTAGGTGTTCTTAACAGCACACAAGCATGGATGAAGTTCTTGCGAAATAAGTTAAAGAAAAGTGGCGGCGGTTTATCAGCCAATGAAGCTATCTTCTTAGACAGTGTTGAAGCACTTCTTGTGTTAAATGCACAAATGAGTACAGTCAATGCAACGTTTTTGGAAGCAGAAAGTTTCCTTCGTCGGCAAACAGAAAAAGCAGAACGTTCTTGGCGAAAATCCTTAGAAGCAGGAAAAACATTAGGTCCTGATTTAAGCGAACCAGAAGTACTAGACGCACTTGAATCTATAGGTGTCAGTAAATCAATTGTTTCTGATCGGCCTAAAGAGAGAAATGAATCGAAAATTGCTGAATACAAAGAGATCGCAAGCAGTTGTGATACGCTGAAAACAGAAATTCATGGAAGTATTGAAACACTATTATCTGTTGATCAACAATTAGCGAAACAATTTCAACCAGAATAACTGTAAAGGAATGCGTTAAGAATGGATAAAGAAGAAGAACTAAAGCTAGAGTATCTAAAAGAGTTACGCATATATGAGGAAAAAGAAGATCAGTTAGCTTGGAATAAAACAAAAGTATTTCAAGAAATAGATGACTATATCAAAGAAACAGAGTATTGGGCAGGAAAACTTCCTTTTGGTCGCGAAGCCATATCTGAAGCGTATCATCACTTCCAAAATGAATCGTTGGAATTAGAGGATCAATTTAATCAAGAAAGAAAAAAAATAATACACGAGATGGACGAGTTAGAACAGAACTACAGAACAGAACTACGTAATTTAGAAAATTAAAAGGAGCATTTTAAAAGGTATGGTAGAGATATTCACAGATGAAATCCTCGATGAAGCAGGATTAAAGGAGCTTAGAAAAGCACGACAAAAAAATAATATTCGTTCTTTCGTAGGGACTGCCGCACTTATGGAGCACGCATCAAGAGAACAAGAAATAAAATCAATTACGGACACGTACATAAATGAATTAAAAAGTTCTTTAGAGAGTTTATCGAGTAATTTAGGCAATTCTCTGAAAGGACAAACAGGAAAAAAAGTAAAAGCGGCAATAAAACAACAGACCTCGAAAATTCAATCAATATAGACGAAATGGATTTTCTAGTTCTTTGAAAGGTACAAGGCTTCTATTTTAATGTAGAGATAGATAAAATGATTTTTTTCGACTGATGAACGCGTCGCGAGCTGTTGGAATAAGGTATAATCCTTTATGATGTTGACTGAGCAATTAAATAAAAAAGAGGTGTTTTTATGGATGAAAAAGAACTTGAACGTGAAAAGGAACGGCAAAAAGAACTTGTCCGAAAAATAGGCGAGGAAACTGTAGCGAAGCAGCAACAAATGCATGCGACTGTTGAAAAAAATACTAGTGAGATAATGGCCCGGATGCTTGAAACGATTCAAGACACACAGAAATTGGTGGAGAAGTGGTCGGGGCTTGAACAACCAGCAAAGAAACCTGACCTTCACCTAGTACCACCACTCTCGTCAGAAAAACCAAAGGAGGGACCTCATGACTGAAAAACGTCCCAAAATAAATGTAGAAATGGATCCCTCACAATACTATCCTTATGTTCGTGAAGCATTAAAAAAAGAGCTGGAAGGACAGTTTCCTAATAATCCAGAAGCTGTTGCAGAACATTTAGATTTTGCAGATAATCTTCACACACTAGAACAAGAAATGGAAAAAATCATGACTTCTGTTGACCAACGAATGATTGCAGCAGAAAATAATGCATTGACTTTTTTAGAAGCTTCACCCGAACGTATTCCTCTTCATATCAAGCGGTTAGCTACTTTCTATGAACAGTGGAAACATGAAAATAGATAAGCAGCCAATTTGAAAAAGAATACTACAGTTTCTTCCTCAGCTTTTTTTCGAGAGGATGGGACAGGAGCATTCATTCAGAAGGAGTTGCTTCTGCTCCTAACGTTTATCTAGATTCCACATGATTTGGATATGACTCATAGAGTTATGTCCCAATCATTTTTTTACTTAGAAACCTACATATCCTTGAAAAACTATCGAAGATGCTATTCAACTTATAGAAATGATTTCTTTTTATGCGACGAGTAACCGCAGGAGCAATTCTTTTTATGCGACGAGTAATCGCAGGAGCAATTCTTTTTATGCGACGAGTAATCGCAGGAGCAATTAAGTAATTTGATTTAGTTTAATTCTAGATCTTTGTTGTAATTTAATAAAAATCAGTACTAGGAAAATCTTCAAAAAACTCTGGTTCCAAAAACTGAATCAACGCATAAATATATTTAGTAGAAATCATTTGACGCTTCAATAACTCATTCAAAGCTCGTAAGGATTGCTCTGCAAGTTCGATCATCCGCTTAGGAGAATCAGCCTGAAACTGAGCAAGGATTTTCCGAACCTCATCCAGTGACCAAGTTGAAGCTCGAATCATACGGATAAATAATAATTGCTGAATCGCATGTTCATCAAACATTCGATAATTACTCTCTGGATCTCGAGGTACTTCAAGTAACCGCTCTTTGGTCCAGTGGCGAATGGCTGTTTCTGTAATAGCTAAACGTTCAGCTGTTTCTCCAATCGTTAGCCATCCCCTTGTTGGCATTTGGGTGATTTCTTGCCATTCTTCTTCATGAAGAAGTGCTAAGGTTTGATCAGATATCTTTTTTCGCTGGTTTAATTTTACCTGCTCTTCATTCAATAACCAGAATGCGGTTGTAAAATCATGAGCTTGGATCGCTGCCATGATTTTTTGAGTCGCATGATAACCATAAGTAATCGTTGTCGTTCTGATCGCTCGGAAATAGTGCAGACTTTCCTCTGTATAAAGACGATAACCGCTGTTGCTTCGCTCAGGCAAGGGAAGGAGTTGTTTTTTTTCATAATGGCGTAATAAGCTTGTGCTGATAGTTAATTCTCTCGCAATTTCAATCGGTCGAATCATTATAAACTATTCCTCCGGATGACAATGTTTTCTCTTATTATAATTGATTTAACAAAGATTACAATCGGAAACCTTAGAACTTGCATGAATGTGCTACGATAGGGTTAGTCTAAATATTATCTAGTTACACAGGCTAACTTTTTGGGAAAAAGATAAAAATAGAATGAGCCAAAAAGCGTCTCAGTCGATTTTTCCTATTTTCCAGTCAGAGCTGGACGAGCCCACTACGCTTTTGCTTTGAAACACAGTGAATGAAGTGAGCTGATGTTGAAAAGTACAAGGTGAAGCAAAGCGGAACATTGCCACCATAGGTTATCTAGGTACGCGGGCTAGCTCTTCGGGAAAAAGATAAAAATAGAATGAGCCAAAAAGCGTCTCAGTCGATTTTTCCTATTTTCCAGTCAGAGCTGGGCGAGCTCGCTACGCTTTTGCTTTGAAACACAGTGAATGAAGTGAACTGATGTTGAAAAGTACAAGACTTTCGCAGAAAGTGTTGATCATTTTTATTTTAAGGAGGATTTTTATGACAGAATATATAACGATCAATGGGGCGAAAGAGAACAACTTGAAAAATGTTTCTGTAAAAATACCGAAACGAAAAATCACCGTTTTTACAGGTGTTTCAGGTTCAGGAAAATCTTCGATTGTATTTGAAACGATTGCCAATGAATCCCAACGACAGTTGAATGAAACCTTTAGCGCCTTTATCCAAAATTTTCTGCCTAAATATCAACAACCAGATGTGGATAGTATTGAAAACTTATCGACTTCTGTTGTCATCAATCAAAAACGTCTCGGTGGAAATTCTCGTTCAACCTTAGGAACAATCACAGATATCAATCCTTTACTTCGAGTTCTGTTTTCAAGATTTGGCAAACCAAGTATTGGCACAGCTAATTATTTTTCGTTTAACGATCAGGCAGGCATGTGCCCTGAATGTCAAGGTATTGGCAAAACTGTACGCATCGATGAAGATAAATTCTTAGATTGCTCGCAGTCTCTAAATAGTGGAGCTATTCAGTTTTCAGCATTCAAAAACACGGAATGGTATATGAAAGGTTATTTAGATTCAGGTCTTTTTGATAATGATAAAAAAATTGAAGACTACACAGAACAAGAATTAGAAACATTGCTTTATGGAAAAGATTTCAAAGTCAAAATCGATGGTGTCAATTTAACCTACGAAGGGTTATTCACTAAATTTAATCGTCTATATCTACAAAAAGAAGGCGAAATTTCTCCAAGAACACAAAAGCTAATCAATGAATATACCTTAGAAGCTTGTTGTCCGACTTGTGATGGGAAACGTTTATCACAAGCCTCTTTAGCTGTAAAAGTTGGAGACTATTCGATTGCTGATTTTACGTCATTGGAACTTGGAAAAATGCTCAAAGTGCTGGAAACCTTGGAAGTTCCCAATGCACAACCAATCATTAAAAATTTGAAAGAAAAAATCAGTCATTTAGTTGAAATTGGTTTAGGCTATTTAAGTTTAGATCGAGAAACGACCACCTTATCTGGTGGTGAGTCGCAGCGCGTGAAAATGGTCAAACATTTAAACAATAGTTTGGTGGATTTGATTTATATTTTTGATGAACCTAGTATTGGACTGCATCCTAGAGATGTCCATCGTTTAAATGAATTGTTGTTTAAGCTGAGAGATAAAGGCAATACTGTGATCGTGATCGAACATGATCCAGATGTGATTAAAATTGCCGATCATGTAATCGAGGTTGGGCCGCAAGCTGGAAAACATGGCGGGAACATCATGTTTGAAGGGACTTATCAGGAATTACTTTCATCAAATACGCTAACTGGAAACTTTTTGAACAATCAAACCGTATTAAAAAGCGAAGTTCGGCCTGCGAAAGAGTTTTATCAAGGACGTTCTTCAAACATGCATAATTTAAAAGATAGTGCACTGCGGATTCCTAAAAAAACATTGACGATGATCACAGGTGTAGCAGGTTCAGGGAAAAGTACCTTAGTCAAAGATTCCTTTTTAGCAAAGTATCCCGAAGCAATCGTGATCGATCAAGCTGCCGCACAAACAAATTCACGTTCCAATCCAGCAACTTATATTGGAATCATGGATAATATCAGAAAACTATTCGGCAAAGCAAACGATGTTTCACCATCTTTATTCAGTTACAATTCCAAAGGTGGTTGTGAAAACTGTAAAGGACAAGGTTACATCGAGACGAACTTAGCTTTTATGGATACGATCAAAAGTGAATGTGAGGTATGTCACGGCAAGCGCTATAAACAAGAAGTATTAGCGTATCAGTTTCAAGGAAAAAATATCACGGAAGTATTAGCACTGACAGTGGAAGATGCGCTGGAATTTTTCAAAGAGCCAGCAATTTCAAAAAAAATCAAGGCTATGGATCAAGTAGGATTAAGTTATTTAACTTTAGGTCAACCAATGAACACCTTATCAGGCGGTGAATGTCAGCGCATGAAATTAGCCAGTGAGTTTTACAAAAAAGGCAGTATTTATGTGTTGGATGAGCCGTCTACTGGGTTACATTTATCCGATATTGAGCATTTACTTCAAATCATGAATCATTTAGTAGATCAAGGAAATACGGTCGTTGTGATCGAGCACCATGTTGATTTGATCAAGCAAGGAGATTGGATCGTAGATATTGGACCAGATGGCGGGAACCAAGGTGGGGAAATTGTGTTTGAAGGGAAACCAGGAGACATAAAACATAGTCCCTCGATTACGGGGCAATTTATCTAGTGCTATAAATAAAAAAAGCCGAAGAGATTCATTTCTCTTCGGCTTTTTTTGTTTATAACAGAATGGAACTTTATCTGTATTAGTCTTCATTGGCAATAGAGTCTATAAGAGCAAATATATTTTTCCAATCTCGTTCATTTGGAAGAAAATCCCAAATATAGGTTTTTGAAGCGTGGGGATAAATGTGATCGTCAAAATGGAAATCTGATAATAACAGATCGTAATACCCATCATGGCTTTGTTCATTTGTACCAGTATGAACGACCAAATTATGATTCGAGAATTTGATAAGTTTTTGACTGAGGTATTCTTCACTGAGAGGCTCTACTGTACAGATTAACTTCACAAAAATTTCCTTTCGTAGTTCTTTCAATTTAAGTGAGGAACTAATAGTGAGAATAATATTGTATAACAGATAATCTTGATCAAAATGATTTCTATTTTTAGGAAAAAGATGGAGAATACTTTCCATGATTAGCTGAGATTGTTCAAAAAAACTATAGTTTAATTCTGAGACTGATAGAAGCATGTTTTTGACATTCAAATGATGGATAGTCAATTCTGAAAAAGCAATTGTATAGGTGTAGGAAGACAATAGCCTAAAAATTAGTTTAGTTTCATCCTTGAATATAAGTTTTTCATTACGAATTTTGTAAGCATGAATCAAACTGATAGCAAATAAATAGGCAGAAGTTCTTTTTTCTTTATGCCAGTTTACTTTGAGTTCGTAATCGCTATGAAGCTCATCGAAAACAGGGTTTGAGATGAGGATCAAAGATAAAAATGTCCATTCATTAATGTGAAAAGCGATTGGAATATCTTCTGTTATAAATTGTTTTGTATACTGCGAATAACGTTCGATATAAGGATCGATAATATCTTTATTTGGGGCTATATCTATGAAATGGTGATGTTGGTATCTAATTTGATTTATTGCTAAACGATATAAAAATTGAAGTCGTTCTGTATCAGTTAATTGAAAGGATAAAGCGTTCATTTTTTCATTATAAAGATTTAAGGTTTCTTCAAATGAGATTGTTTTAAAAGGCCACTGAGAACTTTTGATAACAGACCAATAAAAGCGATAAAAAAATTCTCTGATGATATGCTCAGGTCCGGAAATGACAAAATTATTCATGTTGAGTGATAGGCCATTTTCACTAAAATAATCAGCTAAATTTTTAAGTCTACGATAAATTGTACTGGTTGAGACATAAAAAATTTCTGCTAAATCTACTAAAGTGAAGCCTTGCTCATGAAAAATTAAGTCGATCAATCGATAGCTAATAGTGTCTTTAATAAACAGACTTTCAGTTTCTCCAATCGAATGTAAAGGTGTCGCTTGCAGAAAAAAGCCTTTATTTTTTTTACTGATAATTTCTAGGCTGTCATTTTGATCATATTTAATTTGTCTTAAAAGGTTCAGGGTTCGATAAGTGGCATCAGAGGAACAATTTCCAATTTTTGAGAGTTCTTTTTCAGTAAACCAACGCTCGTTATTATAGAGCGTTCTTAAAAATAATAGTGATCTTTTTTCTTGAGTATCTAATAAGTTTTCCATAGCTCATCACCTCTTAGTTAGTACCATTATTATAATCTTGAGATACTTTTTTACCAAACCAAATTGACTTTTAAAGTCTTTTTTTTAAAATAATCGCCAATTTTTGAATACTGAATGTGAAAAATAAAACAATCTATAATTACTATTATATCAAGGTTTTTAGTAGAGTTTATTTATAAATATGAACTGTTATTAAATTTTTTATTCTAAAACATAAGTTGTTAGATGAGGATTTTGAAGTAGAATCGGCCTCCGTATTCACGTAACATAAGTTTTAAGAAAACGTAGTAGTGTGCACAAGCGTTTCTTGATTTTAACTGACACTGATAGAAAAGGGAGTGAGAAATATGAAAATTGGTTATACAAGTCGCTCATCTACTGAAGAGTATGAGATTTTATATAAATTAGGGTGTGAGTCAATTGTTGATCGTGATATTTCCTTAACAGAAATTGATAGCTTTGAGCTTTTCGTAAGAGAAAATATCCAACATGAAATGGTCATCGTCAATTTGGCAAGTATTGGGGATAAGTTTACGATCAACCAATTATATCCTATTTTGACACTCATTAAAAAGAATAAGGGTTCATTGATCATTAATGAGTTTTATACGACAAATTTATTCTCTAATGTAATTTATCTCGAGCTACTTTATCTTATGGCAAGGCATGACAAGAAAGCATATCGAATTAGAGCAAACGAAGCGATGGCAACTGCTAGGAAGAATGGAACGTCCAGCGGTAGGCCTACAATCAATCAAGATATTATTGAGCGGATTCGATACATGTATGAGAAAGAAAATATGACGATTCAAGAAGTGGCTAAAGTATGTAACGTTTCAATCGGAACGGTGTATAAATACACAAGACTATCGATCAAAAATAAACAATCAATAATAAGTTAGTTTCTATCAAAACCGTATATAAAGTAGTAAACGAAAGCTAAAAAGACATTCTCGAGTAAAAGGTTATCATACCAATCGAAAATTATTTGAAAGGAGGTGGCGGCCTTCAACTCAGTGATGGAAAGAACAGTGGAATAAGGAGTGAAAATAAACAAATGAGGGAACAAAACAAAAAAATAAAGGCATGGCAAATGTTAAGTGTTATTATCCCAGTTCTTGGAATAGGACTTTGGTGGAGCCAGACCAGTACATTACTGAGGGCAGAACAAGAACCAAGCACTGGGGAAAATGAAGTAGCTCCAGCAAAAGAGGCAGAAACTCAATCATTAAGTAAATTGGGTCGTGCATTAACGGCGATTTCAAATGAACGTGGGCTATCAGCTACACCGAGAATTTTGACAGTCAATCAAAACGGCTCTTTTCCGACAGCAGGAACTTCGACAACAGAACTTCAAAAATTAGTTACAAATTTAAGTATTCCTACACCATCAACTGGGATAACTTGGGAATATGTTGATATAGATGGAAAACCAATAACACCAAATAGTACGAACGTTGGTTTTCAAACCGTCTATATCAAAATAACAGAAAAAACAGGTTCTTCAAGTATTCAAGTCCCTATTCCAGTGAATGTCATCAATTCTAATGCCGTTTCGCTTTTTAGCGGTCAAGTCAGATTAGTTTCAGATAGTTCGGTTATCATACCTGTTGATCAAATGACTGGTAAAACGGAAGAAGAAAGAAAAGATGTCATCAGGAAAATCGCAAATGTAAGTGCTTGGAATACAGAAACAGGAGAAATATTACCAGTAGAAGTTACCTCAGCAGCATTAGATGGTTCCTTAGGGTATAAAAATGTTATCTTTTCTGTTGAATTAGGTGGGAAAACAGAACAAACATCCAAATATATGACTATTTTTGGTGCTACAGTAAAATCTCCTTATTACTTTACGGTAGCACAAGGCACAACGTTTAATATAGGAACAAGTGGAGCTAACTTGTTTGATAAATATCAATCGAGTGCTGGAGCGGTGGCTGGAAATGCTACATACAAATGGGTGGCGGACAAAGAAGGAACAGACACAGTTCCTGCCAATACGTTTGATACAAGTAAAACTGGTTTTAAAATGGGTTATATCAAAATGACAGATAAAGCTACAGCTGTTTCTACGATCATTCCAATCCCTATAACGATTACAGATGATTCTTCGATAGTGGATACCACCGATAAGTTTGGTTATAACTTTACAAAAAATTTGAATGTTTTAAAAAAGTCAGAAATTTCTGGGGTAAAGGACTCTGAATTGATTGAGACTATTACGAATAACTTAGGTCCTGAGGCATGGGATGCAGTCACGGGTGAAAAGCTCCCAATTAAAATTACGAATTTAAATGGACTAACATCAGATTCCCTTATTGGCAGCTATCAAATTTCGCTAACGATAACTTTAGCAAATAATACGCAGAAAAATGTTAGTTTACCAATTGCTCTTTTATCAGACAGTGTATTTCCAGACTCTGTGGACGGATGGACAAGTATTCCTTTAAATGCAAAGGATGGTTATATTGAAAATCCAATCAATAAATCAAAGTTAGGATTCAACAAACGAGGGCTTACAGTTGGTAATTTATCTAGTCACTATGGCTTTATTATAAAAGACAGTAGTAATCTCACCTATACGTTTGGAGAAAGTTTGGTGTCAAACATTCCATTTGTAAACGGCAAGTTAGTTTATCCTGTAAATTCCAGTTCTGATAGTAATAATTCAGCAGAAAGAAGTATGGGAATTGGTCGAGGAAGTAATCCACAATTTACTCAACAATTTTTCTTGAAAAAAGGCAAAGAACTGAAAGAAATTTTGATCGATACCGATAAAAAATTGATTTATGTTTATGATTTAGGAATTAGCCGAAATCTGAATTTTTCAGTTAATTTAACGACTTACAATGCAGATTCTGAGACTAAAACTATCGGAATGCTTGAAAATGTGGATACGTATTATGGATCAGATACAGTTCCTTTATATTCATCTGGCAATAATAGTGGCTTTTACATGAGAGCCAGTTCCACGAAGCGATTTTCTATAAAGCTTAAAGATGGAAAAGGAAACTACTTATCTGCTTATACTATGCAAGCACCAGGAGCATTTAGGGCTTCTTCCCAATATCCAAAAGCAGCGAATAATCTTTACGACTCAAACTGGTTTAGAAGTGATTTTTCAAGACCTGGAATAGAGCAATATAATTTGAAAAGAGACGAAGTAATCATAAGTGGTATTGATACTGCATACCAATTAGGTGCACCGCATACACCAGTTGCTTCTAATCAAGCGCTAAAAACAGGTTATGAGGTATTTGCTGGAACGGAATTGCCGTATATGATCATAACCGCTGATCCTCCAGAGTGGAATGTGTATCCAGATTACAAAGACAATGAATTTAAGACAAATTACAATTTAAGCCAAATTCCGGATGTTGGTGGTAATGGAACGCTGTATGTTGAATATCCAAATGGACAAAAAGCAGAATTACCATTCGTGGCAAATGATACAAAGCAATTTAATGGGGAACTAACCATTCCTAGAGCGACACTTCCAGATAAACTAAATGAAGAAACGGGAACAATCAAACAGTATGTGACTAATCTATTAGCTATTTATGAAAAAGAAAGTACGATGGAAGGTTTGACATCAGAAGAATACAACCTAACGGTTAATGTCTATAACCTTGGAGGCACGCCAATTGCTCAAACAGTTAAACAAGGAACTGCTTGGAGTAAATCTGCAGCCGACTTAATCAAAGATCCAGTAATTTTACCAGGACATAAAGCAGCATTTGAATTTGTAGATGGACAGCCTGATACATCCAAAATTGGCTTACAAGTAGTTAAAATCCGAATGACAGATAGTGATGAACCTACTCAAACAACCATTATTGAAGTGCCGATCAATGTTATTGAAGGTACAGTTCCAACAACTGGTCTGACCGTCGCAGCAAATGATTTTTCAGTTAGCAAAGGAAAGGTATCTGGTTTATCAGAAGCTGATATAAAAGCGATGATCCTAAAAGAATCAAAAGTTAAAGCTTGGGATAATACTACAGGACTGTCTACAGGTATTACAGTATCCGTAATAACAACAGATTTAACTGCTGATTCTACAGTTGGTCAACAATACAAAGCAACGATCCGAGGAACAAAAGATAATTTGACAAGTGACACAACTATAACGATCACAGTTGGAAAGCCGTTAAGTGCTGAAGCAGTTACACAGACAATTCCATTAGGCTCAGATGAACAATACTGGACAGCGGATCGTCTACAACAAACGGTCAAAAACGTGATGGATGGTGATAACGAAGTTTCGAATTATAAAGTCAATCTTCTTACACCGCCAATAACTAGTCGGGTCACTGACAATGAAGCGATGTTAGTTGAAGTAGTTGATGAAGCCGATAGCAGTCAAGCGGTTAAAATTGAAATTCCTATTAAAGTAAGTTGGGGGAATGCGATCACTTTAGGAGGAAGCGAGACTGATGTCAGTAAAGCTGGACAATCAACTTTAGCGTTAACTCTTCATGAAGATGATAAAAACAAACCATATTTACGTTCGGCTTATGGAAATTTGCCTAGTTTAAACGAACAAATGCCACTAGCAAGTAACGATCCAAACGTTCCTTTTTACCAGTTTACCTATCTAAACATGTCTAATCAGGCAACTGGCCAGAGTAATGCCAAAGAAGTAAATGATGGCCCTAATGCAGTAAATGATGTGACAATTCAAGGATTAGGCAGTCAAACACCAGCGCAGTTGGTCGACCAATTAGGAACCAACGGCAAATTAAGTGTAAACTACGGCGACGTTCTAAAAGTCTACGTCAAACAAGGGCAACACGCATTATATACAAACAATCAAGGTCCAGCGCAACCATTAGCGGACTTACCAAATAACGAAACCATTTTCGTACTAGTAACAAAAGACGGTTTTAAACCACTTTACTTTAATCAATTAACACCGAAAGAAGTAAGCATTGCTTCAGAATCAACTAGTACGACAGCACTTTACGATGCTCATTACAATAGTTTAGCAGCTTACTTCACTACGAGTGGATCTAGCAGTAACTATACACAAATCAAACCAAATGGCTTTAAGACTTATCCAAAACTTAATTTAGCTGTCGGTGAAAGTGATAATGGTCGTGTTCTGGTAGCAGAACCAACAAGTACGACTAGTAATCAGTATGTAACGTATGCCTATGATACGACGTTTGTCGGCACTGGACCAGAATTACAAATTGTTTCACCATTGTCTTCACTAAGTTTCGGCAGCCAAACAATTAAATCACAGACCCAAGAAATTAAACGAACGGATCCAAATTGGGGCTTCACTGTATTAGATAGTCGTCAAACCAAAGCCGCATGGGTCATTCAAGCGAAAATGAGTGAGCCATTTAAAACAAGCGGTGCTAATTCGAAACAGTTAAAAGGAGCCGAATTAAAGCTTAAACAAGCAAGCGGTACGATTAGTTTAAATAGTGGGTATCAAACGATTTATACAAAAGAGAATCCTGGTGCCAGTAACAATGTCACTTGGTCAGCAGAGCAAGGTTTCTTCTTACAAGTCCCACCAGGGGTGATTGATAAAGACGCCGTTTATTCAACAGATGTCGAGTTTATTTTGACGAGTGCACCATAAAGCAGGAGGATGACATGAAAAAAAATGAAGTAAAATATTTGATTGCCATTCTTCTAGCTTTGATTGTTGGTTTTTCTAACCAGCACATGGTCTTAGCAGAAGAGGCGTCGATGAAAAGTAATGCAGGGATCAGCTTTGAAAATAGTTATGAAGCGAATTCTAATGTATCAGAAGAATTACCAGACACGAATTCACCTGTTCTAGTAACAGAACAAGAAGCAAAACCAGTGGGTAAAACGTTACCGCAAACAGGGGAGATAATCGGAAATACAGTCAGTTGGCTTGGGCTTATGCTCATTCTAATTGTTATGATCCGAAGCCGTCAAAAAAAGAAATAAATGTGTAAAAACGTTTATATAAAAAAAGTATTGAGGAGAGTTTAAATATGAAAAAAATCAACACAACGAAATTATTGAGCCTAGGGTTAGTTAGTTTATGTGCACTAACAATAGGAGCACCAAGTGTGTTAGCTGAAAACCCAACAGCTAACACTAAATCAGATGTTAAGTTTATCGAAGATACTAGCACGATCGATCCAGAGAAACCAGAAGTTGTTGATCCAACTGATCCAGAGAAAGAACCAGGCGTTGTTGATCCAGGCGGCGAAGGTACTGGTGGTAACGGGACAAAAGCGTTCAACATCAATTGGGTATCAAATTTCAAATTTGGTGAAATCAAAATTGCAGGTAAATCAATGACCGCTTTTGCTCAACCAACAACGTTGAACTGGGCGACAGAAACAGGTGGTACGTTAACACCAACTGGAGACAAAACAGCAGGATTAGCGAACTTCCTACAAGTAACAGATAACACAGGAAGCAATGCTGGATGGAATGTAAAAGTCTCAGGAACACCATTTTATGAGTTGAACGATGCAGGTCAAGAAATTACAACAAGCCAATTAGCAGGAGCTCAAATTAACTTAACTGAACCACAAGTTGTTGGACTTTTAGACAGCGCAAGCCTAGCACCAACGACATCTGTAACAGCGGATAAAGATATTTTGACAGGCACAAATACTGTACTGCAAGCGGCTGCTGGTAAAGGACAAGGAACTTGGTCATTAACATGGGGAGCTCAAGCAGATAAAACAACCCTAAAAGGAATCACAGTTGCAAGTGACGATACTACAACAGGCGCAGCTACTTCTGGTGTGAAATTAACTGTTCCAGTTACTGCACAACCAAAAGCAAACAAGAGCTATCGTTCAAACTTAGTTTGGGTCTTGTCAACTGCACCATAAATAAATAAGGGTAATCATGCAAAAAAATAATAGAGCATACAAAAATAAAGATCGATGGGGAGAAATTTAAATAATGAAAAAAATGACATTAGCAGGATTAGGAATCCTAACATTCAGCACACTAGTTTTAGGAAATCAAACAGCATTAGCAACAGTGGAGAAACCAGAGGCAGATACTGAAGCAACAGTTCAATTTGAAGCAAATACAGATCCAGATACACCAGAAGTAGTTGTACCTCCGGTAGGCGGCGGTGAAGGTGGTATTGTTGATCCAGATGGTAGTGATGGAAATAAAGGTGACGGAAACCCAAGTTTTAATATTGCTTATGTATCGAACTTCCGCTTCAACGAAAGAACGGATGATGATACAAACTTTACAAAATTTAAGCCAATTAAATTAAACGCCAATGGTATGACGCTATGGGCTAAAGGAACGCAATTAACATTGAATGGTGTTGACAAAGATGGGAACGAAATTACACCAGCACAATCAACTGTATATAAAAATATTCCAAACTTTGTTCAAGTAGTAGACAACCGTGGTAAATTAAGCGGCTGGCACTTAGAAGTTTCAGCAGGTGATTTCAAAGGAAAAGATAGTGATGATCAAGAAGTAACTCTAAAAGGAGCGAACATCACATTAACTCAACCGACTATTGCAGGTCCTTCAGAAATCGAATTAACAAGCCCACTTGCACCAACAACATTCTCATCTGAAAAAACATTAAATACAGGAGCACAAACAATTTTAGATGCTAAGGCTAATGCAGGAACAGGTTCGTGGTCATTGAAATTCGGTCAAGAAGAAAAATTAGCTGGTGCTGACTATGAAACATTAGTAGAAGACACTGGTGTAAAATTAACGATTCCAGCAACAGCTGAAGCAAAAGCAAATGTTGCGTATAAAGCAGATCTTAAATGGACATTAACAGACGCTCCATCTAACTAATAGGAAAAATGTGCGTGGGAGTAAATCTCCTACCGCACTACTAAAAGTAATGAGACGATAAATAAAAGAAGATATTCGGGGGAAAGATAAATGAAAAAAGTAACATTATTAACAGCAACATTAATTGCGGCTACACTTTTAGGCGCTCAATCAGCACAAGCAGAAGAGACAGTTTATCCAGTTAAAGCACAAAGTGATGCAACAGTGACCTTAATCGGAGATGACGGTGAAGGCGGCAACACAACTGGACCTGGCGGAGGTACTGAAGGTGGAAATGGTGGCGAAATCACTCCTCCAGGCGGCGGTGAAGGTGGAGAAGGCGGTGTCGTTGATCCAGGACAAAATTCTTCACTACGTTTAAGCTTATTAACAGCTTTTGACTTTGGAACAATTAAAATGTCAGGTAATACTGAAACATATACAGCGAAATTACCAACACCAAACTTTATTGATGGCGGTAAACAAGATCGTCCAAACTTTATCCAAGTAACAGATAACCGCGGAAATCTAGCTGGTTGGAACGTTACAGCAAAAATTGCAGAACAATTCACGAATGGTGAGACAACATTAAACGGAAGCTACATCACTCTTGATAATGGTTGGACACAACCTCAAACAGAAGACAATGCAGTTTATGCACCAACAGTTACAAGTGGTTCAGTGACTTTAGCAACTGGAGCGGATGCACCAATTGCAACTGCATCAGCCGATAAAGGTATGGGAACATGGAATATTATGTATGGAACGCTTTTTGCTCCTGAAAAAGAAACGCTAGGAGATGCTGCTAACAGTGTTCACTTAACGATTCCAGGGAATATCAAAAAAACAGAAGGCAGCTATACAGCAAAAATTCAATGGACATTATCTGACGCACCAGCTAGCTAAATCAACAAGATACTAGATATTTTAAAGTATGGAATGATGAATAATTTCCATACTTTAAACAACATCTAGTTTTATTAAGGAGTGATGGGATGAAAAATCAAGTAATGATAGGTGCTTTGTTGACGTTATTGCTAATACCAGTAACCGCATCAGCAGAAGATGGAGCAAATACAAGCTCCAATGCGTATATAACCATTGAAAAATATACTGGAGATGGGGAACAACCAGTCAATCCAATAGATCCAAATGAAACAGTAAAACCAGCCCCAGATACAGACGGTAAAAATCCTCATCAGCCAAGTACTAAAGGGCCGTTAAGTTTAAATTATGTATCAAATTTGCAATTCGGTAGTCAAGAAGCGAACGGAAATGATGCTGTGTATCAAGTGAAACCTGATCGTGTGATCAATAGTCAAGAAGTCGAGATCGAAGTCCCAAATTTTGTTCAAATTACAGATCATCGAGGAACAAATTCTGGTTGGACACTGATGGTCAAACAAGATGAGGCATTCAAAAATGGCACACATAGCTTAGATGGAACAGAGTTAGTTTTTTCTTCACCAATTTTAAGTAGCAAGTCAGGTAAAGACAACACATCTCCGACAGCAAATGCTACTTTTACGTTAACTGCTGATGGCAAGTCAGCGATGGTTATGCATGCCGCTGCAGATCAAGGGATGGGAACTTGGGTCGATTATTTTGGAAAAGACCTAGAAGCGGCAAAAACAGGTATTCAATTAAAAATCCCTGGAGATGCTAAAAAAGTCGCCGGATTTTACCAAACAAGTCTAACATGGACATTAACAGATACACCTTTTTCTGAATAAGAACAACTGAAAGAAATAAGAAAATGTTTCACTGACAACGGGAGTAAGCATCAACAGTCCCTGTAAAACAGTTCTTTCTTTCAGCTGTTTTTCATGAGTAAGGGTGTTGGGATGAACAAAGAAAAGAGGAACTGAAGATGAATAAATTTATAAAACCGATTGTCGCAATCATAAGTATGATGGTCATGTATGTCCTTTTCAATGTAGAGGCAACAGCCGAAGAGATGAGTTTCTCAGTAGAAGCTCAATTGCCAGATAACCAACTCGATAAAAATAAAACATATTTTGATTTAAGAGTTACGCCAGGAACAAACGAAGAATTAAAAGTTGCGCTTCAAAATAACAAAGATGAAGAAGTAACTGTTCAAATACAAGCCAATACAGCCACTACCAATGATAATGGTGTAATAGATTATGGCGAAGTAAAACCAGAACTAGATAAGTCTTTAAAAGTACCTTTTGCTAGAATTGCCAAGGTAGATCCAGAAGTGACACTGGGACCAAAGGAAAAAAAGGTTGTAACGATTCCAGTCAATATACCTAGTAGCTCTTTTGAAGGAATTATTTTAGGTGGACTCTATTTTACTCAGAAAGAAGCAGACAAAGAGACGAAAAACGATGCAGGTATGCAAATCGAAAATAAATTTGCTTATGTAGTAGGCGTTCGTTTATCTGAGAATGATAAAGCAGTTGAATCTGATTTAAACTTATTAGATGTAGCAGCAGGCCAACGGAATTATCGTAATGTAGTTGTAGCAACTTTGCAAAACCCAATGCCAAGAATTTTAGGACAAATGACGGTCAATGCACAGGTCTTTGCTGAAAATGATTTAAATACAGCAATCTTCACAACAAAACAAGAAAATCTAAACATGGCACCAAACTCAAATTTTGGTTATGGAATCAAAATGGCTAATAAAGCGTTTAAACCAGGGAAATATGTGATGAAAATGACTGTCGAAGCAGATGGTAAAACATGGCCATTTGAAAAAGCCTTTGAGATCACAGCCGATGAAGCGAAAAAATTCAATGATGAAGCAGTTGACTTAGTAGAAGAACCAACCGATTATTTAATGTACATAATCATTGGAGCTGTAATTTTAGTCGTAATTATTATTGGTTTGATTACTTGGATGGTTTATCAAAAACGAAAACGAGAAGCAGAATTAAAACGGAAAAAAGCAAATAAGAAAAAGAAACGTAAAAATAAGAAAAAAGAATAAAGTCAAAGAAAGTCTGTATCTGCCGAAAACAGTCAATAATTAATGGCGGATACGGCTACTGAGACTGTAAGCAGACCAGAATATTTAACAGAAAGGAAAATAATTATGTACAACATAGGAATCGTAAGAGAAATTGAACAACAAGATGATACATATACGAATCAACTTAACCAATCAGCATATCAATTATATTCTTTAAGTAGAGAAGAAGTACTAAACGAAGTAACTGAGATGGACGCATTAATTATTGAAGAATCTTCTAGTATTGGATTAAAGCATACATGTGAATTGATTTTAGAGATAAGACGGCATTGTAATGTATTAATCTGGATTGTCTCTAAGAACCAAACAAAAACAAATAAAATTGTGTATCTACAGTTAGGTGCTGATGGTGTATTGAATGAAGATGGTGAGCTAGAAGCTTCGATGCTACAGTTTACAAATTTATTGAATCGTGTGAAAGGGGGAAAAAATACAATAGACGTTGATGAAGATTCTTTAAAAATCCTAAAACGATCAGAAGCGCCAATTAAGTTGGTTGATTCTAATTTAAGCGTGATTGTTGAAGGAAATATAGAAATAGGCCTGACCAGATTAGAATTTGAAACAATTTCATATTTAGCTGCACATAAAGGTAAAGCTATTACATACGAAGAAATGTACAAAAATATTTGGAAAGAAGACTTTAACGATACAGAATCGGCAAACAAACAATATCGCGTGAGTAATATGATTTTTCATATACGTAAAAAATTAGAAACCAGTTCTGCTAAAACGGTGTATATCAAAACGGTTCGATCAAAAGGATATATGCTTGTGTCTTAAAAAAACTATGTGAGTAGCGGTTAGAGTAACAGCTACTCACACAGTTTTTTTATATAAATTTATTTTTCTTTTACAAGGTTATCCAACTGTTCATTAGTCGAAGTGATCAATGCACCAAAATTTTGATAAACGACTTCAAACATTTCAGCACAAGCTTTCATTTCTTGTGGATTTCTTCGTACTTTATCTTCAAGAAAGTGAGTCATAAAGTGCAAGGCTTCATGCCACTCTTTCAATTCATACAAATAAGCTTTTACAACCAAAATATCCTGATAACCGATTGTTTTTGATTCCTGTGATTTTCCCATATCCACATTCTCCTAATCTAAATTTAGTCTGAAGCCCAACTAGATAGGCAAACAAAAAACGATCAGACCCACGCCTCATCGTTTTCAATAGACACAACCACAGAACACTTGCCTACGCAATTTAGAAGAATTTCTCACATAAGGTAGAAATTCACACTAAAATTGGGTACAATAAAACAAGCTGGTACTTCGGTATCGGCTATCGGCAACTTGTATTGGCAGGGTTAGCTGTCTTTACAGGGCCTCATGATTTTGGTTCCCGCCAAAATTGTGAGGTGCCGTTTTTTATTTTCTATCAGGTCGTTGTTACATAATAGGATAGAAACAAAAAAAGATACCGGGAAAATTCCCCAATACCTGTTCATCAATAGTATGAACTACCCTTACTTTTTCGCTTCTCATCAAATAAAGCACAACAAAAAAGAAGCAGTCAAACACACTTGATTTTTTGTACAATGAAAGAAGCTAGTGGTAAAGCTAGCGACTATTGGCAACTTGTTTGGGCAGAGTTAGCTGACTTTACAAGGACTTCAAGTAGTAGGTTCCCGCCAGATACTTGAGGTGCCAATGGTTATTTATATGTGATGAAGCTTTATGAACGTTTCCGAGTTCGTAAAGCTTTTTTCGTTTCTATCCTATACCAATAAGTATAGAGAACTTAACATGAATGGTCAATACGAACACGAAAGAAAAATAATTGATTTTTTATACGTAGGTTAAATCGTGATGTAGTGAATATTCATAATGTTGCTGTTGTGTTTGAAAGGCCGGCTGCTGATTGATGAACAAGTTAGAAATAAACGAGTTGAATAGGAAGACAATTTTCGTTGAAATAGGTAGATGTCGTTTATTTATCTGTGCCACAATTAGTATTAAAGCAGAAAAGTATAAAGCTATACTAAATAAAAAAATAAATTAATCTTTACATATTATTAAGTATATTATATTATTGGTTTTACGGAATGATAAAATTCTGAAAATTCAAACATTATCATACTTGGAATAGGTCAGGAGGGCATTCATTTTATGGTGTGGCTTCAAACAAATAGGAACAAATATTATTTTTCAGAGGATATACACAGCCAGCAATATCAAAATATTGCTAAATTAGCTTTAAAACAAGGGTGTACATTTTTTGAATTTTGTATTCGTCATGATATTGATTTTAAAGGAGATAACACCTATTCATATGATAAAAGAGCATATGAATTAATCAGTGATTTAGATTCATTTTTAGTGACTAAAATTGAAACAAATAGTTGGGCAACTTCAATGGTAATTGAGCGTGAGAAAGTAGTCGAAGTATATCGCTTTGTATTTAATTCAGACTCACTATCGATTCTTTTAAACTATTCAAAATCAATTGGAGATTGGCAAGGTCCGAATTTGCCAGAAGATATTACATTTTTTCAGGATTATAACATGTGGTTAGGTACAGTTGGACATGAAAAAATGTCATGGTGGTTTTTGACAGACGCAGAATGTCAAGAAGTTAGAAATATGGGTATTGATTTATTCGGAGGAGTATAGGGAACGTTTCGCTATTTTTCTGATATTTAGTAATTTGCTTGTATAGTAAAAAGTGAGCTATCAATATTAAAAAAAATAATGATTTGTTAATTGTTTCTAAGACGAAAAGCTCTTCGAGAGAGCTTTTTTCGTACTTAACACTCGCAACTAAAAAATAAAGCATTAAAACTTTAATTAAAGAAAAGGTAAACCAAATTGTGTTTATACAATTTAGTTTACCCTACTTTTATTTACCCTCTTACAACTCTTCACCATTACTCTTAATCACTTGCTGATACCAATCAAATGATTTCTTCTTAGAACGCTTCAACGTCCCTTGTCCTTCATTATCCTTATCTACATAGATAAAACCATACCGTTTCTTCATCTCACCAGTTCCCGCAGAAACCAAATCAATAAAGCCCCAAGGCGTATAGCCAATCAAGGGAATGCCATCAAATTCAACAGCTTCTTTCATCATTTCAATATGGGCTTTCAAATAATCAATCCGATATTGGTCATTGACCGTGCCATCTGCTTCAAGTTCATCAATGGCACCAAAGCCATTTTCCACAATAAACAAAGGCAACTCATAGCGCTCATTAAACCAGTTCATCGCATAACGCAAACCAAGTGGATCGATTTGCCAACCCCAATCAGAAGCTTCTACATAAGGATTCTTGACTAAATCTTTCGATTCATCGTAATCAAAAGCAGGGCCTTTATCATGATCTTTAATAGCAAACGACATATAGTAACTAAAACCGATATAATCCACACAACCATGGGTCAAATCAGTCAAATCCTGTTCCGTCATATCCAAATCAAACCCTTTACGAGCCAAATAGTTTTCTATAAAACTAGGATAATGCCCTCTCACATGAACATCCGTAAACCAGTAACGTTTTTGCATGGCACTGACGGACATCATCATATCTTTTGGATCACAAGAATATGGGTAAATAGGGCACATCGCGATCATGCAACCAATTTGGAAATCAGGATTGATCTCATGGCCGATTTTAACCGCTTGCGCACTTGCTACTAACTCATAGTGAGCAGCTTGATACATGATTTTTTCACGATCTTCGCCTTCTTGATATTTGATGCCAGAGTTGGTAAATGGAGCAAAATCTTCCGCATAGTTCGCTTGATTATTGATTTCGTTGAAGGTCATCCAATAAGTGACTTTATCTTTGTACCGTTCAAAACAAACACGAGCAAACTTCGCAAAGAAATCGATCATTTTACGATTACGCCAGCCACCATATTCAGTGACTAAATGATACGGCATTTCAAAATGTGAGAGGGTGATCACGGGCTCGATGCCATATTTTAAACATTCATCGAACAAGTCATCATAAAACTGTAACCCTTCCTCATTTGGTTCTGCTTCATCACCATTGGGGAAAATTCGTGTCCAGGCAATCGAGGTTCGGAAACAGTTCAAGCCAAGGTCAGCAAACAATTTTACATCTTCTTTATAATGATGGTAAAAATCAATTGCTTCATGGTTCGGGTAGTTTTCACCTTGCAGCACACCATCTGTGATTCGTCTAGGTACACCATGAGCGCCGACGGTCATTACATCGGCAACGCTAACCCCTTTACCACCTTGATCCCATCCACCTTCTAATTGATGAGCGGCAACAGCGCCGCCCCAAAGGAAATTTTCTCTTAAAATTGACATATGATCTACTCCTTTAACTTGTAAATTTATTCATTTCTATTTTTAATTCATATTGAACATTAAAATCACTACACAGCTGGGAGGAATTAATTGAACGGATCAGCTGTGCAGTGATGTTTAAGTTAGTTTAGAACGGGTGTTTAAGCTTCAGCTTCAATTTCTTCTAACACTTCTTCTGTAATAGGTTGATTTGTTTCTTGTGCATAGTTGATCGCATCCATTTTTCTAGCAAATGGTAGGTAAATAAAGAATCCTAACGTTAAAACAAATGCTTGTAGTAACGCTGCTTGCCAACCGCCAACTAATAATCCTGAAATGATTGGCGGTGTTGTCCAAGGCACTTGAACCGCTGTGAATAATGGGACTAAACCAGTGTACAAAGCAAAGTAAGTAATAACAGATGATACGACAGGCGTTAAAATAAATGGAATCGCCATGATCGGGTTCATTACGATCGGTGTCGCAAACGTGATGGGTTCATTAATGTTGAACACGGCAGGTCCAATTGACAAACGACCTAATTGTTTGAACTGTGCAGATTTTGCAAAGAACACCATGTATACCACTAAACCAAGTGTCATACCAGCACCCGTTACTGTTAAAAATTGATCTAAGAATTGTTGCGTTACGATATGACCACCGTTTGCAACAGTTAATTCTTTACCAGCTTTTAAAATATCTGTATTTTCTAAAGAATTCGCTTGTAAAATAGGACCCATGATTCCGCCGACGATCGTTGAACCGTGAACACCGAAGAACCAGAATAAAGGGACTAAGAAACCAAGTACTAACGCACCGCCCAAGGAATCAGTCACACCTTGAAGTGGAGATTGTAAGACATCATAAATGAAATCAAAGAACGTTGTTTTAAAGACTTTATCAAAGAAAATATAGACAAACATTGCGCCAGTGATCAAAGCCGCAGCAGGAATCAAAGCAGTAAATGAGTTTGCTACGTTTTCAGGAACAGCTTCAGGTAATTTGATCCGAATATCGTGACGTAAGAACCAGCTGTAAACCCAACCAACGATAAGACCAACGATGATTGCTGTGATCATTCCCTTACCAGCAGTCCAGTCTTTATTGATGACATTGCCGATCGTTACTCCACTGTCTAAATCAGTTACATCTGGAGCCATAAATAAGATAAAGACAACAAGGGAAATCATGCCGGCAGGTAGGCCTTCAAAACCTTCTGTTTTCACATAAGAATAAGCAATCCCGATTACCGCAAAGACTGACATGATGGCAAAAGATGCCCCATAAGCTTGATTGAAGTAAACAACCAAACCACTATCAGTGATCCACTTTGCCACTGACTCAATCGGCAAATTCGCTAATAATAGAAAAATCGAACCCACGATTGTAAAAGGCATCGTGTACAACATCCCATTTCTTAACGCTGTAATCGCTTTAGTATTGACGAATTTTAAAACGGGTGGTAGAACTTTTTCATTGATCCATTCATTCATTCTAAACCTCTCCTTTGGTTAACTAAAGTAACGGAAAATAAGTGCGTGTAGTAGTATTTCAATAGAGCGGCCGCTCCAATTTAAATCTACTGAATACGTTTACATGCTTACTATAAAAGAAATTTTGTTGATTTAAAATAGGGTGAGCACGTTGAGGAACATGTACCGCTAAAAAAAACAACGCAATCAAAAATAAGGTCTAAAAATAAATCAAAACGCAATTTATTTTTAGACCCTATTTTTATTTACGAACTGCGGGCAGTTTTAATGTAATTTTTTGATGTTCAAAGTCGAGTAGCTGAATATTATTGGTTCCGCCAATGCCATACTCACTCGATTGGTAAAGCTCACCATAGCTTGCACCGATAAATTGGTCGATATCCGCTAATGTTTCCCATGTACCTGTGAAAACAGCATAATCGCTAGCTGACCTTGTAAAGGTTCGATTTCCTTCACTATCTTCAATAAAATATTTATAAGTACCGTTACTTGCATCGGGATCATTGATGATGATAGCCTGCACGATTTTCTTATCGGTAGGCAAAATCTCTAGTTTTTGGTTATTCACTTCAACAAAATCTTCGGGTGTCTTAGGAATAGCAAATTTGTATTGTTTTCCAGTGATTACTTCGTTGCCTAAATGTTCGATGTTAAAAGACATGAATCGTCACGCTCCTCTTTTATAATAGATCAGATGTATTTGAGTGGCCAAATGATGTTGCGTTCCTAACACTGAGTACATCATCTCAAAAACCATAGCAACTCTTGAGGGTTTTGTCAAAATTTCGGCATTAGGATTAGGTTTAAAGAATTAGTCAGGTCGGTTTTCTAGTCGATCTGTTTTTTCAGCAAATTCTTTGCTTGCTTGATGAGCAAGTAGTTCAATTAAGGCGATGACAGGGATTTGTGTGGTGATATTGATGTACGGATCAGTGTAGATCGAGCGTTCATCAGGCATATAATAAGAAATGTTGTAATCTGCTAAACGGGCAATCGTTGAATGCTCATCATTGGTAATACTGAGAATTTGAGCACCTGACCGCTTAAAATCAGTTACCTGTTTGATTACTTCGGTGGTTTCTCCTGAAACGGACAGAACAATCGCTAAGGTATTTTCAAAACCTCTTTGAGGAATGGGGGTGAATGGATCACGGATGCTGTAGGCATTAAGGCCCATATTTGCAAAATAACGGCTGCCGTATGCTCCTAAAATACCGCTTGTACCAATACCTGAAAAAACGATATGACGAGCAGACACAATCATCTTGATAGCAGGTTTCAATGTCTCGTAATAGGTTTGCTGATTCAGCCGTTTTAAAAAAGAATCAACGTGCATCGTAGCAGCATAATATTGATCAAAGGACTGTTGCTGTTGCTCTTCTTCTTTTTTTAACGCATATTTCAGTTCTGAAAATCCATCAAAGCCCATTTTTGAACAAAAGCGTAAGATCGTGGACGTGGATACATGGCAATTGGTGGAAAGTTGACGAATCGTTAACTTTGGCACACTGTCCATATGTTCTAAAATATATTGATAAACGAGCATTTCCAATTCATTTAACGATTGGACTTTTTCTAAATCAAACAAAAAGATCCCTCCTGCACAAAAGATTGCGGCTCCTTTATTTTATAAATAAGAAACAAAAAAGCGTTCAAGTTCTATTGTACAGGAAACGTTGTTATTTCGCTTGTTATTACTATAATTTTATTCGTACAAAGAAAACAGTTGGAACAGTTAACTTTCCCAACTGTTTTGAGTGATTTCGTTTTTTTTATGAAACTGTTTATAAAGTAGATGAGCTAAGAACGTAAATAATAGTGGCCCCAACAATAAGGTCAGGCTTTGTAAATAGTCCCCCTTTGAAAGTGGCTGATAAAGTTGAAATAAAATAGCCAAAGCAATACTTAAAATGACACTATTGCTAATGAGCGTTGCGCTGATTTTTGATCGAACCAAAACAGAGGTGGGATTATCCGCCAGTTGTTTTTTCTTAAAGGCTGGATAGGCAAGTGCCACTAATAAATAAGGAATCGCTCTTGAGATATTGGTCATCAAAGTCAACTGATTATATAAAAAGACAACATACTGACTACCTAAGCTGATTCCCAAGATAAACAAACTTATCAAGATACCTTGAATCCGCAACGCATAAATCGGCATATCCTGTTTGTTTTTTTGTTTCAAGCGAGGGTGCCAGTAATGCTTAGGTGTTCCTTCAACCAATGTGCGGATCGGCAGATAAAAAATAGTAGATAATAAACTAATGTAAGAAAGCAACAGCGTTAAGGCAGTAAAACGAGTAAGAAATTGGGCTAGAAACTGAGTTTGAATGGCTGTTAATGAAAGAGCCTGACCAACAGCATAGCCTAAATTTTCCATTAATTCATACATTAAATTCCCTAAGTGAATCGTACTATTTGTTTTTAAGTGAGCTAAATTCGTTCCTCCGCTCCATAAAAGGATGCCTAAAAAATAACACAGAACGACTAAAATACTACTGAAAATCAATAGCTTAGGAAATTGTTTTTTTTGTTTCCCTGTTTTATCAACTAAGCTTGCGATCGTATCTAAACCACCGAAGGCTGTAATGGCAAAAATCAAAAAAGAGAGTTGTTCAATCAGCGGTTGTCCAGATGAAGATCCTGCTTGAACACTATTGAAACTGTTGGAAAGATTTGGCACAATACTAGACTGATTAGAGAGCCAAAGCACCAAATTTCCACCAAGGCAAAAGAAAATCAAAAGCGTCATCATGATGCCGCTTAAATACAGTGAAGAAGCAATCCCCTTAAATCCTTTACTAACAAAAAATAACGTTACTAAAACCGCTCCAATCGATAACAGACCAATTAAAATAGATGTAGAAAAATAAGGAATCGAACTGGTTTTTTTAGTTAAATCTTCACCAAAAAGTAAAATAGAGGAAGGAATCCAAAGCTTCATAAATAAGCTGATCATCCAAATAAAATAACTGCAGTACCATAAAAAAGCAGCAGTGAAAGCCACCTTTTCAGAGAGATGCCCAGCGAGCCACTGATACAAACCACCAATATGGTTTTTATACACGTCAGTAAATTCTGCTATAATAATAGCGTAAGGAATAAAATAAAACAGAGCAGCACCGATAAAATAGGGAAAAGCTTTAAGTCCCATTAGGAAAAAAGCGGTTGTCATACTAGAAAAAGAAAAAACAGTCATGGTAATAATCATGACCAAACGTTTAGGACTAAAAGTAGTAGTAGTTTTCATAAAAAAATCCTTCTAAAATTAAATTGATGTTGGCTTAAGAATAAGAGAAGAATGACTAGAAAACAAGCTTTTTATTAAAAATTAGGGAATAGGAGTAGTCAAATGACGGACCAAGTTCAACAAAAAATCGCTCAAATCAAAGAGGAACTTCAAGTCGATTTTGTTGCTTTAGCACTATCCTCAGTTAATGCAGTGACAAAAGTACGGGTGATCCGTTGGAGTTATGTGGCTGGCAATACCAATCAAAATTATAAACGCATTCGGCTGCAGGTGGGCAAAGGAATTGGCGGTATCGTTTGGCGAACAGGCAGGGCATATCAAGCAACGGATCTGCAAAAGCAACCAGAAAAATTAGTTGAACTGCCAATTACCCGAACGGAAAAATTAGAAACGATTGCAGCATTTCCTGTTTTAAAAGTGGGAGAAGTAAAAGGCGTTCTATTAGTTGGTTATCGAGAGAAAATCACTGTTACCAAAGATTTTTTAACTACTGCACAAGACAAAGCGAATGAACTGATGGTTTATTTATAGGTGAGAAAAATGGATATGAACATAGCAGAAAAAATATTTGAAGAAGCAAGAGATGCCTTGTTTTTGATTGAAGAAAACAACTGTATCAAACAAAATAAAGCGGCGGCTGAGTTAGTAAAAATCTATCCATTCTCGTTAGCAAAAGTATTGGAAATAGCTAGAGGAGAAGGGTGCATGCTGCATTCAACAATGGAAAAATGCTTAGATTGCGAAGTTAAAGCAGACTGGGATCAGGCGGCCTTTCCGTTGGTTTTAGAAGATGCACAGGGAGCTCAAGAACAATTTAGTGGAAGTTATACTGTGTTAGATCAGCAAAAAAGCGTATTGAGCATTCGTCACATGGCTGTTCAAGATCGTCTGCAACAGGTGATTCAAAATAAACGTTTGATTGAATATGTCAATCAAGCTCATGAAAATGAACGTAAAGCGTTATCACAAGAGCTTCATGATGGCCTTGCACAAAGTATTTATAGTTTGATGCTGGAGACACGCCAATTAAAATGGACTGAACAAACCGAAAATCTGACAACAAAATTACAAAAAATCGATGAAGATTTTGTCGCATTACTTGGCGAAGTAAAACAACTTGCGGTTGATTTACGTCCAACCGCTTTGGATGATTTAGGGTTAGTTCCAGCAATCGAAGCTTTATTGCATCGATTAACAGAAACAACAGGTGTTGCGCTACATTTTATTCCAATGATCACAACAAAACGTTTTCCTGAAAGTGTGGAAACAATCACATATCGGGTTTTGCAAGAAAGTGTGATGAATAGTGTGAAACACGCAGATGTTGATGAATTGTGGGTCACATTAAGTGAACAAAACGAACAGTTAATACTCAACGTTCGTGATCATGGCAAAGGTTTTGATCTTCAACAGGTGAATAAGTACAGCCGTGGTTTGGGGTTGTTACATATGCAAGAGAGAGCTGAATCCATCGGAGGACATTTACTCATTCAATCCGAAGAATTAGAAGGAACAACGGTGACATTACATTTACCGATTCAACAGGAGGTGACAAGGTGAATATCATCATAGCAGACGATCATGCAGTGGTCAGAAGTGGCTTACGTTTATTACTTGAAGGGCAAAAGGGAATCTCAGTGGTAGGAGATGCGGCAGATGGCACGGAAGCTTTTTTATTACTTGAAAAGTATCCCGTAGACGTGGTGTTGATGGATATGCGGATGCCTCCAGGAGAAAATGGTTTACAAACAACTCGGCGCATCAAAGAGCATTTTCCTGACGTGAAGACGATTATTTTAAGTATGCATGACGAAGAAGAGTATGTTCGGACTGCCTTAGAATATGGCGCAAAAGGGTACATCCTTAAAAGTTCTCAAGATACGGTATTACTTGAAGCGATTAAGCAAGTGATGGCTGGTAAAATTGCGATCGATCCATTATTTGGTTCGTATGATAAAAAACGTTGGCTAAAAAAAGCTGACCCAGCAGAAAAAGATGAAAAATACGAACGCCTATCAAAACGAGAACGGGAAATTTTACCTTTAGTTGCTTTAGGGTATAGTAATAAAGAAATCGCTGAACGTTTATTTATCTCCGTCAAAACAGTAGAGGTGCATAAATCTCATGTGATGAAAAAGTTAGAGTTTGAAACGTTTAGTGAATTGTTGCAATATAGTATGAAACATCAATTAATCGACTTATGAGGTGAGAAAAATGATCGGAATTCTTTATGTCTTTCACGGTAGTCAAAAAAACGAAAAAAATCAAGCGGCTATGGATTTTATTCAACAGCTAGAAGCAAGAATGGATCCAACTTTTTATCAGGCAACGGCCTTTTTAGAAAACCATTCAGATACGATTCCAAGTGTGGCGGAAAAAATGATCAAAAACGGTGTCACGAAAATAATCGTTGTTCCTGTTTTATTATTTGCAGCAAAACATGCGCTAGTGGATATCCCCGCTGAACTTGACGTAGTAAAAGAGCGCCATCCAGCTGTTCAATTTGTTCAAACTGAGACATTTGGGAGTAAAAACGGAAGCCGCCAAGTTTTGTTGGAGCGATTTCAAGAAGCGGCAGTGACTTATCCAGATGATGAGTTAGTCGGGATTTTAGTTGCTCATGGAACAAAGCAAACAGAGCAGCCACAAGAAGTTTTAGTAGAAATAGCAGCAGAAATCCAGCAACAAGTGGGCTTTTCGATTGCTGCTGTCAGTTTAAAAGGGAAAGAAAACTATCTAGAAGAAATCAAAAAACAATTATCAAATCATCAGCGACCTGTAATCGTACCTTTCTTTTTATTTGATGGTCATTTGATTACGATCATGAAAAGTAAACTAAAAGAAACATTTCCAACAACTGATTTTATTATGATGCCAACATTAGAATTTGATCCACGCATCCTAAATGACTTAGAACAAATCGTCAAAGAGGCCGTCACATGTATCCAATAATGCTTGAACTGACTGGGAAAAATATCGTGATTATCGGTGGCGGGAAAATTGCATTACGAAAAACCGTCGGGATTTTAAAGGCGAAAGGGCAAGTAACCGTCGTTGCACCGAATTTTTTGCAGGAATTTGAAGAATTAGATGGTGTAAAATGTATTACAGCAAAATACAAAGCGGAATATATTCAAGAAGCCCACCTCATTTTTGCGTGTACTGATTCCAAAATCGTCAATCAAAAAATCGTTGACGATGCTGCGGATTACCAATGGGTCAATGATTGTAGTCAGAAAGAAAATAGTGATTTTTTTAATATGAGTACGATTGAACAGGATGAGTATTTGATCGCGCTGTCTACTTATGGAAAAAATCCAACAGAAACTAAAAAAATGAAAGAACAGCTAATGATCTTTTTTGAGCAAAATCCAGATTGTGAATAGCAAACAAGTTACTTTACTGATTTTTGTGAGGTAACTTGTTTTTTTGTTGACATTGCTCTTTAGTGCAATGTTAAGATGCTGTTAGACAAATAAAAAAGGAGTTGAGTTGATGTATAAAATGAAAGATGTCGCAAATGAAATGGACATTCCACTTTCAACGATCCGATACTATGAACGCCAAGGAATTGTTATAGGGAAACGACAAGAAAATGGTTATCGTATTTTTGATGAAGAAGATAAAATCCTATTGGAATATTTAATTGTAATGAAACACGTAGGTTTTTCTATAGAGGAAATTAAGGAATTATTGAACTTTTTAGAGTTTCCAGAAAGTGATGAATGTAGCGAACGATCCAATCAGTTATTGACTAAAAAAGAAAATGACATTAGACAAAAAATCAAACATGAACAAATGGTTTTAAAGCTGATCCAAGAATTGAAACCAAAAATCGTTGCAAAAGAATATGCGCAGTACGAAGAAGAAATCAGTGAGGAAATCCACACTATTTATAAAGAAATCCAACAATCTAAGTCAGGAGAGAAAAAATGAAAACGACTATTTTATACGCTCATCCATGGGAAGGCAGTTACAATCATGCGATTTTAGAAAAACTACAGCAACGTCTTGCAGCAGAAGGAACAGAATACCAACTGATCGATTTGAATAAAGAGCACTTTGATCCAGTTTTTTCTGCAAAGGATCTAGCGTTATTTTCCAAAGGTGAAACAACGGATCCACTTGTTCATCAGTATCAAAAAATACTAGGAGAAACCAGTGAACTGTTTATTATTGCTCCTACCTGGTGGTATGAGTTTCCCGCCATCATCAAAGGTTTTTTCGATAAAGTCATGTTGAAAAATATCGCGTATGATGATTCAGGCATCAGTTTAAAAGGATTATTTACGAATATAAAGACTACAACGATCATCAATACAGGTACTGCTCCTAAGTGGTATTTAAAATATGTTAAAGGGAATTATGTCAAAACGGTTTTTATCAAAGGAACGCTTAAAGATATTGGAATCAAAAATGTGAAGTGGAAGTACATCGACCTAAATAAGGCCTCAGAAGATAAAAGAAAACAATTTTTAGCACAAGTTTAAAAGTCAGAAAATAAAAAGTAACTAGCTTCTTGATTAGGAGCAGTTGCTTTTTTTGTATGAGCACAGAGAAGAAATTTCCTTTCTGATTTTAAAAGCGTTGCTTTGTATCGTTATTAGGCAATTCCCTAATAGTCACCTACTTTCATTCTTGCTATTCTAAAAAAGACGAAGCATAGATTGTATTGCTCAAAAAATCACAAAGGAGTGTAAAAATGAATATGAAAGAAAAGCTTGTCTTAGTTGGAAATGGAATGGCTGGTGTTCGGACGATTGAGGAAATTTTAGACCGAGATGCTGATCGCTATCAAATCACGATCATTGGAGAAGAACAATACCCAAATTATAATCGGATCATGTTGAGTAATGTCCTACAAAAGAAAATGACTGTATCAGAGATCATTACGAATCCACTTGAATGGTATGAAGAAAATCAAATTGAACTGATCAATCATGATCCAGCAGTCCAAATGGACACAAACAATAAAAAAATCATCACCAAATCGGGTAAAGAAATCACGTATGATAAATGTATTTTAGCAACAGGTTCAAGAGCCTTTATCTTACCAATTGAAGGGGCTCAATTACCTGGTGTTGTCGGGTTTAGAACAATCGAGGATACAGAAAATATGCTTGAAGCAGCTCAAAAATATCAAAAAGCAGTCGTGATCGGTGGCGGTTTGCTTGGTTTAGAAGCGGCAAAAGGTTTGTTGGATCAAGGCATGGAAGTCACAGTCGTTCATTTAGAAAAATGGCTGATGGAAACCCAATTAGATGAAAAAGCAGGGAAAATGCTGCAAGCTGATTTAGAAAAACAAGGCTTGAAATTCTTAATGGAAAAAGCAACCAACAAAATACTTGGTGAAAGCCGTGTTACAGGTTTAGGCTTTAGCGATGGAACTACCATCGAAACAGATATGGTTGTAATGTCGATCGGGATTCGTTCAGAAACAACACTAGCAAGAACAACAGCTATCGAAGTGAACCGCGGAATCGTTGTCGATGATTTTATGAAAACGAATGTTCCAGATGTTTTTGCAGTAGGGGAATGTGCGGAACATAATGGGCATGTTTATGGTTTAGTTGCACCGTTATTTGAACAAGGGAAAGTCTTGGCAGATGTGTTAACTGACAAAGAAGCGAAACCTTATCAAGGCAGTACCACATTTACCTCATTAAAAGTATCTGGATGTGATCTGTATTCTGCTGGGAATATCAGAGAAGTAGAAGGAATCAATAGTATTGAAGCTTTTGACGGTATCAATTACACGTATAAAAAGATTTTTGTGAGAGACAATCAAGTCGTTGGCGTTGTGCTGTATGGCGATACGAGTGAAGGCAATCGTTATTATAATATTTTAAAGAAAAATGAAAGCATTGAAGAATACACACCTGTGTCTTTACTCCATATGGTTGGTGAAGAGGCTAGCGCTGATGTCAGTGAATGGCCAGATGATGAAGTAATTTGTGGTTGTAATGGGATCGATAAAGGAACGATCATGACTGCGATCGATGAAAAAGAATTGACTTCTGTGGCAGATGTAACAAAACATACTAAAGCTGGTGGATCTTGTGGGAAATGTAAATCAGTGATCGAAGATGTTTTAGCCTATGCTTTAGGCGGTGAAGTTGTTTCTGCACCAACTGGAATCTGCGGTTGTACGGATTTAACAAGAGATCAAATCGTCACTCAAATTTATGCGAAAAAGTTAACGTCTTCCGATGACGTTTACCGTGAACTGAATTTTACAAACCCAGAAGGTTGTCCGAAGTGTCGTCCAGCAATTAATTTTTATTTAAATGTAGCCTGGCCTAAAGAACACGAAGATGAAAAAGAATCCCGTTATGTCAACGAACGTCTCTATGCGAATATCCAAAATGACGGAACGTTCTCAGTGATTCCAAGAATGCGCGGTGGAAAAACCAATCCACAACAGTTGCTTTTGATTGCGAAAGTCGCGGAAAAATATGATGTACCAATGGTCAAAGTAACAGGAAGCCAACGAATTGGTTTATACGGAGTGAAAAAAGAAGATTTACCGAAAATCTGGGAAGAGTTGGATATGAAGTCAGCAGGGGCTTATGCCAAAGCTGTTCGATCGGTTAAAACTTGTGTTGGCGCGAATTTCTGTCGATTTGGTACGCAAGATTCAATGGGACTTGGTATTAAGTTGGAACAGCGTTACGAGTTTATCGATACACCGCATAAATTTAAAATGGGTGTATCTGCTTGTCCAAGAAGTTGTGTGGAAAGTGGCGTAAAAGATTTTGGGATCATCGGTGTGGAAAACGGCTTCCAAATTTATGTTGGTGGCAATGGCGGAACCGAAGTTAAAGAAGCTGTGTTACTAACAACTGTTGAAACCGAACAAGAAGTCATCGACATTTGTGGCGCAATGTTGCAATATTACCGCGAAACAGGTATTTATGCAGAACGAACAGCACCATGGATCGAGCGTATGGGCTTTGAGGTTGTGAAAGAAGTGTTGCTAAATGCTGAAAAACGTCAAGAATTGTTGGCTGCATTAGATGAAGCAGTCGCAGGACGTCGTGGAAATCCTTGGGATGAAGTGGTTGAGGATCAACAAACACGCCAAGAGTTATACACAGTGGGGAGAGTATAAAGATGGAAAAAATTTTTGTGGGACAAATAGATGAGTTAGCACCTAGAATGGGAAAAGAAATCATTGTGGGGGAACAAAAAATAGCTGTGTTTCGTTTAAGTGATGATCGTATCAAGGCAATTGAAAATGTTTGTCCCCATAAACAAGGACCGTTAGCGGAAGGAACGGTTTCTGGTGAGTATGTTTTTTGTCCGTTGCATGATTATAAAATCAATTTAACTGATGGACAAGTTCAAGAGCCAGATGAAGGATGCGTTCGTGCATACGAAACTGTTGTTGAAGATGATCTTGTTTATGTCATGGTGTAGTGATGGGAAAAGTTTATTTTGTGGGAGCAGGTTCAGGTGATCCTGAGCTATTGACACTAAAAGGAAAAAGAGTATTGGAATCAGCTGATGTGATTATTTACGATCGGCTGGTCCATCCAGTATTATTGTATTTGGCCAAAGAGTCAGCTCGTTTTATTTATAGTGGAAAGTATCCGAAAAATCATGTGTTGAAGCAAAAAAACATTAATCAATTATTGCTGGAAGAAGGCTTGAAAGAACAAAACGTAGTTCGCTTAAAGGGCGGTGATCCTGGGGTTTTTGGTCGTGTTGGTGAAGAAATTGCGACACTTCAAAGTGAAGGAATCAGTTATGAAATTGTGCCAGGGGTTACAGCAGCATCAGCAGCTAGTAGTTACAGCGGTATTCCCTTAACGCATCGCGAGCATAGTAGTAAAGTGACTTTGGCGACTGCTCATCGTCAAGTTGGCGAAACGATCGATTTTAAGGGACTAACAGCAAACGGAACGATGTGTTTATATATGGGAGTAGAACGAGTAGAGAGTACTCAAAAGAAGCTTTTAGAGCAAGGTGTCTCACCTCAATTACCAGCAGCTATCGTTGAATGGGGCAGTTTAGGACGACAAAGAACGGTTACTGCAACGATTCAAACGATGGTGGAAGTGATTGAAGAACATCAAATTCAAAATCCTTCGCTGATCATTTTAGGTGATGTGGTTTCTTGTCGTAATGGCGCGGATTGGTTTGAACAATTGCCTTTATTCGGACATCGAATTTTATTGATCGATACAGAAAAAATCGATTTTGAAACGATCATTTCGTATACTCAGCAAGGAGCAGACGTCTATGCTATCCAAGTTGGTGAAAATCGAGATCAGCGTTTTGATGAGGTTCATCAGCAGTATTTAAGAGATCACTATTTTGATGAAGTGGTGTACTTGAATGAAGAATTAAGGACAATGTATAAAAAGCAGTGGGATGTTTTAAATAAACGGTTTGTTTAGGTAGCTTTATGGGCTAGGCTCTTCGGAAAAAAGATAAAATCTGGTTGTGGCAAAAAGCGCCACTCTCCTATTTTCCTATTTTCTTGTCGAACCTAGGCGAGCCCGTTCAGCTTTTAAATCTATCTAGCTTTATGGGCTAGGCTCTCGAGAAAAAGATAAAAATGAAATGTGACCAAGAACGTCACAGTTAATTTTTCCTATTTTCTTGTCGAACCTAAGCGAGCCCATTCAGCTTTTAAATCTATCTAGCTTCGCGGGCTAACCTTTCGGAAAAAAGATAAATTATGAATAAGGCAAAGAGCACCTTAGTCATAATTTCCTATTTTTCTGTCAAGGTTAAACGAGCCCGCTACGCTTTTAAATTAAGGAGGAAAAATATGGGTTCACTTCAACCACCAGAAATAGTGGATATTACAATTGAAAAAGGGGTTCAAAAGGCTCGGGGGAGTTTTTTGACTTTAGCAGTTTTAGGATTTTTAGCAGGTGTTTTTATTGCAGTGGCAGGTATTGCGATGATTCGGGCGATGGGGACGATGCCTAAAGAATGGGGATCATTGGTGAATGTGATTGGGGCGGTTGTTTTTCCATTTGGATTGATTTGTTTGTTACTTGCTGGCGGAGAATTGGTTACAGGGAATATGATGGTTGTTTCGATGGCACTATTTGCTCGGAAAATAAGTGGCAAAGAGTGGGTAAGGAATATTGTGATCGTGACGATCTTTAACCTGCTGGGATCATTGTTTGTCGCTTATTTCTTTGGCTATCTGAGTGGCGCATTGCAAGGGGATTTTGCAGAGCGGGCGATCCAGGTTTCGCTTGGAAGAACCAAAGATACATTCTTACAAGGATTTCTTTCAGGAATTGCCTGTAATTTCTTGGTTAGTACAGCGGTTTACTTAAACTTTGCGGCTAAAGATTTTATCGGCAAAATCGTTGGGATTTTCCTACCGATCATGGGTTTTGTGATTTGTGGATTTCAGCACGTTGTGGCCAATATGTTTTTGATTCCGATGGGGATTCTTTTAGGAGGCAATACATGGTCAGCGTTTTGGCAAAATATGATCAGTGTTTATCTGGGAAATATTATCGGCGGCGGCTTTTTTGTCGCAGGACTATACTTTTTAGCGTATAAAGTTGGTACAGGGCAGTTGTCAAAAAAGTAAAATCTAGTATGATTGAAGAGAAGAAAAGATAAAGGAAGTAAGTAAAATGAAAACCGTCCGTGTCGGTACTAGAAATAGTCCCCTAGCAATGAAACAAACAATGATCATTTTGGATCTACTGAAAAAAGTTCATGGAGAGTTTCCTGTAGAAATTGTTCCAATGACGACAAAAGGAGATCAGATGCTTTCTGTCAGTTTAGCGAAAATTGGTGGAAAAGGTTTATTTATCAATGAAGTCGAGCAAGCTTTAGTGGCAGGAACAATCGATTTTGCAGTACATAGCTTGAAAGATATGCCGGCTAAAGTGGCAGATGGATTGACATTAGCGGCAATTCCAGAAAGAAGTGATCCTTCTGATTGTTTGATTTTTCGTGAGGTGACTTCTTTTGAAGAGCTGCCAAAAAAAGCGAGAATAGGGACTAGTAGCTTGCGACGAGAGTTTCAAATGAAAAACTTACGGGAAGATTTCCAAGTGGAATCCATTCGTGGAAATGTTGGGACTCGTTTGAAGCGGATGGAAGAACAACAATTGGATGGAATCGTGCTAGCAACTGCTGGTTTGAAGCGTTTAAATTGGTTTGATGCTCCTAATTATCCTTATACTATTTTAACGAGTGAGCAATGTATACCTGCTGTAGGACAAGGAGCATTGGCTGTTGAATGTCGTAGTGAAGACCTTGAGATGCGTGCGTTTTTACAGCAAATCAATCATCCAGCTACTAGAGAATTAGTGATGGAAGAACGAGCCTTTTTAGCAACCTTAAATGGAAATTGTGATATCCCGATTGGGGCCTATGCAGTTAAAGAAGGCAGAGACTATCATTTTTCTGGGTTTTTAGGTGACAAAGAACTGAAGCAGTCTTTTACCGAAACGGTGGTTGTTCAAGAATTAGCCGGTATTGGAAAGCAAGTCGCAGAACATTTATTAAATAGAATAGCTAAGGAATCATTATGAAGAACATTCTTTTAACACGTTTGATAGAAGATAATCAAGAGGATCGTGTGTATTTTCAGGAAAAAGGCTTTAAAACGGTAGAAATTCCCTTACTTACTTTAAGGAAAAGAAATGCCAGCAGTTCGTTTGAAAAAAAGTTGAACCAGTGCGAGTGGGTCTTTTTAACAAGCCAGCATGCAGCGGAATTTTTTTTTCAGAATCAAATGAGCGATCAGCTGCAGACAAAAAAGTTTGCGGTCATTGGAGCGAAAACGGCGAAGATACTTTTAACACATCATATGACGGTAGATTTTCAAGCCCTTGTTCCTACAAAGCAAACTATGTTTGAAGAATGGTCAAGCAGATTTATGACGCCAACGACTATTTTTTATCCTAAAAGTAATTTAGCGGATGATCTTGGAGAGGCTGAGTTGATGGCAAAAGGTCATTGTTTGCATACGTCTATTCTTTATGACAATGTTTTCTCTGAGAATAGTCAGCGACGTTTAAAGAAATGCTTAGTAGAGGAAGAAGTAAGTGCAGTGTATCTTGCAAGCCCTTCGTTATGGCAACGATTTTTATCCGTTTTTATGGAAACTGGTTTAACAAAAATGCCTAAATTATATTGTTTAGGCTCCACGACTCAACAAGCAATTGCAAGGGATGGCTATGAGGTCTGTATGAAAGAAAAGTATTGTTGAAAGGATAAGTGATGTTCCTTTTAATGATGCTTTTTTAATTAAACAAACTAGTTGACTAGAAAAATAAAACAAGTAAAATGAGTAGTCCAGAGTATTGTTGTACTTTAGAATTATGAGTTGGTTAGTTTTGCGGAATAGTCTGCTTCGCTTTTAAATAATAAGGAGGATTTCAAATGAGTAGAGAAATTATTTTATACATTGCTGCAAGTGTGGATGGGTATATTGCAGAGGCTGACGGAAGTATTGACTTTTTAGGCGGCGGAATTGAATTAGTTGAAGAAGACACGAGTTATCAAGAATTAATGGAAAAAATCGATACCGTAGTGATGGGGCGAACAACATATGATCAAGTTGTTAATGAGTTATCCCCAGATGAATATCCTTATGAAGAGCAAATGTCTTATATTATCACCAGTCATCCAGATGAGAATACTGAAAAATTAATGTTTACTAGTCAAAATCCAGTGGAATTGGTTCAAGAATTAAAAAAACAAGAGGGTAAAGCGATTTGGATCGTTGGTGGTGCCAGTATTATTGCACCATTGGTAGAAGCAAAGTTGATCGATACTTATATTCTTACAACGATACCGAAGATCTTAGGCAAAGGAATTCCTTTATTTAATGAATTCAACGGACCTGTTGCGTTAAAAGTAGAGCAAGTTTACGTGAAAAACGATATGGTGTATACAACCTATTCTAATAAATAAGTAAAATGAGTACGGATCGGTTTATACGATTCGTTCTTTTTTTATTTCTGTTTCGGTATATACAAAATAGTATATACTTAGTATAATAGAGAAAAATAGATAGGAAAGGAGATTTTTACGATCAAAAAGTTGGCGGCGTACAAAATATTGGTAGCGCTAGCATATGCCTTCTTATCTTCATTGGCATTAAATTTCTTTTGGTTACCAGGAAACATTTATGCTAACGGCATTACTGGACTGTCTCAACTGATTTCCACTGTTTTAAAAACGACACAAGGGGGAACTATCTCGATTCCTTTGCTGGTTTTAGTATTTAATTTGCCTTTGCTCGTTGTTTCTTGGTTTAAAATCGATCGAGAGTTTACGGTTTATACGATTTTTGCTGTGTTTATGACCGCATTGTTTATGCGGATGATTCCTGTTGTTCCTTTGACAACGGATCCTGTGATTTGCGCTGTTTTTGGTGGTGTGCTGCATGGCATATCAGTGGGGATCACATTGAAAAGTGATTTTTCCACAGGGGGCTTAGATATAATAGGTATCGTTGTTCGAAAAGCGACGGGAAAGAGTATCGGCACGGTTTTTATTATCTTTAATTTATGTGTTCAATTTGCAGCAGGTTTTCTTTATGGTTGGCAGTTCGCATTTTATAGCGCATTGTCTGTTTTTATCAGTGGTCGTATGGTTGATTATGTGAACACAAAACAGCAAAAAGTCCAAGTCATGATTGTGACGAATCAAGCAGAATATGTGATTGGTCGCTTGCATCAAACGTTGAAGAGAGGAATCACGGTTATCAACGATGTGGAAGGTGCCTTTGATCATCAACAGAAGAAATTGCTCGTTGTAGTAGTGGCAAAAAAAGAATTGAAGCAATTAAATGAGGCAGTGAATGAAGCTGATGCAGGAGCGTTTGTCAGTGTTTCTTCTGGCGTCTCAACAAATACTGCTTTTTATGAATGGTAAATTCTGGTGAGGATAGTTCTTGAAACGACTTTCGATTATAATAAAGCTAAGGATATGATTAGATAGGAGAATAAAAATGGCGAAAAAACAAAGCGTCTTTCAAGAAGTAGCAAAGCAAATCCAAGAAAAAATCGATAAAGGCCTTTATGTTAGTTCACAACGCCTTCCTTCTGAATATGATTTAGCTAAGGAGTTTGGTGTCAGTCGTTTAACGGTAAGAAAAGCAATCGATGAGCTTATTTCTAGAAATATTTTAGTGAAACAAAAAGGCAAAGGAACCTATGTGATGACGCAACAAAAAATCCAAAGTGGACGTGCTGGATTACAAGGATTTACAGAAGCCGCAAAATCTTATGGCAAAACATCAAAAACCGAAGTCATTCGTTTTGAATTAGTGACAGAGATACCAGAAGAAGTCACGAGGGCTTTGCAATTGAACGATCAGGAGGCTGCGTATCACATAGTTCGTTTACGCTCATACGACAATGAACCGATGACAGTAGAAGATTTATATATTCGGTCGATTTATTTGCCCGAAGTCACAGAAAAACAGTTAAAAGGTTCACTGTTTGAATTGATCGAAAAACAAATCGAGATTGCGTATTCCCATCAAGAAGTCGAAGCTATTTTAGTGACAAAAGAACTGAGTCCTTTGCTAAAAGTTGAAGCAGGCGAACCACTATTAATGGTTCATTCAATCACTTATTCTGTTACTGCCACACCGATTTTATATGATACATCATACTATCGTGCGGATCGTTATACGTTTAAAAATACACTACACCGCACGACAACTTAGCATCAAAACTAAAAAAGTCAGGTGAAAGAAATGGAAACAATCAGAACGCGTATCAAAACAGCTATTCAAACAAATCAACAACACTTTTTAGAAGAGTTGACCAAAATCATGGAAGTCCCAAGCGTGAAGGGACAAGCGGAAGTAGGAGCACCTTTTGGGAAAGAACCTAGACGAGCATTAGAAACCACTTTAGCGTTAGCTGAAAGCTATGGTTTTCAAACAGAGATTGTCAACGATGCAGTAGGTTTTGCTCAATATGGGAACGATCCAGAATATATTGGTATTGTGGGGCATTTAGATGTGGTTCCAGCTGGTAGTGGTTGGGACTTTCCGCCATTTTCTTTAAGTGAACAAGACGGTCGTTTATTTGGTAGAGGGATCTTGGATAATAAAGGACCAGTTTTTGCTTGTTTATATGGATTGAAATTGCTGAAAGAGCTGGACATTCCGTTGGAAAAAACGGTTCGGGTGATTTTTGGAACAGACGAGGAAAGCGGCTCTGCTGATTTGCCTTTGTATTTAGCAAAAGAACAACCACCGATTTTTGGATTTACACCAGACTGTAAATATCCAGTCGTTTATGGGGAACGAGGAATCGTTAATATTGAACTGATAACGCCATTTTCTGAAGCTGATTTATCAGCATTAGGTTCGATTGAGGGCGACCAAGCGAAAGATCATGTGCCGGACGAATTAATTGTCGACTTAAAGAATGGACAACAAGTTGAAGTAATCGGAAAACGAGCACCGACAAATGCACCAGAACTAGGAGTAAACGCGATTACCTTATTAGCTGAAAAATTGATGAATGAAGCAAGTCTAGCGGAATCGCTTAAAAAATATTTTAAATGGGTGTTTGATTCTTTACACGAAAAGCATTATGGTGAAGGGTTTAATTTAGCATTAGTAGATGAAGATTCGGGCAAGTTGATACTAACACCTTATGAATTGCGTAAGACAGATAAGGAGCTGGTATTGTCGATTGCCATTCGTTATCCTGTCACGTTCCAAGAAGAAGAAATTATTGAGCGCGTTCATGCGATTGTATTG
Organism: Enterococcus sp. 7F3_DIV0205; assembly: GCF_002141365.2. Taxonomy (NCBI): domain Bacteria; kingdom Bacillati; phylum Bacillota; class Bacilli; order Lactobacillales; family Enterococcaceae; genus Enterococcus; species Candidatus Enterococcus palustris. The sequence goes on from NZ_CP147244.1 coordinate 3,280,013, forward strand.
GCGCATACGGAAGTTGTGATTGTAAGAAGCATGAAGGGAACGAATTTTCCAAAAGACGATCCGAATGTTCTTGCATTAGCTGAAGTTTATGAAAAAGTCACTGGATTAGATGGTACGCCAGTTACGACAACAGGCGCAACTTATGCCAGAACAATGCCGAATATCGTCGCTTTCGGTCCCTCATTTCCAGGGCAAAAAGGGATTGCTCATAATAAAAATGAATATATGGATTTAAACGATTTACTACTAAATCTAGAAATTTATACCTTAGCACTTTATAAACTAGCGGCAAAAAAATAAACGCTATAAAAAAGTATCCAACCTCCTTTAAAACGATAGGAAGCTGGATACTTTTGTTTTATAAATTGGTTACATTACAGATAAAGCAATCAAATCAATCAGTACATGAGCGATCCAAGATCCCCAAATACTCTTACCCATTTTTAAGTAAGCGATATTCAAAATCAAACGAGCAACACCTTGTAAAAGTAAGACATGTGCCACTGTAGAGAACCAAGAGCCATCCCAATAAGAAGGAATGTGCATCAGACCAAAAACAAGTGCGCTTAGTAATGTACTGGCAATAAGAGGAAGCCCCTTACTTTGTGCCGCTTCTAGTATCCCAATTCCTAATAATTCTTCACCCATCAACATAAAAGGCAACATGAGAATAATTGCACCTAAATGACCAGAGGCAGGATTTGCTGCCCAGTTAAAGCCTAAACTTTTTGAAAGTAATCCAATAACTAGTCCAATAACAAAATAACTGAGGACAGCTACAGGGATCACCCATAATTTACGTGGGGCTCGAAATGCTGATTTACTTTCTTTTCCAAACGCCAACACCCAAGCAAGGGCACCGCCAACAAAAAGTCCCCACCAAGCCCAAGAAAAAGCCATCAAGGCCCAAAATCCGATAATCATCAATACGGCTCCACCAAAAAGTCCCATAGTTGAGCTAGGTAAAGTATCATTTGTTTTCATCTAAAATTCCTCCTACTAACATTTCATGAGACCCATCTGCTAAGACTCACGAGAAGTAAACATTTTTTTAATCCCATCTATTTCTTAACTCAAACGAGAGAGAATAACCGAAACGTCTTTGACCAATTATACTTTCTATAAGCAAATTAAGAAAAAGATGTGCTTGTTGATCCAAATAGTTCTTCGGATAAGGTGAAGTTTACAACGATTAATACGCATTCGTTTAATAGGTAGCCTATTTGCCACCAAAAAATAATATCTAAAGCGTTCTATTAGTGAGCAAGCGATATTCCTGATACTATAAAGGAAATCCAAAAAAGTAGAGGAAACGAATGAAAACATACGGGGAATTGATTCGTGAACTACGAATAAAAAAAGGCATTTCGCAAAAACAATTGTATGAGAAAATCATGTCCAAGTCTTATGCAATTCGGTTTGAGCAAGGAAAACATGAAATTTCTTTTTATTTATTAAAGTTGATCTTAGACCAATTATCGATGGAAGTGGACGAATTTATATATATTTACAATGGGTATCATTCATCTGAAATTGAGCAATTTTATTATGAATATGGTGAAAAAGGAAATCAAAATGATATAGATGGGCTAATTTCAATGAGGACGAAACTTCAAAAGAATCCTACTTCTGTGCAAGCTGAACTGAGAATCGCTGAATTAACTGCCAGGATCGAACAGCTGACTGCTTATGAAAAAACAGGTATCTATTCAAAAAAAGTGATTGATAAGCACTCGTTAATGATTATTCAAGAATACTTATCTAAGGTTCAGACGTGGACATTAGGAGAATTGAGGTTGTTTGCCAATACATTGGATTATATCGATTATGAAAGAAAATCAGAGTATTTTGAGACCTTGTTACGATCAATTGATCGTTATAAAAATTTTGAACGGGGAAGAAAAGTTATTTGTACGCTTTTGATTAATGAAATTCATGAGTTGGTGTTAGCGAATGACTTAGTGAATGCGGAGCGTTTGATGAATAAACTGAACGAGTTTACCACGGGTGTGGATGAAATGTTTTTTAGAAACTATTGTTTATTTTATGAAGGATTACTTTTGGACTTAAAGGGAGAACCAAAATCTGGACGAAAAAAAGTTGAACAAGCAATCGAAATATTTACTGTTTTGGGATATCAGCATCAAGCAGAGCTATCAAGGTCTATCTATCAAAAATTATCTGTCAATTGAGCGAAACATAAGTGCTAAATAGGAGACTTTTTCTGATAGTTTCAGAAAATGAATATAAAATAAGTGCAAATAGAAACGGAGGAATCATCATGCTTATTACAACAACAGAAAAAATTCCAGGGAAAGAATATGAAGTATTAGGGGAAGTATTTGGTCTGACGACACAATCAAAAAATGTGTTTAAGAACATTGGGGCCAATTTGAAAAATATCGTCGGTGGTGAGATTCGAGCATACACAGAAATGTTGGAAGAATCAAGAGAAACTGCGATTGAACGCTTAAAAAGCAATGCTGAAAAATTAGGGGCAGATGCCGTTGTGATGATGCGTTTTGATTCAGGATCGATTGGAACGGATATGCAATCGGTGGCAGCTTATGGCACAGCGGTAAAATTTAAATCGACAGAACAGTAAAATAATAGGAATCACCATTAACAGTAGGGCGAGACACAAACAGTTCCATGTTTGTCTTACCCTATTTTTTTTAGTAAAAACAAATTTAGTATATACTAAATTGTATATATCGTGTATAATGCAATTATAAAAATGAAAACGCTATTTTAAAGGATGTGGATGTAAATGTCATGGGGAATGATCGCTACTTGGAGAATGGCACACGATGGTGTCACTCAAGCAAGTGAAGCGTTGAGTAACAACGGTCTAGCAGGAGATGCTATCGAGACAACGATTCGAACAGTTGAAGATTATCCATACTATAAGTCTGTTGGCTTTGGCGGTTTACCTAACGCTGAAGGGATTTTAGAAATGGATGCTGCTTTTATGGATGGAGACACATTTAAGATTGGCGCAGTTGCTGGGATCACAGATACGAAAAATCCGATTTCTGTTGCTAGAAAATTAAGTGACGAAAAATTCAACAGTTTTAGAGTTGGGGATGGTGCAACAAAATATGCCATGCTTAATGGATTTGAACGGAAAAACATGTTGACTCAAAGAGCTCATCGAATCTGGGAAAAGCGCGTAGAAGAAATCGCGAAAAGCAATTTAAGTCCGTATGATGGACATGATACGATTGGTGCGATTTCTCTTGATACAAAAGGCAGTATGGCGGCTGGGACTTCTAGTTCAGGTTTGTTTATGAAAAAACCAGGACGTGTGGGAGACTCGCCGTTATCTGGATCAGGTTTTTACGTGGACAGTGAAATAGGGGGAGCAACGGCTACAGGGTTAGGAGAAGATTTGATGAAAGGATGTTTGGCTTATGAAATCGTTCGGCAGATGGGAGAAGGAAAAACGCCGCAAGAAGCTTGCGATCAAGCAGTTTACACCTTTCATGATACGTTGACGAAACGCTATGGTAAAGCAGGTGCCTTCTCTTTGATCGCAATGAATAATACTGGTCAATGGGGCGTTGCTACCAATGTTGAGTTTACCTTTAGTGTAGCGAATGACCAGGAAAAACCAGCAATCTATCTAGCCAATATGGGTGAAAATCATCAAACAATCATTGAACCGATCACCCAAGAATGGCTGGATGCTTATGAAAAACGAATCAAAGCACCTATTGATTAATAAACCAATGAAGGAGAGAAGAGCATGAGTAAAAAGAAGATTTATTTATTTTGTGATGCAGGGATGTCGACAAGTATTATGGTCAACAAAATGATGGAAGTGGTCACTAAACATCAAATGCCGCTAGAAATTACAGCATTTCCAGTTGCTAGAGCGCAAGAAGTGGTGGATCAGGAGAAACCAGTCGCAATTTTATTAGGTCCTCAAGTTCGTTTTTTACTTGAAAAAACCAAAGAGCAATTTGCGCCGCAAGGAATTCCTGTAGCCGCGATCACACCCGAAATCTACGGTATGATGGACGGTGAAAAAGCTTTAAAAGAAGCATTGAAACTAATTAAATCAAATAAAAAATAACGAAGATGGGAGCGTCTCTATATGAAAAAGTTTTTGGATTGGTTGGAACGCATTTTGACACCGATGGCCAAAGTCATTGGGGAAAACAAATATCTTGTCGCGATTCGTGATGGCTTTTTACTCTCTACTCCTTTATTGATCGTAGGTTCTATTTTTCTTTTGATAGCAAACTTTCCTTTGCCTCAATGGGATCAGTGGATGTCAGCGATCTTAGGAGCGGATTGGGCTGAGCATATGGCGGTTCCTGCCAATGCGAGTTTTGATGTTATGACAATTTTAGCGGTGGTTGGTATTGCCTACAGTTTAGGGCGCCAATTTAAAGTGGATGCAATGCAGGCTGGAATTATTGCATTGGTGTCATTTTTCATTGTAACGCCTTATTACACAGAGTATACGCCAGAAGGGACAGAACAATTAGTTGAAGTTGCGAGCTTGCCGCTAAAATGGATGGGGTCTAACGGTTTGTTTTTAGGGATGATCGTTGCGTTGATTTCCACACGGATTTTTGTCTGGGTACTAAGTAAAGGCTGGACGATCAAAATGCCGGATGGTGTACCTCCCACTGTAGTGAAATCCTTTGAAGCTCTGATTCCAAGTTTTATTGTGGTCATGATTTTCTTTGTGGCAGATTGGTTGGTTAGTTTAACTTCATATGGCAACTTGCAAGCAATTATTTTTGACTTTTTACAAACGCCATTATTAGCATTAGGTAATACACTTGGGGCAATGATCATTGCTTATGTATTTTTACATTTTTTCTGGTTCTTCGGTATCAACGGCAGCAGTGTTGTCGGAGCGGTTTTTAATCCAGTTTTAAGAGCCTTATCTGTTGAAAATTTAGATGCCTATAAACATGGGCAAGAAATTCCAAATATCATCACTGGCCAATTTCAAGATATGTTCGCCACATTTGGCGGTGCGGGTTCCACACTTTCGTTGATTGTGGTCATGGTCATTTTTTGTAAGAGCCAACGAATTAAAAAATTATCACAATTATCTTTAGTGCCAGGAATTTTCGGCATCAATGAACCGATTATTTTTGGGTTACCGATCGTATTGAATCCATTGATTTTAATTCCGTTTGCTTTAGTACCAACGATCAATATCATTATTGCGTATTTTGCAATGGATTGGGGGCTAGTTCCTTTAACCAATGGAATTCAGTTGCCGTGGACTACACCAATTATATTTTCAGGATTTTTGGTAAGCGGCTGGCAAGGAGCTGTTTTACAAGGATTACTATTTGTTTTAGGAATGTTTATCTACTATCCATTTATTAAAGTAATGGACGATCAATACTTACGCGAAGAAGCACAAGCAGTAGAAACAGAGGAAGAAGAAGACATTGATTTCGATGATTTTGACTTTGATGATATTTAGAAAGAAGGTTCTTTGATGAAAAGAATTATACTTGTATTGAATCATGTGCAGGCAGGAATGGGGAGTGATGAAAATGCTCATTTAGCTCCTGGCGGTAAGAAAGCAGCGATGGGGCCAGGTCAGACATTAAGTCCATTCTTTGAAGAACAGGATGCGCAAATTGTAGCCACTCTTTATTGCGGGGATCAATATTATTTAGAGAATCAAGAAGAAGTGACGAAAAAATTTGTAGGCTTTGCTAAAAAGTTTGAAGCCGATGCTATTCTATGTGGCCCAGCCATGCAGTACCCAAACTTTGGAGAAATGGCCGCTAAATTAGCGATTTCCTTTAATCAATATGGGCTTCCAGCAGTTGCGGCAATGTCTGTTGAAAACCCAGCGACAGAGAAATATAAAAGACAAATTCCAATCGTTAAAATGCCGAAAAAAGGCGGCATTGGCTTGAATGATTCATTTAAAAATATGGCACGATTGACTGCTAAAAAAGCACATGGACAAGACACGACAACAGTGGAAAAAGAGGTTTGTTTTTGATAAGTTCAGCTTATCAAACCGTTCAAAGCAGATAACACTCTAAGAGTACTCCTATAAGTAAGCGGAACAGACGTAAAACAAATGCATTTGTTTTACGTCTGTTTCTATAGATTGAGAGTCAGAGCAAAATTAGAAGGAATCTCCCCTTTGACAAACCGTAAAAAAAGAGCTATTATTATTATATTGATTGACTACACGTGTAGTTTTAACTAGTGGATCAAGAAAACGGTAAAAAGGAGACTTTTTATGTCAGATAATAAAAAAACATTAACTATCACTGATGCAGAATGGGAAGTCATGCGTGTTGCTTGGGCGACACAAGAAACCACAAGTAAAGAAGTGACCGATATTCTTAATGAAAAAACTGAGTGGAAAAGTACCACAGTCAAGACTTTACTGAGTCGTTTAGTCGATAAAGGAATGTTAGGTACCACACGTAATGGCAATAAGTTTACCTATTTTCCATTAGTGGAAGAACGCAAAAGTATCGAGGCACTTTCGAAAGAGTTGTTGACCAAAGTTTGTAGTAAGAAAGTCGGAAATGTTCTTGAATCAATTATCGATGACAGTCTACTAAGTTTTGACGATATCGATCAATTGGAAAGACTACTGAAAGAAAAACGAAAATCAGCAGTAAAAGAAGTGCCCTGTAACTGTATCAAAGGGCAATGTCAGTGTCATTTAGTTAGTTAGTAGTGTTAAAAAAACAATTATAAGGAGTGTTTATCAATGGAAAAAACAGTAACGATCAACGGAATGAAATGTGATGGGTGCGTAAACATCGTCAAAGAAAATTTTGAAAAAATTGCAGGGGTTCAATCTGCAAATGTCGATTTAGAGAACAAATCAGCATCAGTAACAAGTGATAGAGAAATTTCAAATACTGAATTGCAAAATTCATTATCAGAAACAAAATTTACTGTAGCGTAAAAATAAGCTGAACGAAAAGAATGTTTATTCAAATAAAAGTGTGGGCAAAACTAAAACAGTTTTGCCCACACTTTTTTTGTATACTAATGGTGCAACGATTTGCTAGTACACAAAAAAATGTCTGCGCTTACAATTTTGCAATTAAATGTTGCAACAATCTCCACTAATCAATCACCCCGTCCAACTATATAATGAAATCAGACAAGGAGAGAAGCAAATGAAAGATCGAACGATACAAATATTTAAACGATTTATTTGGTCAGATTATTCTTTGACTCTGGATGAATTAAGCGAGGATTTCCAAGTCAGCAATCGAACAATCAGAAATGAGATTAAAGAGATCAATGCATTTCTCATCAGTCATAAATTGTCAGAGATTAAAACGATCCGAAACAGAGGAATGGTTTTAACACTAGAGCAATCAGAAAGAAAACAACTAGAGATCGTCATTGATGAAAAAAATGAATTTGACTATTTGAGCCGAGAAGAGCGGATTTTTGACTTGATTTTGGCTTTTTCTTTGTCGGAGCATCCTGTTTTTTTATATCAAAAGGAATCAGAGTATCAAATATCAAAAAGTACAATGGATGAAGATATGCGAAGGGTCAGAAATACTCTTCTCGCGTATGGTATCGAAGTGTTGAGTATTCCTAAACAAGGGATCGTTTTAAAAGGATCAGAGCGAACGATACGAACGATGATTTACGATGTGATCAACCAATCAATTGACAGCTTACGCTTTCTTGATGAAAAAGAAGCTGGTTTAAGTGTTTCAGAAAAACATTTATTTCGCTATATTCCTAAAAAGGTATTAAAAAAAATCGATCATGTGTATCATCAAACAATTTCTTCAAGAGAAGATATTTATCGCAATCAGTTAGTCATGTTTACGGCTGTTTGGTTAAGTCGCTATTTGAGACAAGAATTGATTCCAAGTTCTGATTGGGAAGTTTGGGATACGGAGCAAAATCAGCGCAGACTTTCTTTTGTTCATCAACTGTGTCGCACTTTAGCAGTTAGACCTCCGGTATCAGAATTGAATTATATCCTGTTTATGTTGGAAACCTTTGATACTGGGAGCATAAGCAATTCTGTTGAGTGGGTACAAGCCCAATTGTTGTCGATTCAGCTGATTCAATTTGTCGAACAAACGACGCAAATTCCCTTTTCTAAAAAAGAAGAATCCCTACATGAAGGCTTATATCGTCATATGGCTGGTTTGATCAGTCGGGTGAAAAGTGAAATACAAATTTTAAACCCGTTAAAAGAAACGGTAAAGCGGTATTACGGCAATATTTATTTTGCGATTGAAACATTTGCGCCAACGATTGAAGCAATCACTAAACATGAACTCAGTGAGGACGAAATTGCCTTTTTGACAATTCACTTTTCGACTTCGGTAAGTGCGATCAATCAAGAGCTGCAATATACCTATAAGGCAGTTGTAGTCTGTAATCACGGAACAGCTACCGGTCGATTATTGGCAGAACATTTGAAAGAATTATTTAGTATTGAGATAGTAGCTGTTCTAAGTACAGGTGAGATGGAACTGATCAAAAAACTAGATGTTGATTTGATTTTTTCAACACTGAGTTTAACCTATCCTGACAAGCCGATTTTAGTTGTAGATCCGATAATCAAAGTAGAGAGTCGAAAAAATATTCAAGAGTTCTTAGAACGAAATAGGCAATTTAAACGTTTAGTAAATAATGACAATGATTCTACGGAGTTATTTTATAAGGTTCTTGATCTAATTAAAGAAAGTGGCGGTACGATTTCTAGCGATATCTATCAACAGTTAGAGACCACTTTTGATCAGAATCATTTAAAGATAAATAAAAGGGAGTTGCAGCCGATGCTGAAAGATGTCTTGAAAAAAAGCGATATCTTGTTACTAGAAAAATGTCCAGATTGGGAGAGTGCGATTCGACGAGTAGCACGTCCACTCTTAAAAGAAAACTGTATTAATGAATCATATGTAAAGGCAATGATCGCTTCTGTCAATGAATTTGGGCCATACATCGTGATGGGAAAACATCTTGCTTTAGCCCATGCAAGACCCGAAGATGGCGTTAATAGATTGGGTATAAGTGTTGCAACATTAGCTGAACCTGTTGTCTTTGGCAATGAAGCCAACGATCCTGTAAAAATTATTTTTTGTCTGGCAGCGGTGGATTCATTTTCCCACTTAAATATTATGAAAAGCTTGATTGAATTGATCAACGACGAGACAAAAATAAATCGTTTAGTGCGGTGTAGTAATGTCTCTGATTTTGAAGCAATTTTATATGAAGAGTGTTAAAGGAAACAAAAATAATAAAAATGACTGGAGAGAATCATCATGAAAAAACTAACGATTTTATTTGTTTGCGGAGCAGGATTAGGGAGTAGTTTTGCGGCTCAAATGGCGGCTGAAGATGTCTTGAATCAGAAAGGGGTGGAAGCAAAACTTGAGCATACAGACATTTCATCAGCAGTTTCTATGAATCCAGATATCATAATTACCGCGCAAAACTTTCAAACGCAATTTGAAAAATTTAGTATCGATGAGGAAAAAACAGCGATCATTTATCTGAAAAATATTGTTTCAAAAGCCGAAATAGATGAAAAGATCACACCAGTATTACAAGCAAAAGGGGCTATTTAACCAAAAAATCATAATGGAGGGGCTTTATCATGGGGGTAGTTAATTTTATCATCGAGAATATTTTGACACAGGCATCGATCACGATCAGCTTAATAGCTATGCTAGGATTGATTTTACAGAAAAAATCGATTGGTCAAGTGTTATCAGGTTCATTAAAAACATTGTTAGGGTTTCAAGTTTTAAGCGCTGGCTCTAGTATTATTGTGGGGAGTCTGACTTATTTTGGTGAGATTTTTACAGAAGGATTTCATATGCAAGGAATTATTCCTTCTATCGAAGCGATCAATGGCCAAGCAATGAATGAGCTAGGCTTGGGACGGGATATTGCGTTAACATTTTTAGCTATTTTTATATTTAATATTTTGATTGCTCGTTTTACAAAGTGGAAGTATATTTTCTTAACAGGTCAAGCGATTTTATGGATGGCGACGATGACGACGGTTTTTGGGTATTTTGCCGGACTTCGTGGGATCGTATTAATCATTGTCGGAGGATTTATCGGAGGTGTTTTCGCTGTTGCTATGCCAGCGATCGCACAGCCCTTTATTAGGAAAATAACTGGATCAGATGATATTGCCTTGGGACATTTTTGTACGATCGGTTATTTATTTGAAGCAGGTGTTGCTTGGATTTTTGGTGAGCGTGGTGAAAACAAAAAGTCGGTGGAAGATCTTAAATTACCGAAATCCTTTGAGTTTCTTCAAGATACGTATTTGTCTGTGATGGTCGTGATGGTTCCTTTATATATCGTAACGGTATTGTTTGCGGGTGAAACATTTGCGTCAACGTTATCCGGCAATCAAAACTATATTATGTTTGCCTTTTTACAAGCCATTCAATTTGTAGTCGGTGTGTATGTATTGCTGGCAGGTGTTCGTTTATTACTTGGAGAAATCGTACCAGCCTTTAGAGGAATTGCAATGAAATTAGTGCCAAATGCGATTCCAGCGTTAGATTGTCCAGTGTTTTTCCCATATAGCCCAAATGCAGTGATTCTAGGCTTTATCACAACCACGATCGGTGCTGTTTTAGCGATGTTCATTTTGCCGACATTTGGTTTGGCGATGATTTTACCAGGGATGCTGACGAACTTTTTTGCAGGTGGTACAGCGGGGATTTTTGGAAATGCAGTTGGCGGCAGACGTGGTGCAATCATCGGGGGGATCGCACATGGTTTCTTTATTACGTTATTGCCAGCACTATTAGTGACGATTTTCAATAGTATGGGCTTCGTCAATGCTACAGCGACTGATGTGGATACTGTCACAGCGGCTCTCTTATATGCTTGGATCATAAGCCCGATCATGAAAGCTTTTTAAAAAGGGGTGAAAATATGTTTGATTTCCTGAAAAAGAAACAAAAGAGCGTTGTGAAACCAGAAGTAGAAGAAGTTTTGACAGAGGAAGAAAAAATTGAACTTCGTAAAAAAGTTGATGAACTTGCGCTAGAAATAAATAGCGTCCAACTGACAGACACAATACTAGCTGGAAAATACGAAGAAACAGGTTTATTACTAGCACAACTAAATGAAATCGATCAAGCAGTCATAGCGCTAGAAAAAAGTCAGTCCTATCAAAATAGTATCGGATCAGGCTACAAAAAATTAATGAGCTTGTACAATCAAAAAAGAGCAGAAGCTGCAAGAAATGGTGATGACGCTGGAATTGATCAGTGGATGAATAAAATGGACGATATGCGACAAATCGCCAAAAAAGTAACGATCAGCGGTCAGTAAAATTGAAAGATGAGGGAGAAATACATGTATACAACACTGAAAGAAGTCACGAAAACAGCAGAAGAATTGAATTTTACAGTGGGGGCTTTTAATGCCCACAATTTAGAAATGTTGCCAGAAATGATTCGAGCAGCCAAAGAAATGGGTGCCCCGATCATTATCCAAACCAGTGTGGATACAGCCAAATACATTGGGTACGATGTACTAGTTTCAGTTGTCAAAACAATGGCTGAAAAAGAAATGGTGGATGCAGTGCTTCATTTGGATCATGCTAGAAACTTTGATGATATCAAAGAAGCAATCGATCTTGGCTACACGTCAGTCATGTATGATGGCTCTCATTTACCTTTTAAAGAAAATATTTTAAAAACAAAAGCTGTGGTGGAATATGCACATAAAAAAGGTGTTTCTGTTGAAGGGGAACTTGGAACGATCGGTGGGACTGAAGAAGGGATCCATGTAGAGGAAAACGACAAAGTCTACACAAAACCAGAAGATGCCCGTACTTTTGTGGATGCCACAGGAATCGATGCTTTAGCCATTGCAATCGGGACGAATCACGGTCAATTTAAATCCAAAACAGAAGTGAACTTGCCCTTATTAAAAGAAATTAACGCGATTGTTGATATTCCGCTAGTTATTCACGGCGGAACGGGTGTCAAAGAAGAAGACTATCCTGAACTAATTAATAATGGTATCCGTAAATTCAATGTGGGGACTGAACTTTTAGTTAATTGGACTAAAACAGCGAAAGAATCATTTAAAAAAACTGCAGTCAATAAATCATTACGCTACAATGTAATTCCAGCTAATGAAGCATGTCACGATATCGTTAAGCATAAAATAGGCTTGTTTCTGAATGTGGAAAATCCAATCCGTATAGGGTAGTCAAATGAAAAAATTGTTGATTTTACTTGCTGGCAGTCCTGCAACAGGGAAAACCTATCTGATCCAAAAAATCAGGGAACAGATTCCGAATATCTTCCTGATTACACCAGATGAAGGCAAAGAATTGTTTGCTGACTCAGTTGGTTTTGATTCACTTGCTGAGAAGGCTGAGTTAGAAAAGAGAGTTTGGCGCTTTTATTATGGAGTTCTAGCGCTATATATGGATGCTGGGAAACAAGTGATTGTGTCAGAATATCCATTTAGCGATAAACAAAAAAGCACGCTTTCAAAACTAGCCAATACTTATGAGTACGAAGTGATTACGATTCGCTTAGTTGCTGATTTCGATGTGTTATGGGAAAGAAGAAACTTACGAGATCTGGAACCAGAGCGGCACCTCAGTCATTTAATGACGCATTATCATTATCTTGATCAATTAGAGGATCGAAGCAAAGCGGACAATCACATTACAAAAGAGGCATTCGAACAAATAATCCAAACAAGAAAATATAACGAATTTCAGTTAGGAGAAGTTCATGAGTTTGATGTTACTGATTATGGGAAAGTAGATTATAGCAATTTGATTCACTATTTGAAACGAAAAGTCGAAAGTGAAAATTAAAAAATAGTCATCAATTAGTTGACCAAAAACCGCACAATGCGCTTTATGCATTGTGCGGTTTTTAAGGAATTTCATACTCTTTATACAGATTTTCAGTAATCTTAATAAAACGAATCGCTTAGTTTTTATCTCTGCGATAAACCATCAAATAATTCATAAGCATGACACCGTTACGGTATTTTACTTTTTGTTCCACTAGCTCAAAGCCAAGTGATTCAAAAAATGGTTTGGCTGTGATCGATGAATAGACCGTAAGCTCTTTTGCTCCAGCTTTCAGTGCATGATCCATTAAATCTTTAGCTAGCATCTTCCCGATACCATAGCCGATCCATTTTTTATCTACATACAAGTAATCAAGTTCACCTGTATCTGTGATATTACCAAAGCCAATCACTTCCATTCGATTTAGGGCAACGATTGCATAAGTAGGTTCAAGTCTAGCATGCCATTGATCATAATCAGGTGTTAGTTGGACCCATTGATCGATTTGTTGCTGTGTGTAATCTTTTTTATTGATTGCTTGAACTGTTCCATTAAATATAGTCAGTATGTCTTTTAGGTCAGATTGTTGATATTTTCTTAAACTGAATACAGTCATTATTCCTTCACTCCTATTCACTAAGCTTAGTTTAATCACATAATAGAAATATGTCAAAGTATAATTTACAAGATAGCGTATTTTTTAGCAAAATAATCGCCTCTATTAACTTATCAAGCAATCAAGTATAATAATTCTTAATAAACAAATGAGGTGAGCAGATATGCAGCGGCTAGAAAAAGTAAGCAATATTCTCGCTGAACAAACCAAAAAGCAAGAAACAATTGAACAATTGAAAGGGGTTACGGCTCAAGAAATCAGTGAACAATTATCTTTGGCAAGAAATACTGTCAGCGAAGATTTAAATAAACTACTGACCAAAGAAGAAGCGGTCAGAGTGAAAAGTCGTCCTGTTTTATTTTTTAGTAAACAGGAATTAGAAAAAATTTATGGTTGTTCCTTTAAGGATCAACTATCGTTTAAAAACTTAGAGGCATTGACTGTGTTTTTAAACGCACAAAAACTAGATGAATCGTTTTATGAAGAAAATCGTAAGTTAGAAGAGTTTTCAGAAATCATCGGATATAAAGGCAGTTTAAAAGATAGTATTGAAAAATTAAAAGCAGCTGTTCTCTATCCACCAAATGGTTTAAACATTTTATTAGGTGGTGAATCTGGGGTTGGGAAAACGTTATTGGCTGAAGCTCTCCATCGCTATTACGAAACATTTGTAAGTGAAGAAATGCCATTTATTTATTTTAATTGCTCAGAATATTTTAACAACCCAGAGCTATTGACGACTCATCTTTTTGGCTATAAAAAAGGTAGTTTTACAGGAGCGGTTGAAGATAAAGCAGGGCTTGTTGAATATGCTGACCAAGGTTTTTTATTTTTAGATGAAGTCCATCGGTTACCGAGTGAGGGACAGGAAAAACTTTTCACATTACTGGATAAAGGTTATTTTTCTAGAATGGGTGAAGCGGATGTTAAAAGAGCGGTCAATATTCGCTTTATTTTTGCGACAACAGAAGATTTTTCGCAAACCTTTTTAAAAACCTTTCTCCGTCGAATTCCTGTCTCTCTGATGCTCCCTTCTGTTAAAGAAAGACCTATCCAAGAAAAAATCGAATTAGTAATCAAATTTTTTCAAAATGAAAGTCGTAAAATCAAAAAAGATATCACGGTTCAGTATCAAGTGATCGAACAATTAGTGTTTAAAAAATATACAGGTAACGTCGGGGAAATGAAATCCGAAATTCAATTCATTTGTGCACAAGGTTATCTAAAACAGATTGAAAAGCAATCAGTATCATTGATGATCGACCAAACATTATTATTGAATGAAGAACCTTTAGAAAAAGATGCGAAAGATCAAATTGCTTTAAAAGAACTCTTGGATGGTAAGAGCTTAAAGATAAAATCAGATGATCGAACATCAGCCAGCCATTATTTTACAACGAGAGATAAAATCAACGATGCGTTCTATGATTTTTTATTAAAAGAATTTTCCAATTTGAAAAATAGCAATATTCCCCAAAAAGAAGTGGCTTCGATCCTACAGAAAAAAATCGATCAATTATTTGATATGCGTTTATTTGAACCGATGGCTAAAACACAATCGATGCGAACCATTGATGAGAGCTTTGAGCAAAAAATAGCTGAATTAACAGCCTATATCTCTGAACTGACAGGCTTTACAATTCAAAAAAATCTTATAGAAGTGCTGGCGAATCATGTTTATTCTACTTTGTTATTTATGGAGATTCCTAATGATGATTTTTATCTGTATTCTAGCCAGTTAATGTTAGGCCGACTTGAAAATTATGATATTTCAAAAAAAATCGTAGAAAAAGTCTCGACCCTTTTTTCAGTAGAATTGCCTAAAACAGAAATTACTTATTTTGGCTTGCTGCTTAGAAAATTAAAACAAGCAGACAGCCAGTATCAGCGTAATGACGAGTGCGGTGTAATAGTTGTCGCACACGGCTCAACGACTGCTACGAGCATGGCGGAATATTCTAATATTTTATTTTCTAGTAATCTCCTAAAAGCTGTCAATATGCCGATTCATCAAACTGTGGAAGAAACACTTGAGAAGGTTAAAACTATTATTAAAATCAATAAGTATAAACGATTGATTTTGTTAGTGGATATTGGCTCACTGGTTTATTTTGGTAATCTGATCAGTGAAGAATTTGGGATCGATGTATTACTGGTCAAAAATATCAATTTGTTATCACTGCTTGAAGTTTCTAGAGAAGTAATTTATGAATCAACTGATTTCAACTACTTACTTCCTGTATTGAATGAAAAAGGACACCTTTCATCTATTTGCAAGAAAGGGCATTTTTTTGATTCAAAAGTACTTATCGTTTCTTGTATGACTGGACTTGGGACGGCATTAAAAATCGAAAAACTAATCATCGATGTCTTCCAAGAAGAGGTGTTGCAAAACATCCGAATACTAACACTAGATAATAGTGAAATACAAGATATTGAGCGGATTCACCAACATATTCGAGCAGATGAAAAATTAGTTGGGATCGTAGGCACTTTTCAAACAGAAGTACCTGATATTCCATTTATTCCATTAGAAGAATTATTTTCAGAAAAAGGCGTAGAACGTCTCTTGCTATTATTCGGTTATGATATGTCAGATAAAAAGAATCGAGTGCTGAAAGATAAAATAGCGAAACGTTACGTACATGGATTGTCTTTAAAAGCGATCATCAATCATATTACTGTGTTAAATCCGCAACGCTTATCAATCGAAGTCAGCCAGATTTATGATGATTTGTGTCGACAATTGAATTTGCATAGTGATGAAAAAATCATGTTGCGCTTTTTGATCCATACTTGTTGTACGGTGGAACGTTTGGTGATCAATAATGAATACAGCACATCTGATTATAATGTGTCGTACAAAGACATCCCGAATGAAGCATCTGTCATAAAAATGGCCTTTCGTCCCTTGGAAGTGTCGTACAATGTTCAATTTTCACCATTAGAAATAAAATATATTTATGAATTGCTTTATAGCAATTGAGAATAATTAAGAAGTCCGTAACACTGTTTAACAGAGGGTGTTAGGGGCTTTTTCTGTTTAAACTTCGCCCTTATTATTAAACTACGCAGTAATGTGCTAAGTTCATTTAATTGTACATTTTAAATGAGTTTTATTTTACGACAGATTATTGGCACAGGACTTGCTGTTTAGTTAAGCAAGGAGAGAAATAAAAAAGGTTGTTGGATTGAGATAGGTGAAGATGTGCTGTGTTATCTAGCTGCACGGGCTAACCTTTCGGAAAAAAGATAAATTATAAATGAGGCAAAAAGCGCCTCAGTCATAATTTCCTATTTTTCTGTCAAGGTTGAACGAGCCCGTTACGCTTTTAATTTAAGGAGATGAAAAAATGACAAAAGAACCCATTATACTACTCACCCATGGCGGTTGGGGGGCAGGACTTTTAAAGAGCATTAAAATGATCGTTGGGGAGACGGAGAATATTTATGAGGTTGTTTTACAGCCGGAAGATAATTTACAAGAATATATAAAACGTGTAGAACAACAATTAAAATCCGTCACTTGGAGCGAGAAATTGCTTATTTTAACAGATATCAAAGGTGGAACAACAAGTAATGTAGCGTTAAGGCTTTCAAGAGATTATGATATTTTGGCTATATCAGGTTTGAATACGGCTATGCTTTTAGATGCAATCATGAAACAATCCACGCCCTTCACTGAACAGTCGGGAGTAGAGATTTTACAAGCATCATTAGATAACTGTCAGATTTTACAATTACCAACAACTAACAATTAGATAGGAGAGTATAAACATGGCAAAAATCGTATTAACAAGAGTAGACAGTCGTTTGATTCACGGACAAGTGGTAACAAAATGGCTACAACAGTCAGGTGCAGATGAAATTTTTGTAGTGAGCGATGAATTGGAGAAAGATGAGTTCTTACAAAGCATCTATGTGATGGCAGCTCCTCCAGGTGTTGAAGTGAAAATCTATGGTGTAGAATCAGCACAAAAATATTGGGCAGAAGAGGCTCCTAACAGCAACGCCAAGGTTCTATTCTTAGTGCCCGATCTACCTACTTTAGAAGCAATGGTCAACGCAAATGTAATCGAAAATGATATTCAAATTGGCGGTTTAGGTGGAGGCGCAGAACGGAAAAACGTGCTTAAAAACATCAATCTATCTGAAAATGACGTCAATGTTCTAAATGGTTTTCTAGAAAAAAATCTAAACGTCTTTTTCCAAGCGATTCCAGAAGATAATCCAATGCCGATCGAAAAATTGATTGAAAAATATAATTCATTATAACTGAAAAAAGGAAGTGACAAAGATGGGTGTTTTAGGTGTTTCAATTACAATGGGCTTATACTATTGGTTCGCCCGCTTGCGGTTTGGCTACACATTTTCAGGAATGTTGTCTCAGCCATTATGTGCAGCAATGGTTGCAGGACTTGCCACAGGGAAAATTGCTGAAGCGATGACGATAGGTGCAGGCATTCAATTAGTTTATTTAGGCGTAACATCAACGCCGGGAGGAAATGTTCCAAGTGATCCAGCATTAGCCTCAGCCATTGCGATCCCGATTGCTCTTGGCGTAGGAATGAATGCAGAAGCAGCGATTGCTTTAGCCGTACCCTTCGGAGTATTAGGTGTTTTTATGGATCAAATCAGAAGAACAGTCAATGCAACATTTGTTCATATGGCAGATAAATATGCTGAGAACTTGAATTACAAAGGGATTTATCGTGCAGCGTTCTTGTACCCAGCACTTGTTGGCTTTTTATTACGTTTTCCACTTGTTTTTGCGGGGAATTTCTTCGGACAATCAGTGGTAACGACTCTTTTAGATATTATTCCAGAAAAATTAATGCACGGTTTTGAAGTAATGGGTGGCTTGTTGCCAGCGTTAGGGTTTGCTTTAACGATCATGGTTATTGGAAAGAAAACATTGATTCCGTATTTTCTCATTGGTTTTGTGGCCGTTATGTATTTTGGCGCAGAAGTGATGGCTGTGGCGGTAATCGGTACGTGTGTGGCTTTCTTGGTGAGAAATAATGCGCTGAAAGAAGGGGAAGCATAATGGAAAATACAACAGATATCAATCAAAAAAAATTAACGAAAAAAGAAATTAGCAAAACCTTTTGGATTTATCAACTTGGATGTGAATTATCGAACTCTTATGAACGTCTGCAAAGCTTGATTTTCTGTGCATCTATGATTCCAGCAATCAAGAAATTATATGCGGATAATGAAGAGGAACAACGTGAGGCGCTAAAACGCCACTTGGCCTTCTTTAATACTGAAGGGACTATTGGAGCATCGATTCAAGGGATTTCTCTAGCGATGGAAGAAGAACGTGCGAACGGAGCTGATATTGGCGATTCTGCGATTACTTCAATTAAAACTGGTCTGATGGGTCCTTTAGCTGGTATTGGTGATTCGATTGTTTGGGCGGCGATCATGCCATTGATTATTTCAATTTTTATTCCTATTGCTAAAAACGGTAGTATCATGGGTGGTTTAGGACCGTTAGTGATTTACACAGTTTTAACGATGTATATCAGTTGGGGCTTGATCAATAAGTCGTATACACTTGGTAGAAACTCCATCATGGCACTGCTTAAAGATGGGAAAATCAAACAAGTCATCTATGGTGCAAATGTACTGGGAATGATGATGATGGGCGCTTTGTCTGCAAGTTATGTGAATATTTCCAGCCCGATGAAATTCCATGTTTCAGGCGGAGCAACAATTGTTGTTCAAGATATTTTAGATCAAATCATGAAAGGGATTTTACCGTTGACTGCGGTGTTCCTGATTTATTTCTTTATGGTCAAAAAAGGTCCTCGTTATGGAATTATTATTGGAACAATTGTTGCTGTCAGTATTATTGGTTCATTTTTAGGACTTTTATAAAAACGAAGAGGTTGAGATAATATAAATTCTCATCCTCTTTCTTGAGTTTTACATTTAAAAATATAATGTTATAATGTTTCGGGAGGGGTGAAAGTTTAAATGGATAGCTATGAAAAATTCAATCTAAAAGAAGTCATCAATGCCTCAGGGAAAATGACGATCTTAGGCGTATCGAAAGTCTCAGAGAATGTATTAGTCGCGCAAAAATTCGGTGGGGAACATTTTTTTGAGATGAGTGAGTTAAGCATTCAAACAGGCGCTTATCTAGCTAAATTATTGACTGTCGAAGATGCGCAAGTCGTTTCTTCCGCATCTGCTGGCATCGCCCAAAGTGTGGCGGCCTTGATCGGTGAAGGTTCAGCTTATCACGCTTACCATCCATACACAGATAAAATCACCAAACGTGAAATCATCTTACCAAAAGGGCATAATGTAGACTACGGCACGCCTGTTGAAGTGATGGTCGAACAAGGTGGGGGACGAGTGGTGGAAGCAGGCTATGCCAATATGTGTTCACCTGAACACATTGAAATGATGATCACAGATCAAACAGCCGCGATTCTCTACATCAAGAGCCACCATACTGTTCAAAAAAGTATGTTAAGTGTGGAAGAAGCCGCAACAGTGGCCAAAGCGAACAACTTGCCGTTGATCGTTGATGCCGCAGCGGAAGAAGACTTATTCAAATACATCGAAGCAGGCGCAGATCTTGTGATCTACAGTGGAGCCAAAGCCATCGAAGGCCCAAGTGCCGGACTTGTGATCGGCAAAAAAGCTTATATCGAATGGATCCGCCTACAAGGAAAAGGCATCGGCCGCGCAATGAAAATCGGTAAAGATAATATCTTAGGCTTTACCCAAGCGGTAGAAGATTATGTGAAAAACGGCAGTGAAGCAGGGGCTTCTATGCAAGCACGCTTAGCCCCATTTATTGAGGGACTAAATACTATCACAAATATCGAAGCCAAAGTCGTTCAAGATGGAGCGGGTAGAGATATTTACCGTGCCAGTATCAAAGTCAGCGGAGCGAAATCAGCCAAAGCAGTCATCCAAGAATTAAAAGCTGAAAGTCCCGCTATTTATACCCGAGAATACCAAGCCAACAACGGGATCATCGAATTCGATATCCGTTCTGTCAATGAAGAAGAAATGAATAAAATCGTGACTCGTTTAAGCGAAATCATGAATTAAAAAACTACTAAACAGGAGTGAATCAACCATGACATTAACACCAAACTATTTAGAAGACCGTATTTGCCTAAACGTTTTAGCTAACTCAGTAGAAAACGCAAAAGACTGTTACGAAGCTGCCGAAGGGCATATCGTTTTAGGTGTTTTATCTAAAAACTACCCAACCGATGAAGCCGCAATCGAAGACATGAAAAAATATGCCGCAGAAACCAACAACGCATTATCAGTCGGCTTAGGCGCAGGCGATCCAAACCAAAGCCAAATGGTGTCAAGAATCTCAAAAGAACTACAACCGCAACACGTCAACCAAGTCTTTACAGGCGTTGGGACATCTCGCGCTTTATTAGGTCAAAATGACACGATCGTTAATGGCTTAGTCTCACCAACAGGCAAAGTCGGCATCGTCAATATCGCCACAGGTCCATTAAGCTCCCAAACACCAGCAGGCGAAGTAACGATCGAAACAGCGATTCGTTTATTACAAGATATGGGCGGCAGCTCCATCAAATTCTTCCCAATGAAAGGATTAGCGCATATCGAAGAATACAAAGCAGTTGCAGAGGCTTGTGCAAAATATGATTTCTACCTAGAACCAACAGGGGGCATCGATTTAGAAAACTTTGAAGAAATCGTGCAAATCGCAGTGGACGCAGGCGTGAAAAAGATCATTCCTCACGTATACAGCTCGATCATCGACTCAGAAACAGGCGATACAAGACCAGAAGATGTGAAAACATTACTAGGTATGATTAAAAATACGTTGAACAACTAAAAGCTGAATGAGCTCGTTCAGAGCTGACAGAAAAATAGGGAAAGTTGACTGTGGCGTATTGTGCCACGGCCACTTTCATCTTTTTTCCGAAGCGCTAGCTCATGAAGCTAGATAAACTAAAAGCTGAATGAGCTCGTTCAGAGCTGACAGAAAAATAGGGAAAGTTGACTGTGGCGTATTGTGCCACGGCCCACTTTCATCTTTTTTCCGAAGCGCTAGCTCATGAAGCTAGATAAGATAAAAGCTGAATGAGCTCGTTCAGGGCAAACAGAAAAATAGGGAAAGTTGACTGTGGCGTATTGTGCCACGGCCCACTTTCATCTTTTTTCCGAAGCGCTAGCTCATGAAGCTAGATAAAATAAAAGCTGACAGAGCTCGTTTTTGTACGAAAAGCCCGAATCAAACTGATTGTTCAGTTTGGTTCGGGCTTTATTTTTATTTCCCACGCAACGCTTGGATAGTTTCGTAGTATTTTTCGGTTAATTGACTATTTTTATTTGTATAATAGTAGCGTTTATCGGGAGTTTTGATTTCTAAAATTGGTTTTTTATGATTTAAAACTAATAGATAAGCTGGTTCATTGTTGACCTGAAATTCTCCAGTTAAATAATTTTCTGTAGCAGTTCCATAAACACGGATTCTATCTTTTGGTAATGTGTCGATCAGTTCTACGGACTCGATAGTCTTCCAATCGATCGTTCTACTTTGAGCTAATGGAGCAGATAGATGGATTCCATCATGGCTCGTCGTCAGTTGAAAAGGATTCGCTGAGAAATCACTGATCAGCATCGGAATACTTGCTGCGATCAATGCAATCAAAACGAAGACACCAACCGCTCCCATCGCAATTTTCCCGCCGACTCTACCTAAATTTGTCGTAATATTCATCCCGATGCGATCTGGCACAAGAATTCTTTTATCATTTGGATTAATATAAATCCCATATTTCCAATACTGATCTTCATCTCTGTATCGGTATTCTGTTGCCTGAGCAATCAATTGATCTTGTTTTTTTCTTGCTGAAAATAAATAATAAAAAGTAAACAATACAAATAACAGAATCAATAGAGCATAACAAATCGAAAAGACCATCATTTTTTCATAAGGGATAGTTATCGAAAGAGCGGGCATAAACGCTAACAGACTAAAAACAAAGGCAGAAACAGCCATCAAAACAGACCAATGATGACGCATCAAGTCATTGACTTTTTGATTGATAGTTTCATCACTCGTTACAGGATTTACTGGAAAACGTGCGATAAAATAATAGAAAAGTCCAAAAAGCCCCATGATAAGCACTGTGATAAGAGAGAAAATCCAACTCCCGTTCGCTAAACCGAGAATCTTAAAAGAATAAATAGAGCCTGAAACAGTAAGAATAATACTAGGCAAAAACCACCAAACAGCAATCAATTTACGATTTTTATTTGCGACAAGTTTTGTATCAACTACAATCGGGCTTGTTGGTAGTATCCAGTTGTTTTTTACTTTGACTACAGTCATTTTACGAATATAGACGATTTCTAAATAGTAAAAAGTACCAATAAATCCAATCAGCGTAGCCAAAAAATAAATCAAGGTCAAAGAGTCATAAGGAATCGCGATAATTGGTAAGGCAATAATCACAAAAGCAGCTGCCCATTGCAGTAACCTCTTTTTATAAGTCTTAGCGACGATTAGAACTTGTTCATCTTGAAGTTTATCTTTTGGTAAAGTCGTTTCTAAAATGACATTTTTATGTGGATTTGCAGGTATTCTCCCTGTAAATGCCATTAAAAAGTTAATCCCAATAAGCAATAAATATAGAAAAAAATTCATTTTCAACACACCTTTTACTGTTCAAATTTTTTGTAAATCTGTTTGACTTCCTCTTGTATTTTGTTTTCTGATAGTTGATGGATAGAAGCCTCCGCTAATAATAGCTCTAGATCATTTAAAAATCGTTGTTGAAATAGAGGATCCAGCGATTTTTTTTCAGCTACTTTAGTCCCGTTTCGACGATCAGTCAAAATATAACCATCACTTTTCAATAAAGTATATGCCTTTGAAACCGTCATCATATTCACACCAATTTCGTCAGCCATTTGTCGAACAGAAGGAAGCATTTCACCAGGTTTCAGCTTATTTTTAGCAATTCCGATAATGAGTTGATGACAAATTTGTTGATAAATCGGTGTTTGACTTTGAGCGTCTATTTCCAATAACATACTTTCACCTCTTTTACGTCTTTGTATTGTATATACTAATACATATGATGCAAAAAAACAATACATTTTATTTAAAGGTTGAGGGATTGAACATTCAGGCATATAATGAAAAAGGAATACTAAGAGTGAAAGGATGAATCAATATGTCAGTAATCGAACCAACCGTTACACAAAAATTTCACGATACATTTGTAGAAAATAATAAGCAAAATGCTTTAAAGCGCGGAGTTATCAAAAATGGTATTACGGCTTCTGCTCAAAACTTGAGTGCTGAAGTAAATAATGTTCCAGTTTTTTCAGTTGATATTGCAACTGGAAAAGTCGCAAATCAAAAACAAAGCGGGCGTTGTTGGATGTTTGCAGCATTGAATACATTCAGACACAAAATGATCAATAGCTTTAATTTAAAAGATTTTGAGCTTTCTCAAAACTACACATTTTTCTGGGATAAATATGAAAAATCTAATTATTTTTACGAAAATATCATCGCAACCGCAGATCAAGAATTAGACAGTCGTAAAGTTGCTTTCCTACTAGCGACTCCACAACAAGATGGTGGGCAATGGGATATGATCGTTTCTCTATTTCAAAAATATGGTGTAGTGCCAAAAACAGCGATGCCTGAAAGCAGTAACAGTTCAAACTCTCGCGACCTCAACAATTATTTGAACAAAAAACTTAGAAAAGATGCAACGATTTTGCGTGAATTGATAACGAATGGAAAAAATACAGCGGAAGTTCAAGCGGCTAAAGAAGCAATGTTAGGTGAAGTCTACAACTTTTTAGCGATTTCATTAGGTACCCCGCCACAAACATTCGATTTCGAATACCGTGACGAAGAAAAAAACTACCATTTAGATCAAAACTTAACACCACAATCTTTCTATGAAAAATATGTTGGTGTGAATTTAGATGATTATGTAAGTGTAATCAATGCACCAACGGCAGACAAGCCATACAACCAAACATACACTGTAGAGATGTTAGGGAATGTGGTAGGCGGAAAAGAAGTAAAATATATCAACGTAGATATGACTACATTTAAAAAATTAGCTGTCGCTCAGCTAGAACAAGGAGAATCTGTTTGGTTTGGCTGTGATGTCGGTCAATCTTCTACAAGAGATAGCGGTATTATGTCCTTAGATGCTTATGATATGAATGACTTATTCGATATCGATTTTACAATGACTAAGGCTGAACGATTAGATTTTGGAGAAAGCTTAATGACTCACGCAATGGTTTTAACGGGTGTGGACCTTGTGGATGGTGCTTCAACTAAGTGGAAAGTGGAAAATAGTTGGGGTGAAAAAGTCGGGGATAAAGGATTTTTTGTGATGAGTGATGAGTGGATGGATGAATATACCTATCAAATCGTTGTTCGTAAAGAGTTTTTATCACAAGAATTACAAGAAGTATGGAAACAAGAACCAACCGTTTTAGCACCTTGGGACCCAATGGGGGCTTTGGCATAAGTCAAAAAGGTGGTTAAATCTCTCCTATATAAGTGCATATTAATCCCATCTTGTGTGAGGTGGGATTTTTTTGTTACCATAAGTATACGGAGATTTTCAAAAAGATTTTAGTGTGTTATAATTTGTATAGACAAAAGAAAGACGTTGACATTACTACCGCCTAAAGTAAGTAATATCAACGTTGACCGATTCACTAGGAATCTTTTTTTGATAAGCTAAGTGTATCATATGTTGATTAGATTTACAAAATCATGAGACAAAAATTTTCAGAATTATCTGATTGAGTTGCACTTTTTATAAGATAAAATTGTTTTCAAAAAAAAGCTAGAATGAATATCGGTAAAAATGATTGGATTTTTAGACATTTTAGATGCTTAACACGGTTAATAGAATACTTTTAGGCTGCCTTTTATGGAACGATGGAATTATTAAGTTTTATTTAATAAATAAGAGAAGAATTAGCTATTGCCAAATTGTTTTTTGTAGAGTAAAATGAGAGGCAGTTTCAATAGATGAAATAAACAAACTAAATCAAATAACTTTAGATAAACAGCGCCGGCTGTTTATCAGTAAAAGTGTGGATCAACAATTCTTAGGCCATAGATAGAATTGTTGATTGCACTTTTTTTATTTGTTGTTTTGGAACATGTCTGTAAAAGCTAGGGAGGGACGAGTTGATGTTGAAAAGTATTAGGTGAAGAAGAGTGTTTTTACTGGTGAGTCATCCATCGTCAAGGCAGAACGAGCTCTTTCAGCTTTTAGTGTTATCTAGCATCAAGAGCTAGCCTTTCGGGAAAAAGATAAAAAATAAATGAGGAAAAACACCTCAGTTATTTTTTCCTATTTTCCAGTCAAGGCAGAACGAGCTCTTTCAGCTTTTAGTGTTGTCTAGCTTCGCGGACTAGTCTCTCAGAAGTTGAGGCTAATGTACCGACAAGGCTTTTATTATAAGGAGGTTTTTTATATGAACAAGGATTGGATTAAATTAATGATCGGCGCTTTTTTTGAAGTATTATGGGTTATCGGTATGAAACATAGTAATACATGGTGGGAAATTTTGTTGACCATTGTATTTATTTTCATTAGCTTTTATGCATTGATAAAGGCCGGTGAAACTTTGCCAGTAGGAACAGCTTATGCAGTATTTGTAGGATTAGGTACAGCTGGGACCGTCATTACAGGTATACTCTTTTTCGGAGAGGAATTTAAGTTATCAAAAATCCTATTGATCGTAGTATTGCTGGTTGGCGTGATGGGCTTGAAATTTGTAACTGGTGAGAAAGGAGCAGATCAAAAATGAGTTGGTTGTTTTTAATTATTGCAGGAGTTTTTGAAATGCTAGGTGTTGGTTCAATCAATCGTTTTAATAAAAATAAAGATAATAAGTCTTTATTTTTATTATTCCTCACCTTTGGTAGTAGTTTTATCTTCCTTTATTTGGCTATGAAAAGTTTACCAATGGGTGTTTCCTATGCTATTTGGACAGGGATCGGAGCTGCTGGAGGAGCTATTTTAGGAATGATTTTTTACGGTGAGTCCAAAGATTGGCGCAGAATTCTTTTTATAGGAATTATTTTAGCGTCGGTGATTGGCTTGAAACTCATTGGCTGATGAGAGGATAGGTTTGCACAGAAGTGTTTAATTCCAAGAAATAAGAGGGAGTTGCTTTTGATTTTACCTTTTATTTAGATTAGAAGTGAGTGGGATATGACTTCCCACTCACTTCTTTTTATATGTACCACTTAGTGGGATAATCAGCTACGTTAAGTGTGTGTGAATAATAAAATGTTCTTAGTTTTTTATGTGTAAACACTATATGCAGTCTTTAATTCACTTTTCTGAGTAAGTTTTGTTTTCTTATATGATTATATACGGTTGGGACAGAGACGTTACATTTTTTTGCAATTTCTGGAACAGATAGATCTGAATTAGTATAAAGTTTCAACGCTTCGTTCACTTCTTTTGTCCGTGGTGGTCGCCCCAGTTGTTTGCCATTTTCTCTTGCTGCTTCAAGACCTGCTATCACTCGTTCACGAATCAATTCAGCCTCCATTTCAGCAAATGCCCCCATAACTGTAAAAAAGAAGCGACCCATTGCGGTTGTTGTATCTATGTTATTTTGGATACTGACAAAATGAATATCTCTTCGATCAAATTCTTCGAGTAAATTCAACAGCTGTTTTGTTCCCCTAGATAAACGGTCAAGCTTAAAAATAACAAAAGTATCACCTGGTTTTAGAGAAGATAACACTTTATTTAGTTCACTTCTGGATGATTTTCTGCCACTTTCACGTTCTTTGTAAATAAAATCTACCCCGTAACTTTCAAGGGCTTTTTGTTGAGAATCAAATTTTTGCTGGTGCGTGCTGACACGCATATAACCAATAATGGCCATTCATAAACACCTCTAATACTTTCAATAGTTAAATCGTTCTTGGTAAAATAATTGTGTTTTTCTCCAAGTTATTGATAGGTCAGTAGAACTTTCCGTATCATCTGAGTCACCTCCTTTAAAAACAATAATACAAAGAGTAAAAAATATTATTTGAATACTATTGACATTACGTTTTCTCTATAATAAACTAATGATTTTTATAGAGCTGAAACGCCTGTTATTTTTTTTAGAGAAAATCGATTAGAAATACGCTATGAAGGGATTTATCCGTT
The DNA here is from genome assembly GCF_002141365.2 of Enterococcus sp. 7F3_DIV0205. NCBI lineage: Bacteria > Bacillati > Bacillota > Bacilli > Lactobacillales > Enterococcaceae > Enterococcus > Candidatus Enterococcus palustris. Next base: position 3,307,617 of record NZ_CP147244.1, read on the forward strand.
CAAGTGTATTTCTTTTTTTGCGTTTTAGTTGATTTTCTCAATATCATTAGTTTTTTGGACACTTTGAATGATGTCGTTTTTTGATGATTCACCTTTTTTCTTGAGATTAACTTCAAGAAATTGTGCTGAAGCCTTAGTTGTTTTCTTGTTTCTTATAAATGGAAAGATCTTGTTTTTGGTAAGTTCAAGGCAAAGTGAGGGTTCAAAAAATGGTGGAAGAACGAAACAAGAAACCACAGTCAAATAAAAGAAAAAAGAATAAAAAATCAACAACGAAACACTCAACAAACGAAAGAAAAATAGCAAGTCGTTCAAAACCAACAGCCAAGGCCGCCAATAAGCAATCTCATTCTAGAAACAGGAAAAAACAACAACGGCCAATTTCTAAAAAAAGGCAACCAGCTAAATATCATAAGACGAAAAATCCTGTATATACAGTGCTATTTAATGTTATTTTCTATAGTTTCATTCTATTTATGATTGTTGGATCAATTATGTTTGCAACGACTAAAAATGCAAATAAGAGTGTTTTAGGTTATCGCTTCTTTGGCGTATTAACGGATTCAATGGTACCTAGAGATCCTGAAAAACAAAAGGGTGGTTTTCATTCAGGTGATGTCATTATTGTAAAAAATATTGCTGGTAATGCAGCTGAAGTGGGAGACATAATTACGTTTCGACCAAGTATCACGAGTCAAGCGTTTTTGACCCATAGAGTAAAAGAAAAGCTAGACCATCTAGGTGAAACAAAGGGCACATATTATATTACCCAAGGGGATGCCAACTTAGCAGAAGATGTTCCTGTTAATGAGAAACAAGTAGTCGGGAAAAAAATTATTGTAGTCCCTAAAGTAGGTGCTTTTCTAAATTTTGTGCGTGAAAATCTGATCATTTCGATTATTTTTTTAATCTCAGTTTTTGGCTTTATCACAATTATCAGATACTACATTTTAAATAAATAAGGGTATTCACTTTTTAATAAGGTGGGAAACAATAAATTTCTACGCCAATATTAAAAAGTTAATAATAAAAAAATTTGGGAGGAACTTGAGAAATGAATAAAAACAGAAAGAAAAAAGTCCTTGCGTTAGCAAGTGGATTTGCACTTGCTGCTATTGCTGCGGCAACGTTTGCTTGGTTTGCTAGTGAAGACCAAAAAACCAACCACTTTGAAGGACAAATTGCAACTGGAAAAGACATTGAAGTGGTGGAAACATTTGAACCGCCAACCGAATGGGATCCAGGTTCAGAAGTAAATAAAGATGTGGCGATTGCCAATATTGGTAAATACAAAACATTGATTCGTGTTTCTTTAACTGAATCATTGCAACTTTTGAAAGATTATCAAGCAAAACCAACTACTGGTGCTGAGCTTGAAGGAAAAACAAGTAAGGAAGTTTATGTATTGCCAGGAACGGATGCGCCGACTGGATTCACAGATTCTACTTTTGACACTGCTGGTGCACCAAAAATAACAGTAGCAGCGGGTGACTTTGCTGGAACATATACCTTGAAAGTTAAAGAAAAAGCGGAAACAGTGGGAACAAAAACGACTTATACGTATCGTTATGCGTTTGAAAAAGGCGGCGTGCTATATTATGCCAGCGGTATTGACGGATTTATTCGTAACGCATCAAATCAAATCAAAGTGAAATCAGGTACACCAACGCTTAGCTATGTATCACTAGAATACAAAGCAGCGGATGAAAAAGAATGGACGAAAGCACCAGTTTATGCGCCTACATTCACGCCAGATGGAACGTTGGTTTGGAATGCACCTGCTGCAACAGGAACTGGTAATATCCAAATTTCATTCAACAATATTACGACAGATCCTAAAGTTGCTGACAAATGGTATTTCAATGCAGCGGATGGTTACTTCTATTATACAAGTGTTCTAAATCCAGGTGTGAATACAACACAATTGATGGATGCAGTTAAATTACTAGGAACAGCAGGTAATGAGTACAGTAAATTGATCTATGACCTAACTGTAAAAGGTCAAGGAATTGCAGCTTATAAAGATGCTGTGGATGATTGGTTACCAACAGGTGTCAATGATTCTTTAGCAGAAGCTTTGAAAGCATTAGTACCTGCTAAATAAATCGGAAATAGCTATCTATATTTGAGGAGGAAGAGGGATGAAAAGAAGACGCAGGGGAAAAAAGTGGCTACTGGCAGGAGCATTCTTACTGCTCAGTCTATCACTTACCTTAAAACCTGTAGAAGTGCATTCTGAATCGAATCTTCCTCCTGGAATAGTGGCTGGTGATGATCAAGGAATCAAAATAAAAAATGATGGTCAATATCTTGTTGATATTAGAGATGTAGCCCCGGGGAAAAAATGGTCTACAAAAATCACAATCATCAATATTGAAAAAGATATCCCCTATCATTTAACAATGAACATAAGTAAGCCAACAATCATCGAAGGCTCATTAGACTTGTCTCAAGCGATTCAGATGACATTGATCTATGAAGGAAAAGAAGTCTATAAAGGTCCTTTATCAGGAGTAAATAAGACGCAAAATCTCCAAGATAAAACAATTCCTTTGAATCTAGGGACATTTAAAGGGGGCGATACCAGAATGTTGGAAGCTCATTTTGAATTGGATGGCAAAACATATACTAATAGAGATTTTTTTAAAAAGAATGTTGTAGAAAATATCTGGCATTTTAAAGCGGTGAAAACAACGTTACCAGATACAAACGATCCAGATGATCCAGAAAAACCATTTTTGGAAAAGCTGATAAATAAGTTGAGACTTCCAAATACAGGCGAAGAATGGCGCAATGCATTACTTTTTTCGTGCGTAGGATTGTTCTTGATATTAGTTTCGTTATTGATCATCAAACATAAAAAACAAGAAAAAAAAACGCACAGAGAGAAAAAAAACTAAAGTAAATAAGAAAATACCAATTGTGTTTCTTAGAACGATCAAATGATGGGAGGCGGTACAGTATGAAAAAGGATAAGAACAAATCTTTAAAGAGAAACAGACGAAGAAAAAAGAAAAAAGCTCAAGTAAACACTAAACTGATCATTGCACTCTGTACCTTTCTCTTTTCTGGTTTGATGGTTCTAGGAAGTACATATGCTTGGTTTGTCTCTGAAGACAGTGAGGTCAATCATTTTGTTGGTTCACGATTGTCAGCAGAAATCACAGAAGAATTTGAACCAGAGTTTGAATGGCAACCAGCTATCACCACAAAAAAAGTCATACAAGTCAAAAATACAGGAAACATTCCTACATTTGTTCGAATTAGTTTATATGAATATCTATTAACATTCAAAATAGATACTACAGATCAGACTGGCAATGGTAATTTAGCCGTTTCGCCACAAGAGATATTGCCGCTAGTTGATAAGAGCAACACAGAAACATGGCAGCCAGCAGCTAACGCGGGGGGCACTTATTTGCATGACGGAAAAAATTTGATTTCAGAAAAAGCAATCGTACCGAATATGCTTACGGGAACAGAAATGTATAAGTTTAAAGACAGTAATAGAGAGAAAACGGAATTACGTTGGTTTCAATTACTCTTTCCTGACAATGTCTATAATTCAGCACCGCCAACGGGTACGAAAGACTACTGGCTATATAAAAATGGGTATTTTTATTATTCGGAGTTGCTTCAACCTAGCGAAATAAGTACGCCAGTCATGAAAAGTGTCCGATTAAGTGCGAGTGCACCCAATAAATTCAAAAGTGCTCTCTATCAATTAAATCCAGTGATGGATGCTCATGATGGAACAAAAGGACTTTTAAGTTCTTGGAATATAGGGAGCTCTGGGGAGTTATATGACTTATATCATGATCGGTTAAGTGACTAGAAGGAGTGGATTAGTGCATGAAAAAAAAGCAGGGTTCAAAAAAACATCTGAGCATCAAGCAGCTTTTCTTATTTGCTGGCTTTCTAGTCATGCTTATTAGTCTTTCATTTGGATTGTATCAGACGTATGCGGCGTTAACAGATCGGGATCAAAAACAAAATGAATTTAGAGTAGGGAATTTTCAAACATCCATAGAAGAAGAATTCGATCCGCCAGCATCATTTGAACCAGAAAAGGATTACTTAAAAAAAGTAGCTATAAAAAATACGGGAGAACAAGAAAGTTTTATCCGCGTTTTAGCGCTGCCGATTCTTACAAAGAAGCAAGCAAATGGTTCAATCTTATTATTACCAGCAACAACTGATGGACCGGCTCCAGTTTTAAGTATTGATTACAATTTAACTGATTGGATCAATGGGAATGATGGCTACTTTTATTATAAAAAGAAACTAAAAAAAAATGAGCGTACAGCCAATTTGTTTACTAAAGTAAAAATGAATCAGGCAAGTATCACAGATGAATATAAAGGAGTTTTATTATCTTTTGAAATCAAAGCAGAAGGAATCAGTGCAACCAGATATGCCTATAGAGATGCTTGGTGGAATGGGCAAATACCGACGATCGCTCCGTTGGTGCAAATAGACGATTTATTAAAAATACAAACAGTCAACGAGTAGTACTAGCAGAGTATCGATTGAAAGGAGATGTCGTTTTGAAGAAAAAAATGCAATTAAGATTTTTAAGATGGATCATGCTAATTTTATGCTTCTTTGGGTCTGTTTATGTCGTACAAAGTTCTTTAATGTACACAAATGCACCTGTTAAAGCTGCAAAAAAAACAGTATTGAAACCGGGACAAGTGAGCCTAAGCAAAACGGCAGAACCAGTGGTCGGGATGGTCAATCAATGGGATATAACATTACGTGTCGAAGGACGAAATCAATTTCCACCACCGCCGACCGATGTTGTTTTGATTGTTGATACCTCTTGGAGTATGAATGAAAATGATCGAATGATTAAATCAAAAGTTGCTGCAGAAAAGTTTGTAGAGTTGGTTTTACGAAAAGATTATGTTAATAGAATTGCACTTATCACATACGATACAGTGGTAACGAATTATACGTTTAATGAAGGCAGTTGGAGCAATCAATTTGTCGATTCAAAACATAAACAATTATTGATCGATAAAATTAGAGCTTTAGAGCCAGTGCCAAATGGAGGGACTTTTACACAAGCAGGTATTAAATCTGCAGCGGAAGTGATGGCACAAGCAAGTGGAGAAAAAAGAAAAATCGTTTTAATTTCCGATGGCGTACCCACATACAGTTTTCCACCAACTGCACCTTATAATCAATTAGCGAGAATGGAGAAATTTGACTACTTGCAAAATGGTTATGACTATTACGAAAGTGTCAAAACAATACCTAAAGAAAATTTCAATTACAAGTATATCAATAAAGAAGGCGGAAACTATTACGGAAATGGAGCAAAATACCGCAACGGTGCATTGTTTCCTGAATATGAACAAATGCCAGAAAATTCAAAGAATCGATTAATGGCTAATCACGCGCACAGCGCAATAGCAGAAGCGACGATCACAAAAAATGAGAAAATGTCAAATGGTGAACTCTTGGTGGATGACTTTTATACGATCGGTGTGGACATGGATTCTACTTCTCAAGATGATGAAGTAGTAACTGGAAACAAAACGATGAAAGAAATCGCTTCTTCTGAAGATAAAAGTTTTTCAGCCACTGCGAATAACCTGGAAGATATTCTTAGCGGGATCGCAGGGGAAATCGTCGGGGCTATCAAATCAGGATTTGTTGTTGATCCGATGGGTGTAGGATTTGAAATGGACGGAGGCGTCACGGTTACTCAGGGAACGGCTGAAATCAAAGATGTACTGGGAAGACCTACAATCAATTGGAATGTTGGCTCTCTCAAAAATCCAGTTTCTAATGATCCAGACGAAGATGTTATGTTTGCTGAAATTACGTATCGCGTAAGCGCTGAAAATGAAATATTAAAGCCAAATATTATTGATACGAATGGCTTGGCAGCAACAAATGGAAAGACAACAATTGTTTACAAAGATTACAATGATGTGATGAAACAAGCTGAGTTTGATGTACCAAAAGTTAAACCAATTATCGTCAGTTTACAAAAAAAGGTAGAAAATGAAAAAGGTGAAGAAATAAATAATCAGACAGAATTATTTGATTTTAACTATGGAAAAGATCAATACACAATTAATGATCATTTCTCACTTCATTCAAACGAAACCAAAAAAATAGTCCATCCATGGAAAGCTGACCAAGATTATGTTGTGGAGGAAATCTTAAAAGCAAATCAAGAATATGAAACATTGATTGATATTAATGGGCTAACAACTGCGAGTACTAAAAGCCAATTTAAATTCGCTGCGGATTTTAATGCATACGCACACCAGCAAATAATTGTTACAAATAAGAAAATCCCTGAAAAGAAAACGATTCGTTTGAATATCAGGCAAAGTGTACTTAATTCAAATTCGGAATTAGTTATTCCTTCAAAAGGGTTTTACGAATCTGTTATCGATAATACAGACCAAAAATTAAACTTGATTTCTGAAAGTACAATAAAGGATACGTCAACAGAAGTTTCAGCAGAGCTTTTTACTAAATATGAAATAACCTTGGCGAGACAGCAAAAAGAATTAACAGTCACCGATTTAATACCAGAGTATTATAAAATTTTTGGTTTTATTGCAACAACAACAAATGAAAACTTAAATTTGACCCATTTATCGAGTAACACAGCAGCTTTGGTAAAGAGTAATGAAGCTGTTTTAGATTATCAAATAAATCATGAGTACTGGGTAACGATGTTCATTACACCTGATTTGGGGAAAGATAGTGGTGGGGAACCCATTATGTCACCTAGACCCTATAGTTGGGATTATAAAGTAAATAACTTTGGCTATTAATGATTAGTGAATAAAAAACAAATGAAAATCAACAAATAGTGTTGTTTTTCAGGAATCGTTTGTATTCTTTTACTGTAGATTGATAGCCTAAACTTTCTAAAATAGTAAGGTAATGACTTATTTGAGAATCCATTAACTGTTTTTTTATAGCTGCTTGGGCAATTTCATAATTCAAGTTTGCAATGATCATTTCAAATAGGCGGTAATCTGTTTGAGCGTTTTCTTTTGCCAAGGCAGAAAAAAATAAGGTTTTTTCGTAATTTTGATAATTTAAGCATAGAGATGAAAGGTTTAGATAGATTCTCAATTTAATTTCTTGGTATTGTTCGATGTTACTAAGGGTATCGATCTTTTTTCCAACCAAGGTACCTAAAGCAATGGCCTCTGATAATTCAAAACAATACAAGGAATTATTCAACAACTTTAATTCATAGAGATACCATTTATCAATACCAATCAAATATTGTTTGATCGGAAACATCAAGTTTTTAGAAGCCTTAAGGGCATCAGATTCACTTGTTTCATTCGTTGCGTAAGTCATTGCTTGAGTAATCAGGTTTAAATGGAAGAACTTTTTATTGTTTGTGGTTGTATAAAGTTGCTGAGATTTTTCGATTATAGAATCTAATACTTTTTGATCTTTTTTGAAAACGGCTTGGCTTAATTGATGGTAGAAATGGTTGATTGTTGGATATGCCTCAGAATCGAGTAACTCAAGAAATTCTTCAACGGAAATACAAAGTTTCTCCAGTATCATTAAAAATTTGTCAAAAGAGGGCATGCTGACATTTGTTTCAATCAAATAATAGGTTTGTCTAGTCATGATCCCATCGTAGATATCTTTTTGACTGAGTCCTTTTTCTTGTCGAATTTTCTTTATTAATGTTCCGTAATTTTTCAAAAATAGTTCTCCTCTCAGGTGGTATAAAATAATTTACCTAGTGAAAAAATTTGTGGTACTTATGTTATTATAGCAAAAACATTAAATAACTAGTAGATAATAAAAAGAAATTTAAATTAATTCGGAAAATTTTGGAATTTATTTAAAATGAGAGAGGAGTTGAGACGAATGGTCAAATTATTTATTTGGTTTATTACATATTAAAAAAGTATCATTTGGAAAAGTTAAAAAATCAAATTTGTTGGGGGAGTTTTATTGTATGAAACAGAAAATTAGCTATTTATTTTATTCACTCGTTTTAATTGTATTTACTATCAGTGTATTTGGAGGGAAACAGGCTGAAGCGGCCACTCAAAGTAATGCATCATGGTCCACAACTTCAGTGATGAATAATCAGTTTGGAGGAAACACATCATCAAATGACTATTTATCAACAATGCAGAGCGGACTTCCTAGATCTTCACAAATAACACCCAGATTTTTTGTTCCAAAATTATGTGGAGGAGTTCAAGTAATCAAGTATGATGATCGGACAAAAGCAAGATTATCAGGCGCGCAATTTACGATCTATGATAGTTTTAACCGTCCTGTCCAAGTGATTCAGACAAACTATAATGGTGTTGCTGAAACGAGGTCATTACCGCTTGGCTACTATTCAATTCGTGAAACGAAAGCACCAGCGGGCTATCAATTAGAAAGCAGCCCAATGTACTTTAACCTTTTCTTACCAGGGCAGCTTGTTTGTTTAACGAAATGCAATATACCACTGCCAAGTCAAAAAGGTAGTCTTAAAGTTGTAAAAACAAATGAAAGTAATCAAGTTCTATCTGGAGCTGTGTTTGATGTTTATAATGCCAATAACCAATTTATGGGAAGAATTACTACGAATGCCAATGGAATCGCAACTTTAGGGAATCTACCATATGGGACATATAAGCTGATCGAAGTTAAAGCACCAGATGGGTATCAACTTGATACAACACCGAGATATGTCACTGTTTCTTCTACGGGTGTAGCGACTATCACAATAGTGAATAAAAAGCTAATCACAACTGGTGAACTGGAAATAGTCAAAAAAGATGAAAATGGTAAAGTTTTAGCTGGCGCAAGCTTTTTGGTTATAAACAGCGCTAATACCCTTGTTGGGCAAGTTACCACAAATGCGAATGGAATTGCTGTGGTGAAAGATCTGCCATATGGCACATATACAGTAGTCGAATATTTCGCACCAGAAGGCTACGAATTAGATTCAACACCAAAATTTGTCACATTATCTAAAACAGATCCAAATGGCAAAGCAACGATTAGCGTAATAAACAAGAAAAAAATCACAACTGGAGCGCTTAAAGTCATTAAAAAAGATGAGACTGGCAACTTATTAGCCGGCGCTGAGTTTGAAGTTCGTGATGAAAATAATAAGGTTGTTGGGAAAATCACGACGGATGCTAACGGCGTTGGGACATTGAAAGATCTGCCATTTGGTAAGTATGAGCTTATTGAAACAAAAGCGCCACAAGGCTATGAATTAGATGCGACACCAAAATCAGTAGTCGTTTCCAAAGATGATCCAAACGGTGTAATCAGTGTAACTGTAGAGAATAGAAAAGAAAAAACAACTGGAAATCTTGAAGTAGTGAAAAAGGATGAAGCAGGAACTGTTTTAGCTGGAGCTGAATTTGATGTATACAATGTGACGGATCAGCTAGTCGGGAAAATCACAACAGATGCAAATGGTATCGGTCAATTAAATGATTTACCATATGGTACGTATAAATTGATTGAAACAAAAGCGCCAGAAGGCTATGAATTAGATACAACACCAAAATTTATCACACTATCTAAAACAGATCCAGAAGGTAAAGCATCTATTGATATAGTCAATAAAAAAGTAGAAGTACCTACAGCTGGCTCTCTAAAAATCGTCAAATATGTTAAAGATTCTGATCCAGAGGTTTATTTAAAGGACGCCGTATTTGAAATTTATGATAATAACAATCAACTCTTGGGGACATATACTACAGACGATAATGGGGAAATTCTTTTAGAAGATTTAGACCCAGGTAAATACTATGTAATCGAAATTGAAGCCCCACCAGGTTATGAGCAAGATTCAACATTTTATGAAGTTACCGTTGAATCAGGGAAAATAGCTGAAGTTAGACATGCGAATATCAAAAAAGAAAACCTAGGTGGTTTAAAAATCAAGAAATATGCAAATGATGAAGATGGTTTTGAAACAGACATTGTGTTACCAAATGCAGAGTTTGAAGTAATTGACTCGGCAGGAAATAGCCATAAAGGGGTCACAGATGTACAAGGCGAATTGTTTTTTCCAGACTTACCGGTAGGGGAAGTAACAATCACTGAAACCAAAGCCCCAGATGGTTACGAACTTGATGCTCCAACGCAAACGAAAAAAATCGTTGTGGAAGAAATTGCAGAAGCAGTTTTTTATAATAAACCGAAACAAATACCAGGACGTGCTCTAGTCTATCTTTCAAGTAATGATACAAAACAGGTATTAAAAGGGCTGGAATATAGTATTACTTGTACGAAAGGGGCAGCATTTGAAACAACTGTAGTTTCTAATACGTTTGGGCAAATCAGTATTTACTTGGCCCCTGGTGAGTATGAAATTGAACCTACTGTAAGAGGATATTCAAATGAAACTACACCAACAAAATTCAAAATTGAAGCTAACAAATTCACTATTATCAGATTAACCATCTAAGCTGAATTAGGGAAGAAAAGAACTGTTTTAAGATAGATTGCTTAAATCGCAATTTATTTTAAATAAATGATAATAAAAGTGCACATTTTATTATCTCAAACTATTAATCATTATAGGAGGAAAACACACTATGAACAAACAAGCTGAGAAAAAAGTTGGGAAATCTTTTGAAGAATTAACACCGGAAGAAATGAATAAAGTTCAAGGAAGTTTCTTTGGATGGAGCTGGTCATCATCATCTTCTTCATCATCATCAAGTAGCTGTTACTCTACAAGATGTAGCTATAGCTGCTGCTCTTCAAGATGTTGCGGGTGGTAATTTAAAATAATCAAGTTGCTAGACGAGTTCCTCTTGATAGGAAGCTTGTCTAGCACTTGTTTTTAACTAAAGAAATTTTACATAAATAAACGAACAAAAGGAGTTTGACATGAGTCTAAAAAACCTGGCCAAAGGCACATCTATCCGTCAAAGGTATGAAGCGTTACAAGAATATTATAAAAACAAGCAGATGACTGTTCCAAAAGGGCAAATTGAGAATTATAAAAAGTGGCGTAAGCGTCCTACAACAGTGACAGATGAACGATTTAAAGAAATTTTAGCGTCGTTAAAGTTAACTGAAGAGGATTTTGGTTTAGCGATAAAAGAATTAACTACAGATGAAAAAGAGTCTATTTTTATGACTATATCTAAAGAACAATGGGTGCGGACTACAAAATTGATAATGTCGCAAGAGGACCGTTTATCTGAAGATGTTTTTGATGATGAAAAAGCGAATTTTACGTACGCCTTACGTTTGCACATTGATTATTTTGAAAAAAAATTATATCAAATAGTGGCGGATTTTCCAACACTCCAAATTCAAGCAACTGCTATGGAAAATTTCATTGGTGAAGTGATCAATCGTTTTATGGACATAGGGTTACGCACGTTTGTGTATGATTTACATGTAGAAAAAGAGAAGCTGTCCTTTTCAGAGTCGTTAGATGAGAAAGAAGGATTCAAAGAATACTTGATCGCTCGTTTTGATACACGAGAAAAATTGCTTGATTTTTTTGATCAGTATCCAGTATTAATGAGACTTTATGCTGAGACGATCGATTTTCAACTTACTAATTTTAGAGAGTTGTTGCAAGCACTAGCTGAAAGCGAAACAGAGTTGAATCAAATTTTTCAAGTAGAGCTTCCTCTATCATTAAGCGGTTTAAAAATGGGAGCAGGAGATTCTCATGATCAAGGAAAATCGGTAGCGATTTTAACATTCAGTAACGAAATCGATGTTGTTTTTAAACCAAAAAATTTAATGATTGGTGAGCGTTTTGATCAGTTTGTTCAGAAAATCAATGAGATGGAGAATGCATTCGATTTTTATTTGACCACAAAAATAATAAAAGAAAAGTACACATTCGAAGAACGATTGATTTATTCTGAATGTTTGTCGAAAGAGGATGTTACGCACTATTATCGTCAATTCGGACAGACTGTAGCTTTAGTATATTTGTTGAATGGCAATGATTTCCATTTGGAAAATGTTCTGGCTTTCGGAAAATATCCAGTCTTGATCGATCTTGAAACGATCATTCAAAATCATTTTCCAATGCCGGACAGTGAAAATGCAATCGTGAAAGTCATGCAGGAAAATGGTGAATCTGTAGTCATGAGTGGTCTGGTTCCAATCTATTTATTTGAAGAACGAGCAGAAGCTGACGTGGAAGGTGCTACAAAAGGGATTCAGTTAAGTGCTCTTAGTGGTGGAGAACAAAAATTACCTTACAAAGTCTTGAAACTGATTAATTTTGATTCAGTCAATATGCAGTTTATGTATCAAGAACATATCACAGATGCAGCAGAAAATATTCCTTTGTTCAACGGTGAAAAAGTTGATTTCGTTCCTTATATCGAAACGATCATTGACGGATTTAAAGAGTTTTCAGCATTTGCTAGAAATAACAAACAAACACTAGCACACTTGGCAGAAAAGACGTTTTCAGATTGCTTAGTCCGCAACGTGATCAAAACAACACAAAGCTACGGGGACTTATTGGATTATTCAACTCATCCTACTTGTATGGTCGATTATATAGAACGTGAAAAACTATTTGAAAATTTGTGGATGCATGGCTATTCTAATTCCAAACCCGTACCTTATGAAGTGCGCGATATGCTGCAACATGATGTACCGATTTTCTTTAACCCCACAAGTACCAAGGATTTAATGGCAAGTCAAGGTGAAATCATCAAAAATATGTACCAAGAAAAAGCTCTGGATCTCGAAATTTTACGATTAAGAAATTACTCTGAATTAGAAGAAGAGCAACAGCTAGATTATCTAAAAACTTCATTCGGCTTGTATCATTCAACCGATTTGCAGGAAAAAACAGTTCCATTAAAAGAGCAAATTCATCAAGTCAACTTTTTAGATGGGGCTGTTGCAGTGGGGGAAACGATTCTTGAAGCTGCCTTTTTAGGTGAAGAGTCAATTGCCTGGAAAGATATTGAAGAAACGTCACCAGATAATTATGTCGTCAATGTCATGAATGAAAATTTTTACGATGGAATTAGCGGAATGTACTTATATTTTAGTGAGCTCTACCATATTACAAAAGATCAGAAGTTTCAAAAGCCATATGAATTAGCAGAAGCATTAGTCTTGAAACTTGAAGAAGATTATGTGGACAGTGTTTCAGCTTTTTACGGTTCCTTTGCTGCTGTTTATCCATTACTTTATAGCTATAACTATAATCATGATTCTAAATTAATCAGGGCAGCAGAGTCGATTGCTGCACGATATATGGAAAGATATGACGGGGAAGTAATTGAAAGTTATGATTGGAATGGTGGTACAGCATCGATCATAAAAGTATTTGTTCATTTATATCAACTAACAAATAAAGAAAGCTATTTTGTTTTTGCTAAGCAGTTACTTTTCGATTTAGATCTTGAAAAAATTACTCAAGGTGGGTTTGCACATGGCTACTCAGGAGTGATCCATGCTGCTAATAGCCTTTTGAAAGTTGAAAAAGATCCTGAAATTATGCTATTGATCAAAAAATGTTTGGTCAAAGAAAGAACCACTTTTGATCCTACCCAAAATGGTTGGTTGGATTTACGTCCAATTCCCCCAATGGTCAATGATTTGTGGTGTTATGGATCAACAGGAATCGGCTTGGCTTATTTAGATTTATTAAATAGCGGATTTGAAGATTCACGTTTACGAAAAGAAGTTCAAATTGCAGCAGAACGTTTGATCAATCAGGAAAAAAGAGATGACTGTTTATGCCATGGTAATTTTGGCGATTTGGAATTCTTGATCGAATATGGAAAATCAAGCTGGGCGACCAAACAACATAAAGATGCTATTGAAGAGAAAGTAAAAAAAGCTTATCAGAAAATCCTTGAAGAAAACTATACATTTGAAGGACTGCCGACGATTCCTAAATATGGACTGTTTACAGGATTGGCCGGTATTGGACACCAACTGTTACGCATACACAATGCAAATCAAGCAGCAGACATACTAACCTTGGAATTACCAATGGAATAAGGAGGAATCATATTGACGAAAAAAGTGCCATTTACTGAACAAAGTGAACATAGTGAATGTGGGCTAGCTTGTACGACGATGGTTTTAAACTATTATGACGATAATGTGACGCTGAGCCACCTTCGTGATGTGTACGGTGTTCCTAAAGGTGGAAACACACTAACAAATTTAAAACAAATTTTATTGGATCGAGGAATTGAAACAAAGGCGATTCGAGTCCTAGATTTAGAAATTTTAGAGGAACAAGCTACACCTACGATCTGTTTTTGGGAAGAACGCCACTATATTGTATTAGAGAAACTAACAGGGAAAGAAGCAACAATTTTGGATCCTGCAAGTGGACGGAAAAAAATTAAAAGGGCAGAATTTGAAGCAAGCTTCTCTAATATTGCTTTGATTTTAACAGACGTTGACGTTACGATCACACAGCGAAAGAATAAAAAAAATGCTACTTGGCTGATCTTAAAAGGAATATTAACGGATCAAAAAGCAAAAGTTGCCTTGTTTATCGCCCTGACTCTGTTGATTCAAATGGTGACGATTGCAATTCCTAGACTGACGCAAATGATCATAGATAATGCAAATGTTGCTGTTTCTAATATATTCCAAATCGGTTCAACGATCGCCATTCTTTTTATCGCTTATTATCTGCTGCAAGTTGCAAGAGGCTTAGTGTTGATCGTGTTGGAAAATTTATTTGATTTAACCTTGATGAAAGCCTTTATGAAAAAAATCATTCATTTACCGTTGCGTTTCTTCGTTAATCGTTCAACGGGGGATTTGATTTTTCGTGCGAACCTTAGTGTGATCATCCAGCAAATCATGAGTCAACGGATGTTGACGATCTCGGTAGATTTTTTATTTGTGTTCATCTATTTAATTTTAATGGTTAATTTATCACTAAAATTAACTCTAATTGCTATTTTCGGAGCATTTATGATGGGGGCTATTTCAGTTGTTAACTCGAAGCGAGTGCAAAGTATTACGAATAAAGAACTGATTGCTCAATCTAAAGTTCAGCGCATCTTGGTAGAATTATTTGAAGGAATGGAAACTGTTAAATCGTCTGGATCAGAAAATCAATTCTATGCAAAATGGCGTAATGAATTCAAAAATCAAATTATGTTACGGGCTGAGAAAAATCGCTTTTCAACGTGGGTTAGAACAATTCAAACATCCATTCAATTTATTTTGCCGATCGTTCTGATTTATGTAGGGCTGTTTCAAGTAACAAAAGGACAAGTGACATTGGGAGAACTTATCAGTTTTAATGCATTGTCCGGAGCCTTTATTGCGCCAATCGTCACCGTCTTTGATTCTTATACAGAGTTCTTACTTTTACGATCGTACTTTGGTAAGCTAAATGAGATTTTAGAAGCAAAAGATAATCCTCGTTTGGCAATTGACGGAGAAACAATAACAACGGTTGATTCGGTGAATGTTGAAGATGTTTCATTTAAATATAGCTACTTTGAGGAAGAGATTTTACATTCTGTTTCTTTCCAGATAGAACATGGAGATAAAGTTGCAATTGTAGGGAAAAGTGGTTCAGGGAAAAGCACATTATTGAAGTTATTGGCAGGCTTATACGATACAACTTCAGGGCAAATCAGGTTCAACGATATCGATCTCAAACAAATTGATGACGTCTCGCTAAAAAAATGCATTAGTATTGTTAATCAAAAACCAACAATATTCAACGCTTCTTTATATGACAATATTGTGTTGAATCAAGCTGAGGCCACTGATGAACGAGTTGAGCAAGCAATCTTTGATTCTAGAGTAGATGAAATCATCATGAATTTACCTTTGGGATTAGAAACACAAATTTCAGAAGGTGGAATGAATTTATCGGGAGGCCAGATGCAGCGGATTTCCATTGCTCGAGCATTGGTAAAAGAAACAAGTTTACTTTTAATGGACGAACCGACAAGCTCTTTAGATAATATTTCAGAAAACTTTATCATGAACCGCTTAAAGACGTACGATTTCACCTGCATTATTGTGGCCCATAGATTAAATACAATCAAACATTTTGATCGAATTTTAGTTATGGATCAAGGAAGAATTGTTGAAGAAGGAACACATCAGGAATTATTAGCTCTAGAAGGCTATTACCATTCGATTTATTTTGATCCAACAAACGCCGTATAGCAAATAGATTACTGGTTGGGGTTAAGGAGAATAAGGGGGAGAATAAGATGGCAGTTATTGGCTATATGCGTGTCAGTACGCACTATCAAAAATTTGATTCTCAACAACAAGCATTGGAGGAGTATGGTGTCGACCAAATATTCAAAGAATATGAAAGTGGACGCAAAAGTTTTCGTAATGAATTGAATAAAGCTTTGCAAATTTTGAAGCCTGGTGATACATTTGTTATTTTTAAATTGGATCGATTGGCTAGAGGTACGAAGCAACTGCTTGGATTGTTAGAAGAGTTTGATCGAAGAAATATTCATTTTGTCAGCATTGAAAATAATATTGATACCTCTACACCAATGGGGCGCTTCTTTTTTACGATCATGGGAGCATTTGCTGAAATGGAAGCAGAGTTGATCAGGGAACGTGTTTTGGCAGGATTGAGTGCAGCTAAAAAAAAGGGTGTCATTTTAGGCCGCCCCCCACTTGTCAATGAAGTGAATGAAGCACTTGAACTTTATCACAACACAGATATTTCAACAGAGGAAATTTCAAAACGCTGTGGTATTTCTACATCAACGATTTATCATCATTTAAGAAAAGAAGGGATTTATCGGACGAAAAAAACAGCTGATATATCCAAAAATAATAAATATTTAGTCAGCAGCGGAGGAAAAAAATAAACAAAAAGAGCCGAAATCTCAACTGATTTGGCTCTTTTTGTTTATTTTTTATTGTAAAATTCGAGCATATCTAGTAGCAAACTCATTATTGTAAGGTACCCCATTTACGTTAGTGCCGACATCCCAATTAGCTGACCACGTCATCAAGCCTTTGATTGGATTGCCATCTTTTGCTAACTGATCAAGCGCTTTGTAAACAGCTGTTGGATCAATTACATACCCACTGCCAGCGCCATCAACATTTGCAGGTAGTCCTAACACAAGTTTATCATTTGGAATTTTTAAGAATGTCCGTGTGCCATGAATCATAGAGTCCGACATATAATAAAGAAATTCATATTTCAGCGCATCATTACTTTGTGGGATCCACTTGTTGATTTCATCTACCCAAACGCCGTCTCCACCTTGATTATATAACTGTGGTGCAATGTAGTCATAGTAACCATCTAAAGAAGTAATGTATTTTTCATAAGCGCCGCCTGGTTTTAAGTAAGGAAATTCAGGTGCCATCGTGATGATGAAGTTTTTACCTTGTGCTCTGTAATGTTCTTTGACTTTTTTCAAAGCGGTTGGGATAACAGTTTGATTATCACCTGCTGTAATAGCAGATTGCTCTAAATCAATATCCAGTCCATCAAAGCCGTATGTTTCCACTTGACGAATAATTTCATCAGCAAAGGCTTGTTCATCACCTGTTTTTAATTGAATATGAGCATCAGCACCACCTAAAGCAAGTAAGACAGCACGTCCTTGGCTATTAAGTAATGCGACATCTTGACGAAAGGCGGCATCTGTTTTGTTATAAGGTGCAAACGTCGGAATTCGGCTAATACCATCACTTTTCATGAAGGATACTGGAACTACATTGTAGGTCTTGTTCACTTCTGCTAATGAAATATTTGCAGAAGTTCCTTGTTTATAGCCATCGCGACCTTTAGAAGCCCAGTTATGCCAATAGCCAACAAGGACTTTTTTATTTGCTACGCTAACCATTTCGCTGGCTGAGTCAGCGGCTTGTGCAGGAGTGGCTGTAAAAAAGCTGCCGGCAGCAATACCTGAAACGAGTAAAAAAGCAGGAATCAATTGTTTGATTTTCATGTGCTTGTCTCCTTATAGTTTGTTTTATTTGACGTTGACGTCGATTGCTTGATAAAAAGCATTTGTCGTATCATAAACATTCCAAACAGCATAAATCACATGATACCCTTTATGGTCACTAGGAACGGTAATCGTATGGTTGACAGAAGCTTCTGGGATTGTTGCTTTGTCATCAACACGGCCGATCAAATCAAAATTTTTAATATCTAAAGGCTGATTTGGATTCCAACCTTGCTTCGTCATATAGTAATCCCACGTAGAAGTTCTATGACGAGCAGTTAAAGTCCAGTTGATTGCAAGTGGGCCTGTTGTAATATCTGTTTTATGCCAAAGATCAGCTGTTTGAACATCCAATGGCTCAAATCCACTAACACCTGCACTCGCTAATTTTCCTGGAATAAAAGTGTTTTTAGTTGTTTCAATACTTTGAGGTTCCCATTCAGCACGGCCAACATTTTTATTTATTTTTCCACCTTGACTACTGCCGAAATAAGCGCGGCTTCCTGGTGATGAAACATATCCATGCGCATGGGTGACAGTAGCTGAAACAGATAA
The DNA here is from genome assembly GCF_002141365.2 of Enterococcus sp. 7F3_DIV0205. NCBI lineage: Bacteria > Bacillati > Bacillota > Bacilli > Lactobacillales > Enterococcaceae > Enterococcus > Candidatus Enterococcus palustris. The sequence continues at coordinate 3,326,072 of NZ_CP147244.1, forward strand.
ACCTCCAGCTAATAAACTAAGTGTAAGTACTGCTTTGAGCATTGTTTTTTTCATTGTAATTCCTCCTAAAAGTATTTTGTAGCGCTTACAATAATAAATGTAACATGGTATTTTATATTATTCCAATAATATGCAACTATTTTTAAAATGATAATTCAGTGAGAGGATTTGCGAAATATATTCTTCAAAAAAGATGTATAGTTTAGTGGCATAAATCAGAAGAAAGTAAAAAATCGCTCGTTAAGATTATGCTGAATGCATGGTCCAAACGAACGATTCTTCATTGTCTGCTAATCTAACGAGTTAAGGTTTTTTCATCGTTAGCAATCACAGCTAATAAATTTTGATTGTTATTAAAGGTAGCAAAAACTTTCGCACTAGTAAAGTCAGGTGCTGTTAAATCGGGTGACTTCATAAAGTCGTTAAAAGCTGCTTCATATGCTAAAAGATCTAACATGTACAATGATTGATAGGTCTGATTTAAAAGCATCCCTTCAGAAGCCAGGTCAAAAGCAGTTGCATAATTTTTGATCAATGAATAAAATTTGGCGGTATTGAAAAACACCTTAGTCGCTTCAATAGGTATTTTTATCGTCATTTTTTTGAGCATATCGATCGATTTCTCATAATAAACTTGGGCTTTATCTAGTTCATTAGCCATTTCATATACGATCCCCAGGCTGTTGACGGAAAGAATGGCATAAATAGAATTTGAATCACCAAGTTCATCCGCTCTATAAAAATAAAATAAACTGTCTGTTGTATTGTTATAACCTAGTAAGTTAGTGATGCCCATAAAGTAAAACCAGCGAACTTCCAACTCTTTATTTTGGAAATCAGCAACATTTATTGACGTTTCTTTTAGCAATGAATGAGCTTCTTTATGTTTAAATGTATTGCACAGTTCTTCTACATTGTTTAATAAAGACATTAACTTCTTTTCGTCATTGTCATCTAGGACACTTTCTAGACTAAGATTTAATCTTTTGCATATCGCATCAAGAATCTCAAGGCTATCACAGACATTTTTGTTTTCAATATTACTAACGGTTCCTTGTGTACAAATTCCAGCGGCCAAAGTTACTTGCGACAATTTTTTCTGTTTCCTTACTGTTCGGATGATGTCTCCTTTGATTCTCATATTTTTCCCCTCTATGTTTATGCATTATAGTTCTAGTTTTATATAATAGTATGGTATTATTCTTTTAGAATCAACTAATTTTTTGGAGGGATAGCGATGGAAACACTTTTGGATCTGTTGAATGAAGTGCTTGTCTACGGGAATACTGGTCACGTATAGTGCAAAAAAATTAGTGAATAGAGTTTTTTTTTTAACAAATAGGTAAGACTAAAAAACTTTTTAGAACAGAGGGATAGACACTTCTGCTTTGAAAAGTTTTTTTGGAATATATAGGAAAAATATTTAAAAAACATAAAATTTAACAATTATTTTAAATATATATTAAAAACAATTTTGAGAAAACATCAATTTCTTGAATCTGTTTAAGCTATCATTAGTTGTATCCTCGATTCAGTAACTTATGTTATAATTTAGACAGTTATAGAAGCAAAAAAAGGAGGAGATCCAATGGCAAAAAAATTTACGACCCCGTATGAAGTTGCCTATTATGATGGCGATATTACAAGAAAAATGACAATTCCAGCAATGCTAGCTGTTGTGATCAAGACATCTGAAGAACAAAGCGATGCCTTAGAACGTGGTTCTGATTTTGTTGCTTCGTTTGGACTTGGCTGGGTTATTACCAATTATGAGATCCATATCACGCGTTTACCTAAAGTTGGAGAAAACCTCTCTATTACGACGCAAGCAATCGCGTATAATAAATATTTTTGTTACCGAAATTTTTGGATTCATGATGAACAAGGAAACGAATGTGTGTTGATCAAGTCGACTTTTGTCTTGATGGATAAAGAAAATCGCAAAATGAGCAGTGTTCTTCCTGAAATCATCGAGCCGTATGAAAGTGAAAAAATCAAGAAAATTTATCGTAGTGAAAAAATCGAAAAAGTGGAATCAGGGGACTTTTTACCCTATCGTGTTCGTTATTTTGATATTGATGGGAACCAGCATGTTAATAATGCAATCTACTTTAATTGGTTGCTAGATGTGTTAGGTTATGATTTTCTAAGTACACACGAGCCGACATTTATTAATGTGAAATTTGATAAAGAAGTGGAATATGGTCAGGTAGTAGAGAGCCATTATGAAATGCTTGAAGGTGAAGAAGGAATAACAACACGGCATGAAATTCGAATCGATGGTCAAACCTATTGTGAAGCTAATATGAAATGGAAAAAAAGCTAATAGACTGATAGAACCAGATCAAATTTTGGGACTAAGGCAACTTTTTGTTTTGTCTTAGTCTTTTTTAGTATAAAATAATAAGTGAATAATCATTTTAACGATATGTACGTAATAGTGAATTGATAGGAATAGAAAGGACAACATACTCTATGATTCGTTTAGGTTTGACTTCTTTTAATGAACATGACAAGTTAACTGGAAAAAAGCGTTCTACTTTATATGAATACGCAGGTTATTTACCTTTGGTTGAGATGGACACAGCCTATTACGGCATTCCCAAACAAGAATCTGTTAGAGAATGGACTAAATCGGTTCCAGATGGCTTTCGTTTTGTGATGAAAGTCTATAGTGGGATCAGCTGTCAAGGCGAGTGGCAGCAGTATTATCAAAACGAAGAAGAAATGATTGAGGCATTTCTGACAAGTATGACGCCTATGATCGAAAGTGGTAAACTTTTTGCATTTCTGATTCAATTTTCTGGAACGTTTGCATGCACAAAGGAAAACGTTCAGTATTTGGGAAAAATTCGCCGCTGGTTTGCTGATCTGCCAATTGCGATAGAATTACGAAATGGTTCTTGGTATACCGCAAAATACATTAAACAAACACTGTCATTTATGAAAAACAATGAATTTTCATTAGTTGTGGTCGATGAACCGCAAATTCCTACAAATCCAGTGCCATTTTTCCCTTATGTTACGAATGATCAATTTGTCTTGTTCCGATTTCATGGACGTAACGCTGCTGGGTGGATGGCAAATGACAAGGATTGGCGTAAAAAGCGCACCTTATATCGCTATAACTCAGAGGAAATCGCAGATTTAAGTGAAGCTGTGGAAAAATTATCTCGTGAAGCCAAAGAAGTCGGTGTGATTTTTAACAATAATTCTGGCGGTGATGCGGCAGGCAACTTGCTGGAAATGAAAGCGGCATTGAATTTACAATATGAGAATTTAAACCCCAAACAAATGGGACTGTTTTAAAAAGAACATAGAATTATTAAAGAAAGGATTCCCATGATTAAAGCTATTTTCTTTGATATCGACGGCACTTTGGTGGATAAAAACAGCAAAGCTTTGATATCTACTAAAAAAGCAATTGCTCAAGCTCAGGCGCAAGGAATCATTTGTGGAGTAGCAACAGGTCGAGGACCTGTTCATTTAAGCAAACAAATAGATGAATTGAATTTAGATGTTTTTGTTGTCTACAACGGTCAATTGGTTTATACAGAGGAAGAAACGATTCGATCAGCACATTTTTCTGATGAAACCCTAAGAAGGATTGTTTCATTTTCTGACCACTATCATCGTCAGATCATGTTTGGCTCAAGAAGTAGTCTGGAAGGTAGTTCGCTGATGCGCTTTGGCCAAAATAAATGGGCTAAAAAAATTGTCCGTTTTTTACCCAAATATTTTCCTGCGAACTTTGTCAAAAATTTAATCAGTCGCTTTTCGATTCATAGAAAAGCACAACGTTATTTTGACCTGGATGTATTGAAAGAGCCGATTTATCAATGTGTTCTTTTAAGTCCTAAATCAGAGGAACAAGCTTTAAGAGAACAATTGCCTAATTGTCATATAACGCGCTCAAATCCGTATACAGTGGATATTATTCCAGCTGGTGGTTCAAAGTTAGTTGGAATTAAAAAGTGTGTTGATTATTATGGTATTTCGCTCGATGAAGTGATGGCCTTTGGCGATAGCTGGAATGATATAGAAATGCTAGCTGGCGTCGGTATTGGTGTCGCTATGGGAAATGCAGAAAAAGAAGTAAAGGAAGCTGCAAAGTACGTGACCACAACGAATGAAAAAGAAGGAATCTATCAAGCGTTGTTGCATTATGATATTATTGACTAGTTTTTTTGAAAATGATGAACCCTGTTTTTCATTCAAAACAGGCTGAACTTTTTTATACTTAGGAGGAACCTAATGAAAATCGATAATCCATTTGAAAAGACAGAAGCTTTTCACCAAAAGTTTGATAATAGAAGACCTGAGCTGCCAACACCATTTTCTGCCAAACAAGCGTCAGATCGAGCTGGTTTTAAAGTAGAAGAATTGGTTGAATTTCTTTATGGATCAGCGAATAATGATCCAGTTGTTTTTAAAGAACTAGTAACTCAGTTGAAAACATCTGTTGATCAGGCAGAAGAAAAAGTGCTCAGCAAGGAAAAGAAAGTAGAAGATCCCCTAGTTGAACAAGTAGATGCTTTGATTGATCTGTTATATTTTACGTATGGTTCATTCTCCTTGTTGGGTGTTGATCCGACCGAAATCTTTTCAATTGTGCATGAGGCAAATATGGGGAAAATATTTCCCGATGGAAAGCCTCACTATCATCCTGTAACACATAAAGTGTTAAAACCAAATAATTGGGAAGCTGATTTTGCGCCAGAACCAAAAATTAAAGAAGAAATAAAACGTCAGTCTGAAGCTAAAATGAACGGAAAAAATAGCTGAAATCATAACTCAAAACAGAACGCTAATCGTTTTGTTTTGAGTTATTTTGATAGCATGTACTTAGACTTTTTCTGTAAATCAAGACATATCACAAATCCAGATTCAATAGAAAGTTCTAGTGAACTAAGACATTAAATAGACTATAAATGATTGTATTTACGTGGAAAAATCAAAATAAAGGTAAAGGTTAAACGACAAAAAAGGAAAGAGTGTGATGAATTTTCAAAAAAATTGAAAATTCATCACACTCTTTAAACTAGGATCCAGTTTTAATTGAATGAATCCCAAAAGTTTTTTTGAAAATGTCTTATCCATAGAAAACTCACAATGATTAAGAGCAACAAAACACTTAAATTAAGCGGCCAAAAGGGGAAAGTCATGGCAGCAAAACCATAAATGCCTAAAAGAATCAAACTTACAAAAATTGAGCCAATCATTGTAAAGACTAATCCTACACTTCCAGAACCACGAGTAAACAATTGATTGACACTTGTCCACTCCAACAAGATAAAGCGAAGGTCTCTGGCAAAAAAACGTAAACAGAGCAGATAACTGCCAAACAGTGCCCCTGCCAATAAAATGATAGTAAACAGGATCGGTAATCGGAATAAAATCCCTCCAATCAATGCAATACCACCAGTTAATACAGATTGAATGATTAAGCCAACCAAAAACTTTTGTTTCATATATTTAGACATCGAAATAGGCAAAGTCTTTACAAAATTAAAGTTTTCTTGATCGAGAGAAATCATATTACTGATAAAAGAAGTCTGATTGACCGTCATACAAGCTAGAGCAATACCAGTTAAAAAAACTACACCGACAAAACGAAAATCGATATGACTCAAATCTAAGGATCCACCGATTGCAAATGTTACGATGAAGATCAAGGGCATCAGCAAAGAATTCGATAAAACTTGCATAATTAAATTTGGTTCTTTCAATAATTGCGTATTATAACTTATAAGCAATTGATTTAAATTTTGATTCGTTTTGTGTTTACGGCGACTTATACCTGTAGCAGTGGTTGCATCCGTTAGTTGTTCATAAAGTTTTGGTAAGATCAACACCTTGATAGCTAGCATCAATACTAGAAACAACCCAAGTAACCCAACGAAACTAAATAGCCCTGATGCAGTCAAAGGTCTAGAGACAATATAAAATAACGGAAGTAAAACAGAAATCGGATTACGGTCCATTTGACCTGTCTCGATAGAAGAACTTTGCCCATTCATAAAAATAATCCCGACAATCGCAATCGCCATTGAAATGCCTAACAATAAACTAGTAACAAGTTTTTTGTGTTTTTTGAAAAGTGCAGTTCTGGTTAAGCCGAAAACAATCAGACAGCAAACTGCAAAAACCGTTGCTAAGACTAATAAAAAGAGCAAAATTGCTAAAATAATCATGAGCGGTAGAAAAATTCCAGACCGCCATCCAGTCAATAAAAATACAATGAGCATTGGAAAGACAAAAGGCGTAACGGTTAAGGTCACTACCAAAATTTTCGCAGTAAAAATCATACTTTGTTGAAATGGCAAAGGCAAATAAGCTGGTAAATCCTGACTTTCAAAAAAGACATTATAAATAACCGAAATCCCTTGTGAAAAAGCCAAGATACTAAATAAGGCTACATAATAAGTAAAAAAACCAGGCATCTGACTGAAGTCGATAAAAAACATTGTCATGCCATAGATGAATAAAAACAAAACGCCAGATAGTAAATACTGGTTGATCAGAGCTTTCGTCAAAGCCTTTCCGCTTTTCCCTTTTTTTCGAGCCCGTTCTGTTACTTGAGGATTCGCATAACGTAGATTGACTCGCGTTAATTCTAATAACTGTGTTTTATTCATAGGATTCACCTTCGATACGTTCGACAAGTTGCGAATCTGATTGACGTCCAGCCATTTTTAAATAAATAGACTCTAATGTTTCATTCGGAGACTGCGCTAACAAATTATCAACAGAACCATTGTAGATGAGTTCACCTTTCTTTAAAATAGCTAAATGATCACACAACTGTTGTGCTGTATCTAATGCGTGAGTTGAAAATATCACAGTCTTTCCTTTGGCTGCATGGGCTTTCATCATTTCTTTCAAGTCAAAAGCCGCTTGGGGGTCTAGACCTTGTAAAGGTTCATCTAAAATCCAGATATCAGGATCAGGTAACAATGCACCGATTATAATTGTTTTTTGACGCATCCCATGTGAGAAACTGGCTAATGTCTCATCTTGATGACTTACCATGTCAAATAAAGTAGCTAATTCATTTAAACGAGTTTGTTTTTGTGTCTCTTTAAGTTCATATGCCGCAGCAATCAAATCCCAATACTCACTGGCTGTCAGCTGTAAAAAGATATCGGGGGTATCAGGAACATAGGCAATTTTTTTCTTAATGGATTGTCGATGCTCCGCTAATTCTAATCCATCAACGGTAATTGTACCGCTAGACGGTTCAATAATACTCACTAAACTCTTAATAGTTGTCGACTTGCCTGCACCGTTGTGACCAAGAAAACCAAAAATCTCACCTTGTTTAATGGTTAAACTCAATTCTTTCAATGCTTCTTTTGATCCATAGTTTTTACTAACGTTAACTAACTCAATCATAATAATTCCTCCTCGTTTTTTATAACCTATTTTTATTATACGCTGGTCATTTCATGAAGAAAATGCTTTCTATTAAAAAACACACAGGAACTCCATATTCGGACTTCGCTGTGTATTTACTTTATATGTTAACGTTCAAAAAAAGTTTGATACAACGCTTGAATCGCTTTTTTCTCTTGATCCTCACGTATTCCAAACATAATACTAACCTCAGAAGAACCTTGGTTGATCATCTCCAAGTTGATTTTATTAAAAGCCAAAGCCGCTGTACTATCCGCCATTACACCGATTCTCTGACGCATTCCTTCACCTACGACCATCAACATCGACAAGCCATGTGTAATTCGCAATTCGTCAGGTTCAAGTTCATCTTCTAGACGTTTCATCAGTTCCTCTTCAATGTCGATCGTTAATTGACGCTCTCGTAAAATAATCGAAATATCATCGATCCCAGAAGGCATATGTTCATAACTAAGCCCTAATTCCTCCAAAATTTGCAATAAACGCCGACCAAATCCTAGCTCTCTATTCATTAAATACTTGCTGATATAAATGCTGGCAAATCCTTGGTCACTTGCAATTCCAACAACTGGATCGTGCTTTATCGTTCTAGAAGTTGTGATCAAAGTGCCCGGATGTTCAGGATTATTCGTATTCTTGATAACCACTGGAATATTGGCGCGGTAGGCAGGCATCAATGCTTCATCATGAAGCACTGCAAAACCAGCATACGCTAATTCACGCATTTCCCGATAAGTTAGTTCTTTGATTGTTTTTGGTTCGTGAACAATCCCTGGGTGGGCAACAAAAATACCATTAACATCTGTAAAGTTTTCATAAAGATCAGCTTCCACACCTGCGGCAACGATCGATCCTGTTATGTCTGAACCACCTCTTGAAAATGTACAAATATCTCCAGCTTCTGTGAAACCGAAAAAGCCAGGGATGACTAAAATTTCTTCTGTTTCTTTAAACTGGTTGATTTTACTTGAAGAAGAAGGCAGAATACGCGCATTACCAGGTTCATCAGACACAATGATCCCAAGATCTTTTGGATTTTTGTAACGAGCATTCAAGCCGCGTTGCTGGAAAAAAGAAGCAACTAGCTTAGCATTGTTGTCTTCACCACTAGCTAAAAACGCATCAAAAAGATGAGGGTTGTCTTCTTTGGGTAAAGTTGCTAGCGTTTGAATGGCTTGTTGGATATTGCTTAAAACGTCTTTATCAAGCGTTAATTCATCCAAAATTGCTTCATAGCGACCAACGATTTTTCCGATGATATCAGTTGTATTTTCATTATTTAAATAAGCATTATAGTATGTGATAAGTAAATCCGTGACTTTAATATCATCTGATGAACGCTTACCAGGAGCTGAAACAACAACAAACTTTCGTGAAGCGTCTTCTTTTACGATGTGTAAAACTTTCTCTAACTGCGCAGCAGATGCTAATGAACTGCCTCCAAATTTTATGACTTTCACTTTTTTCACTCCTAATTTTAATAGATTTTTCATTATAATAGTAAAAGAATACCGAAATATGGACTGAAAAGCAACTGCAAAAATGACAATTATTCGATCTTTTCAGTTATTTTTCAACAAATTTCTTCATTTTTTTTCAAACATTTGTTAGACTGGTAGAGCTGAATAAGAATAGTCAAATGAAGGAGCGCCAAAATGACGCAAAGATATGAAGGAATTATTTTCGATATGGACGGCGTATTGGTCGATAGTGAAGAGTTTTATTATCAACGTAGAAAAGCATTTTTAAAAGAATATGATTTAACGATTGAGCAGATTCCGATCGCATTATTTATTGGAGCAGATATGCGGAGTTTATGGGAGACGATTCTTGAAGTTAATGATACAATCTATGATGAAGCTTTCTTAAGTGAAAAATATCATCAATATAAAGAGAAACATCCGATTGATTACACAGACTTGATCGATCCAGATGCGAAACGAGTCTTGCAGTTTTTTAAAAGAAAAGGCTATAAAATTGCTTTGGCCTCTTCTTCAAAGATGGATGTGATTCAAGAAGTATTGAAAGTGGGGCAATTGGCTAGCTATTTTGATGTGATCGTAAGTGGCACACAATTTAAACAGAGTAAGCCGGCACCCGAGATTTATGAGTATACAGCACAAGAGTTAGGTCTGAAACCTGAAGTCTGTCTGGCAATCGAAGATTCTGAAAAAGGGATTCGCTCAGCTCATGATGCTGGTGCAAGCGTCTGGGCCTTGAAAGATAAACGGTTTGGCATGAATCAGCAATTAGCGGATGTCCAGTTGGAGACGTTGAGTGATGTGTGCAAAAAGTTGCAAATGACTGAGAAAGTCGGTTAAACTGACTAATAGGCGGAATAGTTTTGTTACAATATTACAAAGTCAAAACATTTCTTAAAAAAATACAATTAGTTAGTGCTTGATGGACGGGTTTGTGATATAATTTTCTGTAGGTGTTTTTAAGAAAAATTAAGTAGATAAGAGAATATTGTGACGGCAGATAAAGGTGTTTTCGTTATTTATCAGCTGTTGCATATCATATATGGACTAATAAACGGAGGAACCATGAATGAAGAATAATCTGATCATTATCGTAGTTTTAGCTATAATAATCATCGCAGCAGTTTTGTATTTAGTTGGTTATTTTATGAGAAAGAAAAATCAAATGAAACTCGATGATCTGGAAAAGAGGAAAGAAGAACTGTTCGACTTGCCGGTGATCGAAGAGGTCGATGATGTCAAGAAGATGCACATGGTCGGGCAAAGTCAAAACACGTTTAGAGAATGGAATCAGCGTTGGACCGAGATTTCTACTCGTTCTTTTGCAGAGCTAGAAAGTCAGATTTTTGAAGTAGAGAATTTAAATGAAACCTTCCGTTTTATGAAAGCGAAAAAAGCAGTTGCTGAAGCTGATCAGACGATGACTGAGATGGAATCAGAAGTTGAGATCATCCGTAATGGTCTGAAAGAACTGCGTGAAAGTGAAGAACGTAATTCACTTGAAGTTCAAAAAGCGTTAGATGTTTACGAAGAGATCAGTAAATTACTTCATGATGAAAAATCAGAATTTGGTTCTGCTTATCCTGAATTACAAAAACAAATCAAAAATATCGAAATCGAATTTACTCAGTTTGTAACATTGAATACATCAGGAGATCCGATCGAAGCTCGTGAAGTTTTAGAAAATGCTGAACGTCACACATATGAGTTAGATGATGTGATGAAACGGATCCCACCGCTTTATGACGAATTAAATCGGACTTTCCCAGATCAATTAAAAGAGATCGAAGATGGCTACAAACGTCTACTTGCGGATCATTATGTGTTCCCAGAAAAGAATTTTGAAGATGAATTAAGACGTGTTCAAAAACGTGTTAAAAATTCAACAGTCGATTTAGAGAAGACAGAAGTGGATGCAGTTGAAGTAGCTAATCGTGATACAGCTAATGCAATCGATGCATTATATGAAATCATGGAACGTGAGATCAATGCTAAGAAATATGTAATGACCAACCATAAAGTGGTCGGAGATTATATTGCTCATGCATTGAAAAATAATCGTCAATTGATGATTGAATTAGATCATACATCTCAAAGTTATACGTTGAATCATAATGAGTTAGGACGTTCAAGAGGCTTCCAAACAGAAATCGAAGAACTGATCCGCCGCTATGAAGATTTCGAACCAAAATTAAAAGAGCATACGATTCCTTTTTCAGAAGTTCAAGCATTCTTTAAAGATTGCTATAAAATCCTAGATGACATCGAAAATCAACAAGTAGAAATCGATGATTCATTGAAAGATTTACGTAAAGGTGAAAAAGTTGCTCAAGAAAAAGTCGATCAATATGATTTCCGTTTACGCAACATCAAACGTTATGTTGAAAAACAACGTTTACCTGGATTACCAGCTGATTACTTGGAATTCTTCTTCGTAGCAACCGATCGTATTGAAGAGCTAAGCAAGGCTTTAAATAGAATTCGCATCAACATGGAAGAAATCAAAAAACTTTCTGATCTTTGTAATGAAGACTTGGAATTACTAGATAAGAAAACAAACGATTTAGTTAACTCTGCTGCATTGACAGAACAAATGATGCAATATGCAAATCGTTACCGTCATACACATGAAGCAATTCGCGTAGCGATGGAAAATAGTTTAGAACTATTCTCGAAAGAATACAGATATCAAGATGCTCTAGATGAAATTGGGACAGCATTAGAAAGAGTAGAACCAGGAGCATTTAGAAGAATCGAAGATTTCTATTTCAATAATCTTGATGCGATTTAAATAAGTAAGGGTGAGACAAGCGTCTCACCTTTTTATTTTGTTCGATAGGTTGAACTACTAAATTAGAAAGTATATAATAGGAAAGAATTTCAAAAGAAGAAGGTTTTTTAGATGATATATTTTGATAACAGTGCAACAACACCGATTTATCCTCAAGCTTTAGATACTTATATAAAAGTAAGCCAACGTATTATTGGCAACCCGTCTAGTTTACATGATTTGGGTAATCAAGCAAGTCGACTGTTAGAACAGTCACGTAAGCAAATCGCGGATCTGATTCAAGTGAAATCAAATGAGATTTATTTTACAAGCGGAGGAACAGAAGGCGATAATTGGGTATTAAAAGGAACTGCTTTAGAAAAACAGACATTTGGTCGTCATATCATTATTTCAAATATTGAGCATCCAGCTGTTGCTGAAACAGCGGGGCAATTAGCAGAAAATGGCTTTGAAATTTCAATAGCCCCTGTCGATGAACGTGGGTTTGTGAGAGTGGATGAACTGGCCAAACTGATTCGCAAAGATACGATTTTAGTTTCGATCATGGCTGTTAATAATGAAATAGGTTCGATTCAACCCATTCAAGCAATTAGTGATTGCTTGGCAGATTATCCAGCTATTCATTTTCATGTAGATGCGGTTCAAGCAATCAGTAAAGTCGAACAGGAAAAATGGTTGACACCGCGTGTGGATTTCGCAACCTTTTCTGCTCATAAATTTCATGGGCCTAGAGGTGTTGGTTTTATTTATTGGAAACATGGACGTAAACTGCAACCATTATTAAATGGTGGGGGTCAAGAAAGTAATCAAAGAAGCAGTACGGAAAATGTTGCTGGAGTCGTTTCTATGGCGAAAGCTTTACGTCTATATATGGATAAAAAAGCAGATAAACCTGAACATACTGCAACCATTCGCCGCTATCTGATCGAAGCACTGCAAGAATATCCAAACGTGACAGTTTTCTCAAAGGAAACCCCGGACTTTGCTCCTCATATTTTATGTTTTGCTTTAAAAGGGATTCGTGGAGAAGTCTTAGTACATGCCTTAGAGGAAAAACAAATTTATACCTCAACAACTAGTGCTTGTTCTAGTCGTAAAAAATTAGCTAGCAGTACATTACATGCGATGAAAGTCCCTGATTCCTTAGCAACATCCGCTATTCGGGTCAGCTTAGATGAAAGTAATACCATTGCAGAAGCCGAACAATTTATGATAATCTTTAATCAACTCTATAAAAAATTCTCGGTAATAAATGGCTAGAAGAATCAAAAAATCAAGCTTCACAGAAAAGGATTGAAACATTTTGAACTATACTGAAATCATGGTTCGCTACGGTGAACTTTCAACTAAAGGAAAGAATAGAAAGTCATTCATTTCCCAACTTGCACAAAACGTTAAAAGAGTACTTGGCGATTTTCCAGCAGTAAAAATCCATGCTGACCGCGATCGAATGCACTTACTGCTAAATGGTGAAGACAGCGCACAAATTTTGCCTAAATTAGAAAAAGTCTTTGGTATCCAAAATTTTTCTCCTAGTGTTCGGGTAGAAAAAACAATGCCGGCAATTCGAGAAATGGTTCAAACAATCATCAAATCTGCTTATAAACCAGGTCAAACATTTAAAATTACTTCTAAACGCTCTGATCATAGTTTTGAATTGGATTCAAATGAATTAAACCGTGAACTAGGCGGAGCAGTTTTTGAGGTTTTTCCAGAAATTTCTGTACAAATGAAGAAACCAGATATCAATATTCGGGTAGAAATCCGCAACGAAGGTGCCTATCTTTCATATGAAACGATTCGTGGTGTTGGTGGTTTGCCAGTTGGAACTAGTGGTCGTGGCATGTTGATGCTTTCTGGCGGAATCGATTCACCTGTTGCAGGATACTTATCGATGAAACGCGGCGTAGAAGTGGAAGCTGTTCATTTCGCTAGCCCACCGTATACCAGTGAACAAGCACTGCAAAAAGCGAAAGATTTAGCTGCTAAAATCGCGCCTTATGCTGGCAGTATCCAATTTATCGAAGTACCATTTACTGAAATTCAAGAAGAAATCAAACGAGTTGTGCCAGAAGGATATCTAATGACTGTTACACGCCGAATGATGTTACGCTTGACTGATGCGATACGGGAACAAAGAAAGGGCTTAGTCATTATCAATGGAGAATCACTGGGACAAGTGGCTTCACAAACGCTGCAAAGCATGGTCGCCATCAACGAAGTGACCACAACTCCGATTATTCGCCCAGTTGTTTCGATGGATAAAGGCGAAATCATTGAGATTGCTGAAAAAATCGATACCTTCGAACTAGCAATCCAACCATTTGAAGATTGCTGTACAATTTTTGCACCACCTCAACCTAAAACGAGACCAAAATTAGACAAAGCACAAGCTTATGAAGCTCGATTAGACATAGAAGGATTAATGGCTCGCTCAATGGCTGGATTGAAAGTTAGTGAAATAACTGAATCAAGTGAATACGACGAAGAATTTTCCGATTTACTATAAAAGTTGAAAGAACAGACTTGATAACGCTATCGAATCTGTTCTTTTTTATTTATTAGGTTTTTCTAATATCTGCTATTTTTTTCACAAACAAGTTGCTGAGTATCTTCAAGCATGCTAAACTATATATGTGAATTAAGTAACAAGGAGGTTGGAAAATGAAAGAATTACATAAAGAAAAAACAATGCCAAAAGCTACAGCAAGGCGCTTACCATTGTACTTACGCTATTTAAAAATGTTAGGAGATTCTGGTGTAACAAGAATTAAATCAAAAGAATTTAGTGATGTCATTCAAGTGCCGCCTGCGACTATTCGTCGTGATTTTTCTCACTTAGGTGAATTGGGACGGAGTGGCTACGGTTATGATGTGCCATACTTGATCGAAGTTTTTAGTCATATTTTAAATACCCAAGAAGAAAAGCGAATTGCATTGATTGGTTGTGGTAACTTAGGAAAAGCGTTGGTCAAAAATAATTTCAGAAGAAATGAAAACTTGAATATTGTTTGTGCGTTTGATATAGAAGAAGAGCTTGTTGGACTATCAGTTGATGATATAATTATCCAACCAATGGAAAATCTAGCTGAAGAAGTCAAAAAAACAGGTGTGACTGTTGCGATTTCAACTGTACCAAGTCAATTTGCGCAAGAGGCGATTGATAAAATCGTTGATGCTGGCATTACAGCAATTTTAAACTTTGCTCCAGATCGAGTAACTGTCCCGAATAATGTGAACGTTCAATATATCGATTTGACAACAGAGTTGCAAACATTGATTTACTTTGATGAAACTTTCCCACATAAAAATGTATAGAAGGCAAGAACTTTGTCTTCTATCGTTCCTTCCTCTATACTTAACATAGGATGTTTAGCTGTAATGGCGAACTCGTTACATTTTTTTAATTTAGGAGGGAAAATAATGATAGTAACAAAAAAAGGTGAAGAAGTAGAAATTATCGGTACACAACCTGAAGTAGGAGTGAAAGCGCCAAATTTTTCATTAAAAAATTTAAATGACGAAGTAGTGAATCTAAGTGAGTTCACTGGTACTCCAGTCTTGATCAGTGTTGTTCCTGATATTGATACTAGAATCTGTTCTCTACAAACTAAACGTTTCAACGAAGAAGCTGCCAAAGTAGAAGGTGTAAAATTTATTACGATTTCTAATAATACAAAAGATGAGCAAGCAAATTGGTGTGCAGCAGAAGGTGTTGATATGGAAATTTTACATGATACCGAAGGAACATTTGGAGAAGCATACGGCTTATTTATTCCTGCAATGGGACGATTAGCTCGTGGGATTTTTGTGATCGATAAAGACGGTAAAATTGTTTATGAAGCAATTTCTAAAGAAATTGCGGAAGAGCCTGATTATGGTACTGCATTGGATCAAGCAAAAGCAGCTCGCTAATTTTTTTCAAATTGACTTATATTCAATATAAATGTTAAAATAAACCAAAGACCATGATCAAGAGGAGTATTACTGGCATCGTCCTAGAGAGAAAATCATTTGGTGGAAGATTTTCACATAACCAGTAAGAAGGTAGCTTGGGAGTCAATGATTTGAATGTAGTAGATGATTCGAGTAGTGATCGTTACCTCACGAATGAAGCGGTGTCTGATTGTTCAGGCACAATTTAGGTGGTACCGCGTATAATGTTTATACGCCCTAAAATACGAAAGTATTTTAGGGCTTTTTTCATGTTCATCACAGATTGTGAAGCAATCTGATGTTGAACAGTACAAGGCGACTGATAAGAAGCATTGTCACCTTAGTGTGTTGCTTCAACATTCATTTAAATTAAAAACAGAAAGAAGGAACTTGTATGACAGAAGAAAAAAATCTGCCGACAAAATACCAACCCACAGAAGTTGAACAAGGACGCTATCAAAAATGGCTGGATCAAGATTTATTTAAACCAAACGGTAATAAAGAAGCAAAACCATATTCTATCGTAATTCCGCCGCCAAACGTTACGGGGAAATTACATTTAGGTCATGCTTGGGATACGACGTTACAAGATATGATCATTCGCCAAAAAAGAATGCAAGGCTTTGATACATTATGGTTACCTGGAATGGATCACGCTGGTATTGCAACACAAGCGAAAGTAGAAGAAAAATTAGCAGAACAAGATATTTCCCGTTACGATTTAGGTCGTGAAAAATTTGTAGAGCAAGTATGGGATTGGAAAGAAGAATATGCTTCTCATATCCGTGAACAATGGGCAAAAATGGGGCTTTCCTTAGATTATAGCCGTGAACGTTTCACTTTAGATGAAGGCTTGTCAGAAGCTGTCCGCAAAGTCTTTGTTTCTTTATATGAAAAAGAGTTGATCTATCGTGGTGAGTATATCATCAACTGGGATCCAAAAGCGAAAACAGCTTTATCTGATATCGAAGTTATCCACAAAGATATCGAAGGTGCGTTTTACCATATGAGTTATCCACTGACAGATGGTACAGGCGTTGTGGAAATCGCAACGACTCGTCCTGAAACCATGTTAGGCGATACTGCGATAGCTGTTCATCCAGAAGATGAACGGTACCAAGCGATTATCGGAAAAACTGTTACACTCCCTTTAGTAGACAAAGAAATTCCGATCATTGCTGATGAATATGTAGATATGGAATTTGGAACAGGTGTGGTAAAAATCACACCAGCTCATGACCCGAATGACTTTGAAGTAGGTAATCGTCATGATTTACCTCGTGTAAACGTCATGAACGAAGACGGATCGATGAATGATTTAGCTGGCAAATACGCAGGTATGGATCGTTTCGCAGCACGTAAATTGATTGTTTCTGATCTAAAAGAAATGGGTCGCTTGATCAAAATTGAAACCATGAATCACAGCGTTGGACATTCAGAACGTACGGGTGTAGTTGTTGAACCTCGTTTATCCACACAATGGTTCGTTAAAATGGCGCCGCTTGCTGAAAAAGCCATCAAAAATCAAGACACAGAAGATGCAGTAGAATTTTATCCACCACGCTTTAACCAAACATTCTTGCGTTGGATGGAAAATGTTCACGATTGGGTAATCTCACGCCAATTATGGTGGGGACATCAAATTCCAGCTTGGTACCATAAACAAACGGGTGAAATGTACGTTGGCATGGAAGCACCAGCTGATGCGGAAAATTGGACACAAGACTCTGATGTATTAGATACATGGTTTAGTTCTGCATTATGGCCATTTTCAACAATGGGCTGGCCTGATGAAGAAGCAGCTGATTATCAGCGTTATTTTCCTACAAGTACATTAGTAACCGGTTATGATATCATCTTCTTCTGGGTGAGCCGTATGATGTTCCAAAGCTTAGAGTTTACTGAAAAAGCGCCATTTAAAAATGTTTTGATGCATGGGCTGATCAGAGCAGAAGACGGACGTAAAATGAGTAAATCTTTAGGTAACGGAATTGATCCAATGGAAGTCATCGATAAATACGGAGCAGACGCGTTGCGTTGGTTTATGTCAAACGGTTCTACACCCGGTCAAGATATGCGTTTCAGCTATGAAAAAATGGATGCATCTTGGAACTTTATCAATAAAATCTGGAATGCTAGTCGTTTTGTGATCATGAATGTTGAAGGAATGTCTTATGAAGATGTTGACTTTAGTGGTGAGAAAACTGTGGCAGATCGCTGGATTTTAACACGCCTAAATGAAACAGTTGCGCGTGTAACGGACTTATTCGATCGTTTCGAATTTGGTGAAGCAGGTCGTCAATTATATAACTTTATCTGGGATGATTTCTGTGATTGGTATATCGAAATGAGTAAAGAAATCCTTTACGGCGAAAATGAACCTGCGAAACAAACAACTCGTAGTATTTTGGTTCACACACTAGATCAAATTTTACGTCTATTACACCCAATCATGCCGTTTGTGACAGAAGAAATCTGGGAAAATATTCCGCATCAAGGTGTATCCTTAGTTGTTGCTGATTATCCTGTTGTTCATGAAGAATTTTCGGATGAAACAGCTGCTCGCGGGATGGAAGTTTTAAAAGAAGTGATTCGCGCAGTGCGTAATATTCGCGCAGAAGTGAATACACCACTGTCTAAACCAATCACATTGCTAATCAAAACAAATGATGAAGCAGTGGATAAATTCTTGATCGAAAACACAAATTATATCGAGCGCTTCTGTAATCCAGAAGAGTTGACGATTTCAAGTGATATTATTGCGCCAGAATTAGCGATGTCAGCTGTTTTAACAGGAGCAGAGCTATACTTACCACTAGCTGGTTTGATCAACGTGGAAGAAGAAATTGCTCGTCTAGAGAAAGAGTTAGAGAAATGGACGCAGGAAGTTAAACGTGTGCAAGGGAAATTAGCGAATGAACGTTTCGTTTCGAATGCGCCGGATGATGTTGTGGAAGCTGAGAAAGCAAAAGAGAAAGATTATTTAGAAAAACAAGTCGTTGTGAAAGAACGAATTGCACAACTTCGTACAGTGAATTGAAAACAAGAAGTTGAGAGAAAAGCGTCTAGTTCCGAGAAGTAAGAAGGAATTCACGAAAATGACAAGAAACACGGATTTTTTAATTCCGATGTTGAATGATTCCTAATCGGTGTTCTTCACATTTTTGTGATTTACCACTGTTTATTCGGATTTTAAGGGGCTGAGATATAACTCGAAGAGTTATGTCCCAGCCCCTTGTTTATTTAGTTCAACTAATCAAAAAATGATTAAACAAGAACCATAAAGCATATCCGTAAGTTCCAACCGACCAAAATTTAAAGATAACTAAAATTTTCATATATTCTTTAAATGGAAGTTCAGCAAGTCCCGCAACCAAACAGGTCAAATCATCTGGTGCAAAAGGAATCAATAAGGTAACAATCATCAACTTCTTAATCCCTTTTTCAGGACGATCTAACATTCTTTCGAATTTTAAATAACGCTTTTTAGAAAGTATAAGTTGAGCAAATGGTTTACCGTAATATCGTGCCAACCAGTAGACGATAACATCACCGATCATCAAACCAATATAACTATAGATCAATCCAGGAATACTCCCAAACATCAGCATGCCCACTAATGTCGAGATACCACCAGGAAGAATCGGCACAATGACTTGGACTATTTGCAAAAAGATAAAAATCAACACAGCATATTCGCCAAACTGTTTCATAAAATCCTGCAAAGACTGAACAGAATGAAAAATACCTTTATAATAACCGTAAAGTACTAGACCAGTAAAACAAATAACTCCTATAATAGGTAGTGCATAGATAATTCGTTTCAGAATTCTTCTTCCCATGTACGCAGTTTCCTCTCACTGTTAGGCTGATTTTGGTCGTATGAAACGTTTTAGTAGTTGATAAAATAATACGCCCAAAAGAACAGAAATGCTAATCAAAACTCCGATAATAAAATTCCGTTGCCGGTAATGCATCGTAATTTGATGTTCTCCAGAAGTTAATTCAATACCTGTGAAATTGCCTAAAACGGACTTCGCGTTGATTTTTTTACCATCAACTGTGATCTGCCAATTTTTGTCATATGGAATCGCTAAGTAAAGTAATGAATTGTCTGGTTCTGCTACGGTGATTTCTCCAGTCAATGTACCTGAGACTTCCTCTTTAAGTTGGATTGCTTGAGACTTTTGTTTGGCGATAAATGAGTGAAAGGATTCTTGTTTTAAGCTTCTTAATTCGAGTGTGTTATCTTCAAGCTCTTTTTCAGATTCAAGTTGTAATTCAACAACGTCATCTTTTTTGAAGTAACCAAGATTAAATAATTGATTTGTTGCGATATAAACTGCAGGTTGGATTTTTTCACCGTTTACTTTAAATGAAGTGATCTTCTCCCAATTGATTTCTGGTGCATAAAGGTAGAGTTCGCCATTTGCTGTTGTTTTTGTAGTGAGTGTATAATTCTGATCCTCATGAGCTGTCCAAGCTATTTTTTTTGTTTCTTGAAAATAATTTTGCGTATTTTTTTGAATTTGTTGTAAAATATTTTCTTGATTTTTCAACGGTTGATTGTTCGCTAGTTTAAGGTCAGCAAATTCCTGAGGGACTAAAAATCCGATTCCAATTGCCTCATCATTTTCATAAACATTGGTGGAAGGATCAGTTGAACGATTTTCTTGATGTGTTTTTATTTCAGGCGTCAGTTGATAATTCACATTTAAAAGTAAGTTGATTACTTTGGATTCATCTACGTAAGCAATTCTACGATCATTTTTTTGATATAAACCTAAAGCATGTAGTGTATCTTGCGTTTTAGCATCTAAAGTAGAAGTATAACTTGAAACCCCTGCATAGCCATATAAAATTGGATTATTGTAGCCATTATTTTTCTCATTATAGCCAGCAGCATCAGAATCAATTGTTTGTTTTATACGAAATAAACTTGTTTCTTCTTTTTTCAAATCAGAAATGATCTCATCTTGAATTCGATAAGTTTGCGCAAATTTTTCTTGATCACCAAATGGAATATCTTTAAAACTGATCCAAAAATTAAAGACTAATTCAGAACAGACCACTAAAAATAATAGTACATAAATACTTTTTCTGTTTCTTCCTTGCATTTTTTGAATCAAGACAACTAAACCATAAATCAACCAAATGATAAGTAAGCTAATAATAAAGTAATCGTCCGATAACAGAAAGACTTTTTCTTTTGAAAGCTTTAGAGAAACATACCCGACAATCAAAAATAAAGAGAAAAGTAGTGGCACAATGAGACGTAAAGTTGCACCTTCCTTCAATTTAAGAAACGCTTCATAAGCAAATTTAATCATCAAGAAGCTAAAGATAAAGGTATTTCTATACGGAAATCCCGCAGGACTTTGAAACATATGCCAAATCGTATTCACTAGTTCTAGCCAGAAACTCAAGAAAATAAAACCAATCAGAAAGCCTGCTCCAAGTTTTTCTTTTCTAGAAATTGTCGACAGTTGGAAAAAGGCGATAAAAAGTAAAACCATCAAGATACCAGAAAAAATCGTTGGTAAATGTTCTAAACGCCATTCAAAATTAACACTGCCAAGACCTAACTGCGAAAGAAAGTTTAATCCAAAATTGGGCGTAGGTAAAAAGGTTTCCAAGTCAAAGTTGGTCTTTTTTGTTGCCAGCATTCCTTCTACGGCTGGAATCAAAATAAAACTTGTGCTGATCCCTGTAAGAAAAGACGTAACGAAGAACAAACGACCGTCTTTAATAAATTGCCAAATGGATTTCTTTTTAGATGACTCTGTTTTTTGATAGTACCAATAAAGGCTGTAACATACAGCGAAGATGCAGAGCATGTAGCCCATATAATAATTCGTTACGATCGATAGAAATAAGGCTGCCGAATACAGTCCATATTTTTTATGATCCCATAAGTGTTGGATTCCTAGGACAAGTAAGGGAAGTAAAATCAGTGCATCTAACCACATAAAATTTAAACAATAAACCGTCACAAAGCCGCACAGACTATATGAGGTCGAAAAAAGCAAGGTAGAACTAGTTGAGTGTCGATATGTTTTTTGAAGATAGTAAAACATCGAACTCCCCATAAGTGAAATTTTTAGCGTGATGATCAATAAAATTGCGATCGGAAGTTGTTCATATGAAAAAAGTAATACCAAAATATTGAAAGGACTTAATAAATAATACGCACTTAAAGGTAAAATCGTTCCACCTAGCGCATCAGAAAAGGAATAAAGAGAATAAGTCTCTCCTTGAAAAAACTGCTTAAATAAACTTAAAAAAGGCATATATTGTGTCCCTAAGTCACTGACTAAGAGATTGTTATTTCCGAAAGGTGCTAAACCTAAAATCGACCATAGTATGATCAGCAACAAGAATGGAATCAAAAAACTCCCGCTGATCAATAATGTTTTTTTTATTTTTGACATATTTTATACTGCTCCTCTATTCTAATGATTTGTAACTGTTTTAGGATAAAGGTCCAATCAATTATGGAAAATCAAACGAACTACCTGCAACAAATACTATTTTTGAGAATTATCTATGTATGAGAAAGTGTTAGTACCGACCTCTAAGATTCTAGTCTATCACGGGATCAGGTAGTGATGCAAAAGAATCGGTAGTCACTTCGTACATATAGTCTTGTTTATTTTATCACAGTTGTTTTTATTTAAAAGAGCTGCGTCATTTGTTTACTTATTTTTATAGAATAGATCATTTATGGAATTAAAGTCGTTAATTAGTGAAAAGCAACTCAGCTTTCGATATAATAGATAACGAGGAGTTGATAAGATGTCATTAACGATAGAAGAAGCGATCGATTGGATTCATAGTAGACTGCCTTTTGGTTCTAGACCAGGACTTGATCGAGTAGAAGCATTATTGAAAAGAGTTGGTAACCCTGAGGAAAAAGTTCCAACGATCCATATTGCAGGAACAAATGGAAAAGGGTCTACAGTAACTTACTTAAGATGTATGTTAGAAGAATTAGGACTAAAGGTAGGAACCTTTACTTCTCCTTATATCGAGCACTTTAACGAACGAATTGCAATCAATGGACAGGGAATTTCGGACAATCATATCATTCAGTATGTAGAAAAATATCAAGAGTTGATCAAAGAGATGGATCAGCAAACTGAGAGTGCAGGCATTACTGAATTTGAGACTCTAACTGCAATGGCACTTGACTACTTTTTAGATGAAAAAGTCGATATTGCAATCGCTGAAGTTGGACTCGGTGGCTTATTAGATAGTACCAATGTAGTAAAACCAATGTTAACGGCGATTACAACAATTGGAAAAGACCATACAGAAATTTTGGGTGATACTCTTGAAAAGATCGCTTTTCAAAAAGCCGGGATCATCAAAGAAACAATTCCAGTTGTAACTGGAAATATTGGTGAAGAAGCATTTGCAGTGATCGATGAAGTTGCCAGAGAAAAACATAGCAGATTGTATCGTTATGAAAAAGACTACAAAGCAGAATATCGGCATCCAGATAAAAACTGGGGAGAGGTTTTTGATTTTTATGGTGAAGCAGGCAAGCTACCTAAAATCAAAGTTCCCTTGTTAGGTCGCCATCAAGTGGAAAATGCTGCTGTCGCCATTCAGTTGTTTTATCTTTATTGTGAGATACAGCAAATCAATTTTTCTGATAGAGATGTTTATCATGGCTTAGCTCAAGCGCAATGGCCTGCTCGAATGGAAAAAATCAGTGATGAGCCCTTGATTATTTTAGATGGTGCTCATAATGACCATGCAATGCGTCGTTTGGCTGAAAACTTGAAAAAAGAATTTCCAAATCGAGATATCCATATTTTATTTTCAGCGTTATCGTCAAAAAATATCGATCAAATGATTGCCATCTTAAGAAAAGTACCCAATGTCCATTTATATTTGACAACCTTTGATTATCCTAGAGCAATCGAATTAACAAAAATGGAACATTTTGAAGATAATAAGACGGAAATCGTTTCACTATGGCAATTTGGTTTGGGTGAGATTTTAGAAAAAATGTCAGCAGATGATTTGATGTTAGTTACGGGATCACTTTATTTTGTTTCTCAAGTACGGGAATTGTTGTTGAATTTAGGTTCTAATAATGCAAGTTCGCTTTAACGAGTCAACTTCGCTTTTGATATGAAACATGCTAAGATACACAACGAAGAAATGAGGTGATGCCAATAGCTCAAGTGATTACTTGTCGTATGACAAGAGATGTTACTAAGCACTAAATGAAGCATTGCTTCCAACACTACTAGAGATTGGAAAGTACAAAAGCGTTATAAAAACTGTTGTTCATTAAAGATTATACAAGGAGGAAATGATGAAAAAAATTGATGGCGTAATTTTTGATATGGATGGGTTATTATTTGATACGGAACTGATTTATTATCAATCAACACAAAAAATAGCGGATGCGATGAATTTTCCATACAGCAAAGAAGTTTATTTGGAGTTTTTAGGAGTATCAGATGAAGAAGTACAAGAAAATTATCATCGGATCTACCAAGATTTTGGGAAAGAAAAAGTAGATGAGTTTATCCAACGCTCATATGACGATACGTATCAAGTGTTTGAATCAGGTGAAGTTCCATTAAAAGAAGGTGTTTTGGAGTTGCTTGATTTTCTTGAGCAAGAAGAAATTCCGAGAATCGTTGCTTCGAGTAATGTTCGTCCAGCAATTGAATTATTACTAGATGGTGCTGGAATCAAGGAACGCTTTTCAGGAATTGTTTCGGCAGAAGATGTGACTCGAGCAAAACCTGATCCAGAAATATTCCAAAAAGCTCTCGCTAATCTTGGAACAAAAGCGGATAATACCTTGATTTTTGAAGATTCATTTCATGGTGTAACGGCAGCTGATGCTGCAGGGATTCCCGTGATTATGGTTCCAGATTTACTAGCTCCAACGAATGAAATCAAAGAAAAAACCTTAGAAATTTTTGAAAGTTTGACCCAAGTACCAGCCTATTTAAAAAAATAACATTCTCACTCCTTTGCGTATCTTTTATTAGAAGCATGTAAAGGAGTGATTTTTTTGCTTAAAGAAGAAAAACTATTTATTAGGGAAATGCCCGAAGATTGTTTGCCTCGTGAGCGTCTAGAAATCGTAGGGGAGAAGGCTTTATCAAATCAAGAACTATTGGCGATTTTATTAAGAACTGGGTCGAAGAATACAAATGTGATGGAGGTGGCTTCTAAATTCTTGAATTATTTCAATCACTTATACGAATTGAAAAATGCTACACTTACTGAAATGATGGAAATCAAGGGAATTGGTCGCATCAAAGCCATTGAATTAAGAGCTGCTATTGAATTTGGTTATCGAATCCAGCAAAGTACGCAGCTGAAACTGGGAAAAGTTTCTTCTAGCTATCAAATTGCTCAAAATTTGATCTATGAATTACAAGATTTTCAACAAGAGCATTTGGTCTGTTTATATCTAAATACTAAGAATGAAGTTATTAAACAAGAGACTGTTTTTAAAGGGTCACTGAACCAGAGTGTTGCCCATCCAAGAGAAATCTTTCGCAGTGCGGTGAAATATTCTGCAGCTCGTTTGATTCTTGCACACAATCATCCATCTGGCAATCCAACTCCATCTGAAAGTGATATCCTATTCACGCAAAGAATGCAGGAATGTGGAAAAATGATGGGTATCGAAGTATTAGACCATATCATCATCGGAGAACAAGTCTACATCAGTATGCGGGAGGAAAATTTTTTTGCTTCAGATTAACTAGATTTCTTGCAAAATTAAGGGTTCGCATGTACAATGTATGTGTAATCTTGTTTGGGACAATATAGAAGTTTTAATTTTAAAACCCTCTATCGTACACGGGCAATGTTACAATATTTAGTGCTTAAGCACGAGGAGGAACAAAGAATGGAACAAGGAACAGTAAAATGGTTTAACGCAGAAAAAGGATTTGGATTTATCTCTCGCGAAGATGGTAGCGATGTATTCGTACATTTCTCAGCGATTCAAGGTGAAGGATTCAAAACAATCGAAGAAGGCCAATCAGTAAGCTTCGACGTTGAAGATTCAGATCGTGGACCTCAAGCAGTTAACGTTGTAAAAAACTAATTTAATCCATTCCAAAACACTTAGCAAATTTGCTAGGTGTTTTTTTTATGTTGGGATGATTGTATTTGCTGAGAAGAAAGTGGTCTTTTATTTCATTTCTAAGGTAGTCTCTCCTTATATTTTTTTATAAGTGGTGATAAACTTGTTGAATAATTCTTTACTAATATCTACAGCTTTCCTTGGACTAGCGGGCGCTCTTTATCGCTTTCGTGCCTTTACGAATAAGAAATCTTGGAATGGTAGGAGCATTCTGATAACACTGCTTGGTTTTGAATTGTTAGTCATTAGTCTGATAATGATTTAGATCCAAAAATATAATATGAGAAACGTTTAAAAATGAAAATAACAAAAAAGGCATCTGTGATTAACATTCACTAGACGCCTTTAAATCGTATTAGAACTTGAATCGCTCATTTAGGTTGATAACTCCTTA
This sequence comes from Enterococcus sp. 7F3_DIV0205, assembly GCF_002141365.2. Lineage (NCBI taxonomy): Bacteria > Bacillati > Bacillota > Bacilli > Lactobacillales > Enterococcaceae > Enterococcus > Candidatus Enterococcus palustris. Next base: position 3,352,222 of record NZ_CP147244.1, read on the forward strand.
AATAGATTTTTTCAATTCTTTTACTGCTTGTGTAATCGTGATACCATAAGCTACATTTGCTTGGTCATTTGCATCGATGGCCATAAACAAATTTTTCTTTGTATCAAGTGCTACACGGTATTTTAATACTTTATTACCAAATGTCATAATAATTCTCCTTTCTTGATTCTTCTGAAAGGCAACGATATCTGATAACGAAATTCCATGATTACTATAACATGGCTTGTCAGAAGTGTAAAGAGGAAAGTTTTACCCTCAGCAGTATTTTTGATGAAAGCCCTTTTAAGTAGTATAATATAATTAATAAAGAAGGAGGTTTTTTACCATGGGAGAGTCGTATAAGAATATTTTAGTAGCTGTAGATGGTTCGGATCAATCTGAAAAAGCATTTCAAGAGGCAGTAAAAATCGCTAAACGAAATGGTGCAACATTGCACATTTTATCTGTCATTGAAGAAATGGGAAATTATTTTGGCGAACTAACAATGTCAATGGGAACGCTAATGGAAGATCTTCGTACAAGAGAAGAAGAAGAAATGAAAAAAAGAGAGTCAAAAGCTCTTGAAAAAGGAGTATCTCAAGTTTTCACATACGTTATGTATGGCTATCCGAAAACGTTGATTGCTGATTTTACAGAGTCAAAAGAACCAATCGACTTAATTGTAATCGGCAGAACTGGTTTAAATGGGTTTGAAAGATTGATGGTGGGTTCAACGACTTCTTATGTTGTTAACCATACGAAGGCCAACGTTTTAGTTGTAAACAATGTAGTATAGAAATAAAAGAAGCAACTGACAGATTTTTTGTCAGTTGCTTCTTTATATTCAAACTTATGAAGTCATAATCATTGGTAAAATCATTGGATGACGTTCTGTTTTTTCAAATAGGAAAGGTTGTAATGCAGTTGAGATAGCATCACATAATTTCGCTTCTGTGCAATTCTCATCGCGTAAGGCTTCACGAATCGCATTGAATAATAAACGTTGTCCTTCATGAATCATTTCGCCTGATTCTCTCATATAGACAAATCCGCGAGATAAAATATCTGGACCTGCTAGAATTTCTTTATTCTTAATATCTACAGTAGCCACAGCTAAAACTAAACCTTCTTCAGAAAGAATGCGGCGATCACGCAACACAACATTACCGATATCACCGACACCATTACCATCAACATAAACATCATTGGCGTTGAAGTGTCCAGCGACACGAGCATCATCTGCTGTTAAAGCCAAAACATCACCGTTTTCCATAATGAAACAATTGTCTGCTGGCACACCAACATCTTGTGCAAGTGAGGCATGGATTTTCAGCATTCTAAATTCACCATGTACTGGTACAAAATATTTAGGCTTCATTAAGCTCAACATTAATTTTTGCTCTTCTTGGCCACCGTGACCAGAAGTATGGATATTATTGATTTTTCCATGAATAACTTCAGCACCTGCTTCTGAAAGCAAGTTGATCAGACGGTTAACACTCGTTGTATTACCAGGGATCGGTGAACTTGAGAAAATCACTGTATCTCCAGGCTGTACTGAAATCTGACGATGAGTACCGTTTGCAATTCGACTCAAGGCTGCCATTGGTTCTCCTTGAGAACCGGTACATAAGATCATTGTTTCTCCAGCAGGAAGTTGATTCAGCTCACTGGCATCTACAAATGTTCCTTTAGGCACATTGATATAGCCTAAATGTTCGCCGTTAACAATCGCATTTTCCATACTACGTCCGAATACTGCAATTTTTCGTCCAGTTGCAACGGCAGCGTCTGCTGCTTGTTGCAGACGAAAAATATTTGAAGCAAAACTAGCAAAGATGATTCTTCCCTCGATTTTTTCAAAAATCTTTAAAATAGAAGAACCAATGGTTTTTTCTGATTTAGTAAACGTTGGAATTTCCGCATTTGTACTATCCGAAAGCAGACACAAGACGCCTTCTTCCCCTAATTTTGCCATGCGGTGCAAGTTTGCTGGTTCACCAACGGGTGTAAAGTCAAACTTAAAATCTCCTGTTGCAACAATATTACCAGAAGGTGTCTTAACGACTACACCAAGCGCATCAGGAATACTATGTGTGGTTCTGAAAAAGCTGATAGCAGTTTTACGGAAACGAATGACTGTATCTTCATTGATTTCATGTAACTCAGCATCACGTAATAAACCATGTTCATCCAATTTATTAGTGATCAAAGCTAATGCTAACGGTCCAGCATAAATAGGGATATTGGCTTGACGCAATAAGTAAGGTACACCACCAATGTGATCTTCATGTCCATGCGTGATGACTAACGCTTTGACTTTGTGCAGATTTTGAACGATATAGCTGTAATCCGGAATAACATAGTCGATCCCAAGTAAATCATCTTCTGGAAACTTGATTCCAGCATCAATAATGATGATCTCATCTTGAAATTGAACCCCATAAGTGTTTTTCCCGATTTCGCCTAAACCGCCTATCGCAAAAACGCCAGTCTCATTGTTTTTTATATTTACTTTCATATTAAAACTCCGTTAAAGAGAATTCCGCATGTTCTTGCTCATAAGCAAGATGATTTTCATCCAGCGCTTGAATGTATTCAATATTATATGGGGTATTTTCTTCTACTTGTTGGCGCACAATAACATCACTTTCGGCTTCAACGTAAATAGATTTTGTATCTTCTCTTTTTGGGTTTCTTGTTTTTGTTTCTTGATAATAAACTTTATATATCATTGTTTTTTCTCCTTTATCTGCCAGAGCAGTTAATTATTTATTTTTATAAATTTCTTACTGTAATTTTGAACACAACAAAATGAGGTGGCTGTCCACCTTAAAAACAATTGACATCAAAAACAGATGTTGATGATGAAATGAAGCCTCGACTTTGCTTCACTTTACTTGTTTTATGGAAACTGTACTTTCTTTCAACCGTTCATTGTGTTGTGCTGTACAACAATTAAACGTATTTTATCATAAAATAGTGAATAAGTATAGAAACAGACTTGTGACTTTAACGAAAACCTTATTATTCATTTGTTTCATTTAAAGGAGGAATTTTCTTTTTATTAAAATACAAATTAAGACCGATCAGATGTGCCAAAAAAACAAGCGCTAATGTAGTTGTCATGAACGAATTACGTACAATAATACAAGGAATTGCGAAAACAATAAATAAAGTTGTAAATAATTTTACGCGACCTAAAGGCGTGATTTTCTTTTCAACAATGGATTCTTGAATGTATTTTTGGTAATAAGTTGAGTTGATAAACTTCGTATATAAATAATCAGAGCTGCGCATCCAGAAAAATGCCGTTAAGATATAAAAAATCGTTGTAGGCAAAATTGGCAGAAATATTCCTATTGTCCCTAATCCAAATGTGAGACAACCTAAAGAAATATAAAGTATTTTTTTCATTGCTTCGATCCCATCACTTTCATTTTATATTTAGTGTGAAAATTAAAGTAATTCTCATTATACCATAGTAAAAATAGTCCAGTTGATGATTCGAGTGAAAAGTATGTTTTTCGTTTAAATATAATTTACCTAGCTATTGGTTTTATGCTATAGTGAAAGCACTGGGTCAAAAATTGGAATAGGAGATGATTGATTGAAATTGATGTGGCGTTACACGATGAGATATAAGAAATTATTATTTTTAGATTTCATTTGTGTTTTTGGATTTATATTGATAGAACTAGGATTACCAACGATTTTGGCACGAATGATCGATGTTGGAATCAAAAACAATGATTATGATTATGTAAAACAACAAGGTTTGTTGATGATTGTGATCACGGTCATTGGTGTAGCAATGAATATCATGTTAGGTTATTTTGGCGCACGAATGACAACAAATATTGTACGCGATATTCGAGATGATCTATTTGAAAAAGTTCAGACTTTTTCTCATCGTGAATATGAAACAATAGGTGTTTCTTCACTCATTACAAGAACGACAAATGATGCCTATCAAATCATGTTGTTTATGGGAAATATTTTACGAATAGGCTTTATGACACCGATGATGTTTTTTGTCAGTTTATATATGGTTATGCGGACAAGTCCTTCATTAGGCTGGTTTGTTCTAGGCGCATTGCCGTTTCTTTTAGCAGCAGTAGTTGTGATTGCTAAAATATCTGAACCTTTGTCGAATAAACAGCAAAAAAACTTAGATGGAATCAATGGGATTTTAAGAGAGAATCTTTCTGGTTTGCGAGTGATTCGTGCGTTTGTAAACGAAAAATTCGAAGAAAGCCGTTTTAGCAAAGTGAATGAAGACTATACGAAAAGTTCTAAGAGTCTTTTCCGTTTGATGGCAGCAGCCCAACCAGGATTTTTCTTCTTATTTAATATCGTCATGGTCTTGATTATTTGGAATGGTGCACTGCAAATCGATCAAGGCGGCTTATTAGTTGGAGATTTGATTGCCTTTATTGAATACATTTTCCATGCACTATTTTCGTTTATGTTATTTGCAAGTGTCTTCATGATGTATCCTCGTGCAGCTGTTTCAGCTCGTCGTATTCAAGAAGCATTTGATATGGAACCTGTGATTCGTGAAAATGAAGCAGGCGTCACTGAAACTGAGACAAAAGGGTATTTAGAATTTAAAAATGTAACATTCGCTTATCCTGGACACTCAGAAAGTCCTGTTATTCGAGATGTGAGCTTTACAGCTTCGCCAGGAGAAACAGTGGCCTTTATCGGTAGTACTGGGAGTGGAAAATCTACATTGATTCAGTTGATTCCGCGTTTTTATGATGTTTCTGAAGGACAAGTGTTACTGGATGGAGTAGATGTACGTGATTATAAATTAAGTACATTACGCAATAAAATCGGCTATATTCCGCAAAAAGCATTATTGTTTACTGGAACGATCGCAGAAAATATGCGCTATGGTAAAGAAGATGCCACAATAGAAGAAATGGAATTAGCAGCAGATATTGCCCAAGCAACTGAGTTTATTTCACAAAAACCTGATGGATATGATGAACTTCTTTCAGAAGGCGGAACAAACTTCTCTGGTGGTCAAAAACAACGTTTGGCGATTGCCCGAGCGGTCATTCGTCGTCCAGAAGTTTATATATTTGATGATAGTTTTTCAGCACTAGATTATCAAACGGATGCGAATTTAAGAGCACGTTTGAAAAAGGAAACAACAGAATCCACTGTTTTGATCGTAGCACAGCGTGTAGGAACGATTATGCATGCTGATAAGATCATTGTGTTAAATGAAGGGGATGTCGTTGGCATCGGTACCCATCGTGAATTACTTGAGAATTGCCCTATCTATTATGATATTGCTGCTTCTCAATTGTCAGAGGAGGAATTAGCATGAAAAACGCACTTTCTTCCATTCGACGCTTAGGTAGATATATTGGACCTTATAAAGGTACCTTTATCTTAGTCGTTATTTTCACGATTTTGACTGTTGCTTTTAATGCGGCTTTGCCGTATGTTTCAGGTCTGCCTATTACGGAGATCAGTAATAATGTTGCAGCAGGTGAGGGCCTGAACTATTCATATATTATTCAGTGTTTGATTTGGATATTAGTTGTTGGATTAGGTTATTGTGCAGCACAATTTTTATCTGGGTATTTGATGGCATCAGTTGTTCAACATTCTATGCGTGATTTGCGTCGGGATATCGATGAAAAAATCAATCGTTTACCTGTTTCTTATTTTGATAAAAATCAACAGGGAAATATTTTGTCTCGCGTCACGAATGATGTTGATGCCGTTAGTAATGCCATGCAGCAAAGTTTTATCAACATTGTTTCGGCTATTCTTGGGATCGTGATGGCCGTTGTCATGATGTTTTATATCAACTGGCTGATGGCGCTGATTTCGATTGTGATGATTCCATTATCTTTATTGATATCTAAAACAATCGTTGGGATTTCACAGAAATATTTCCAAGGGATGCAAAACGCACTAGGGAACTTAAATGGTTATGTTCAAGAAAATATGACTGGTTTTAGCGTGTTAAAATTGTATGGGCGAGAAAAAGAAACGTTAGATGGCTTTAAAAAAGTCAATCATAACTTAAATAATTTTGGATTTAAAGCGGCCTTTATTTCTGGGTTGATGCTTCCGTTGGTTCAGATGACAGCGTATAGTGCTTATATTGGTATGGCAGTTTTAGGAAGCTACTATGTTATAACGGGTGTCATCGTTGTTGGTCAACTGCAGGCATTCATTCAATACATTTGGCAGATCAGCCAACCAATGGGAAATATCACTCAATTGTCTGCTGCATTACAAAGTGCTTCAGCGGCAACGACACGTGTGTTTGAAATTTTAGATGAGCCAGAAGAAGAATTAAATGAACACGATGTTCCATTGCCAGAAAATGTGCAGGGGGCCGTTCACTTTGATAATGTCAGCTTTAGTTATGATCCTGCAAAACCATTGATTAGAAATTTGAATTTTGAGGTTCAAGCAGGACAAACGGTTGCTATTGTTGGTCCAACAGGCGCAGGGAAAACAACATTGATCAACTTATTGATGCGTTTTTATGATGTGACTGAAGGGGCGATCAAAATCGATGGTATTGATACGAAGACGATGGATAGAAGTGATGTTCGTTCAGTCTTCGGGATGGTCTTACAGGATGCATGGTTATATGAAGGAACGATTGCCGACAATATTCGTTTTGGTAAGTTAGATGCGACAGATTATGAAGTTGTTGATGCGGCTAAGACAGCCAATGTTGACCACTTTATCCGCACGATGCCAGATGGCTATGAGATGGAAATCAATTCTGAAGGAGATAACGTTTCTCTAGGACAAAAACAATTACTGACGATTGCTAGAGCAGTGATTTCTGATCCAAGGATTTTGATTCTTGATGAAGCAACAAGTTCTGTTGACACTCGTTTAGAAGCCTTGATCCAAAAAGCGATGGAGCGAGTGATGGAAGGACGCACAAGTTTTGTGATCGCTCACCGCCTATCAACTATTCGTGAAGCCGATTTGATTCTCGTAATGAATCAAGGTGAAATCATTGAAAAAGGGACACATAATGAACTATTAGAGCAAGGCGGTTTTTATGAAAAATTGTATAACAGCCAATTTGCTGAAGATGGCGATTACGATTAATAACTCTAAAGGAAAGACAAGCCGATTGGGTGTCTTTCCTTTTTTGTGCTATTAAAATCTTAAAAAGCGTATCTAGTGAAGTATTTAAGTTTAATTTGGTATACTAACTATACTAGAAGAGGTGAACGATATGACAAAAGAATATTTTATTGCAGCAAGTGCTGATGTTTATGGTGAAGTGAAACTTGCTAAAGATGTGAGTATTTGGTTTCAATCAGTTCTAAGAGGCGATAATAATTCCATTACTATTCAAGCTGGAAGCAATATTCAAGACGGCACAGTGATCCATGTTGACCAAGATGCGCCTGTTATGATAGGTGAGAATGTAACGATCGGCCATCAGTGCATGCTTCATGGCTGCACGATAGAAGATGGCGCGTTGATCGGGATGAGTAGCACGATATTAAATCACGCAGTGATTGGGAAAAATAGTTTGATTGGAGCAGGTTCACTAGTTACTGAGGGAACACAAATTCCACCAAATGTTTTAGCATTTGGCCGACCAGCTAAGGTGATCCGTCCATTGACAAGAGAAGAGATTCGTAAGAATAAAGAAAATGCTCAACACTATGTTGAACTATCAAAAGAATTTAATGATGGAAAAATAGCAAGGATGATTTGATTTTTTTCCTGTTACTAAACGTTTATCTTTCGAAAAAAGCTTACTATACTGTTAGACTTATTTTATAAGAAAGAGGCGAAGAATCATGTATTTAAAAATTAGCGATGCAGCTCAAGTCAAACTGACCCCTTACATTGAAAATAAATCAGTGATTATTTTAGATTTAGATGATGGTGTTGGAAAGTATTCTAAAATGGGTGTGTGTTCACTTGACACAAGTTTTCGTATTTTGATATTGGATCAACTACAAGAAAAAACAGATTTTGGATTGGTGTTAGATTCAGATATTGGGGCTATTTACATCAAGGATTATTCTAAACGGTATTTAGATGAAGAAATGACGTTGGAGGTTGATCCTCGCTTACAAGTTCTTAAGCTTAAAAGTCCTAGTGGTACTTTAGATGGCAATGTGCCAATCGTAGATTTACGAACAAAACAAAATAGATGACAATAAACATAAGCGGGATATGACTCTTCAGGTCATATCCCACTTATGCTGAATCCAGATGAAGGATGAGGTTGGGACAGCGCTTATGTCCCAGCCCCATCCTCTTTTAATCGGGTCTAGTCAAATCAAACAGACCATCAATATGAGCATAGGTATTACCAGCTAATCGAGCGATCGGGTTGAATACTTCTGGTAGAATGTATTCATTGTCTTGATCAAAGACAATTTCATCAAAATAAAAATCGGTAATTTCGACAATAAATAAGTCAGTAATAATTTGATCTTCATGATCTTTGATAGGAACATACTGATGTAGACGCGCTTCCATACGAATCGGTGCAGCTGTGATTCCAGGAACTGAAACAGATTTACTGGCAGTTGTTTCAATCGTATTTACAACGATTTCACTTTGGTCAGGTCGTAAAGAAGCGGCTGTTTGATTCATTGATTCAATCACTTGATCATTAACCAAGTGGATGACGAGTTCCTTTGTTTCGAGAATATTTCTAGCAGTATCTTTTACTTCGCCATTTCGTCTAAGAATGGATAAGGTGACCAATGGTATATCGGCAGCAGCTGCGTTGAAAAAGCTAAAAGGTGCTGCATTTATAATTTTATGCGCATCATCCATTGTTGTTACCCACGCAATTGGGCGCGGAATGATACTGCCAGACAGAAACTTATATGCTTGTTTTTGTGATAAGTATTTCGTTGAATAATGTAGCATAAGTCAGCTCCAATTCTTTTTTTAACGTGGCTTATTAGCATCGGATGTATCAAAAGGACGAACAAATTCTTCGATTTCTTTGCGTTTTCCTTCTAAAAATGGTGGTAAGGACAACTTTTCGCCAGCTGTTTCATATGTTTCATCTTGTAAGAAACCAGGACCGTCAGTTGCCAGTTCAAATAAAATATGAGGAGCAGCTCGGAAATAATCTGATTTAAAATAGAAACGTTCAACAAATCCAGAATTAGGGAATTGAAGCTGATTGATTTTATTGATCCAAAAACGTAGAGCATCTTGATCCGTTACGCGAAGAGCCAGGTGGTGCACATTACCAAAGCCTTCTTGAGCATCTGGGAGATCGTTTCGATGTTCGACAATAATACTAGCCCCATTGCCTCCCTCAGCAACTTCAAATAAATGGAAACTCCCTTCAGCATCAACTAGTTTAAATCCTAAAACTTCAACTAAAACACGCTGCATATGTTCAAAATCTGCTACCGTTACAAAAACAGGTCCTAATCCAGTCAAAGAATGCTCAGCAGGAACATTTGCTTTTTTCCAAGGCATCCCACTTGATACGCCTTGATTGTTTTCATCAGAAATCAATTGATATTGCTGCTTATCAAAATCTTCAAACTCAAGATATTTTTTACCGAAACGTTCTTGGATTTCTCCGTGCTCAATTTGATGCTCATTAAAACGTTCGATCCAATAAATTAATGAAGCATCATCTTTAACCCGAAATGACGTACGAGAAATAGAATTTGTTCCTTTACTCCCTTGTGGAATCCCTGGAAAATCAAAAAAAGTCATATCGGTACCGGCAGATCCAAGATCATCAGCAAAAAATAGATGGTAGGTTTGGATATCATCTTGATTGACTGTTTTTTTGATCAGACGTAATCCTAACGTATCTGTAAAAAAGCGGTAAATTTTTTCTGCACTAGATGTCATTGCTGTAACGTGGTGAATTCCGTGAATTTGTTTATCCATAATATAAAACCTCCGAATGTATTATTATTAATTTACTTACTAAAAGTAAGTTTACATCTAAACTAAGAATTAAGCAACTCTTTTATCTTTTCCTAACTATTGATGGAAAGAATAAAGAGGAGTACTATATTGATATTAAGTGGTTAAAGAAAGTAGGGAGAAATCATGGAAGAGAAAAAAACGTTTCATGTTAATGGCTATATTGCATTAATAGTTTTGGTTATTTTAATTGTTATCGGTGGGTATAGTTTTTATAGTGGTGTAACAGACGAAAGTTTTGGTATGATCACGATTGCTTTGGTATTGTGGACAATTTCTGCTTTGTTTTTAAGTTCATTAACGATCGTGAGTCCAAATCAAGCCAAAGCAATTCTATTTTTTGGGCAGTATTTAGGTACGATCAAAGAGAATGGCTTATTTGTTACAACACCATTGACTCAAAAAATCAATGTTTCATTAAAAGTGCGTAATTTCAATAGTTCGTTATTGAAAGTGAATGATTCTGATGGAAATCCAGTTGAAATTTCTGCAGTGGTTGTTTTCAAAGTAGTTGATACAGCGAAAGCCTTGTTTGATGTTGACCGTTATCAAGATTTCATAGAAATTCAAAGTGAGACAGCAATTCGTCATATTGCGACACAATATCCATACGATACATTTAACGATGATGATTTGACATTACGTGGAAATACAACAGAAGTTTCAGAAGAAATGGCCAGAGAATTACAAGAACGTCTATCTGTAGCAGGAGTTGAAGTGATTGAAACAAGATTAAACCACCTTGCTTATGCAACTGAAATTGCGAGTGCAATGTTACAACGACAACAAGCCAAAGCGATTCTTTCAGCGCGACAAATCATTGTTGAAGGTGCGGTATCAATGACTCAAATGGCGTTAGAACAGATTGAAGATGGTCAGGAAATTAATTTTACTGATGACCGAAAAGTTCAATTGATCAATAATCTTTTAGTATCGATCATCACAGATAAGGGGACACAACCTGTTATAAATACTGGTGAAGTTCACGAAAGATAAAATGAAAGAAAGCGAGTCTCTCATGCAGTATAAAACGATTTTATTTGATTTAGATGGAACCATTACTGATTCTGGTGAAGGAATCATTCATTCTGTAATTTATGCTTTAAAGAAATTGAATATAGCTGTACCTGATTCAACAGAATTATATTCGTTTATCGGTCCGCCCTTGAATGATACGTTTAAAAATTCATATCATTTAGATGATGAATCAACTGAGCAGGCTGTGAGCTATTATCGGGAATATTATCAAGCAAAAGGAATGTATGAAAACCGTATATATAAAGGGATACCTAAAGTGTTGGCTGATTTAAAACAAGCTGGTTGTAACGTGTATATTGCAACCTCTAAGCCAGAAATTTATGCAAAACAAATCTTAGCTCATTTTGATTTAGCTCATTATTTTGATGGAATATATGGTGCGAGTTTAGATGGTGAAAGATCAAAAAAGGGAGATGTCATTCGTTATGCCCTAAATGAAGCAAATCTCACTCAGTTGAAAGAAATAATAATGATCGGTGACCGAAGCCATGACATATTAGGTGCAAAAGAGAACGAACTGGATTGTATAGGTGTGTTATATGGATTTGGAAATAAGGCAGAATTAGAAAAATCTGGGGCGGATTATATTGTCTCAACACCTGAAGAAATCGAAGAAATAATTACAAAATAGTAAAGCAAGAAGAGACCTAGACAAAAGCGTTTATTTCCGAAAGAGCTGCTTTTTCTTGCTGTTTATTCGGATTTAGAGCCCGTAACAAAACTGATTTTTAGTTTTGTTATGGGCTCTTCTTTTTAAACGTTCTATTATTGCGGCAATTGATCATAAGCAAGTAGCTCGATAATATTCTGGTGCTCTGGATAGAGCATGTTCAACTGTTTTTTTGTAAATAATTCAAAATCTTGATAGTCAAACCCAGGAGAAACCATACAGCTCACTAAAGCGAATTCATCGTTTCCATCAATAGTTGAACCAAAAATCACATTTTTTGGTACAACAGCTTGCAATACTTCCCCGTTTTCCAAATCAGCACCCAATCGAATCTTTTCATATCGGCGGTTCGGATGTAATAAATGAATACTTAAAGTGGAACCAACATGATAATACCAGACTTCATCAGAGGCTAAACGATGAAAGTGAGAAGGATTCCCTTTCGTCAATAGAAAATAAATACTCGTATAGTAAGGACGCGTTGTGCCAGCTGATACTTGTAACGATTGCTCAGAACATAAAACTTGTCTAAAATAACCACCTTCTGGATGTGGTTCTAATTTAAGTTGTTCGATCCAGTAAGCTTGATTTTTTTCCATGATCATTCCTCCAAATTAAAAGTAGTTTGCTGAGTTTTTAGAAAATCAACAAATGAAGACAAGCAAATTATAACGCACTTGACTCATCAAATGCTTTATTTAAGCGTACCATTTGATCTTCAGTAAAATATAATTCGCCATTTTCTCTGATTTTATCTATCATCGACTGCTCAATAAGTGGTGAAAACTCTTCCACATATCTGACGAAGTCTTCTAATCCTTCCTCGTTCGTCTCAAAATGATTATCAGTGCCTGGAATTGTTTTTTCTAAAATTTCTTCTAATTCTTTTTGAGAACGTGATGTTCGTTCAGTAGACGTGACTGATCCAATAGTTTTCGCGTCTTTACCATCAGATTCAGTAGTCGAAGTGCAAGCTGTAAAAAAGAAAATCATTGATCCGGATACCAACCCCAGTAATATTTTTTTAAATTGCATCTTTTATTTAACCCCTTTCAATAATTCATTTTACCTGTTATGTCATTGAAATTGAATCTTTATTTTTTGAAGACGGAAAAATTATGGTAATTTAGTGAAAAAGATGAGAGTTTCTCAAATTTTTTAATGAAATAGCGATAAATTGAGAAAAGAAAGCCTTTTCTTAGGGTATAATTAAGTTCAATAAATCACATGAAGGAGAGTCTTATGAGCAAAACAAAAACAGTTATTGTAGGTGCCAATCATGCTGGAATCGCTGCAGCAAACACATTGTTGGATACTTATCCAGATCAAGAAGTAGTCATGATCGATCGAAATACGAATCTTAGCTATCTTGGTTGCGGGACAGCGCTATGGGTAGGTCGTCAAATCGAATCATACGAAAATCTATTTTATACGAATAAGGATGCCTTTGAAGCAAAAGGTGCTAAAATTTATATGGAAACAAGTGTTGAAACTGTTGATTTTGATAAAAAAATAGTTCATTGTAAAACACATAGCGGTGAAGAATTTACGGAAAGTTACGATAAATTGATTCTAGCTACAGGATCAGCACCAATCAATCCAACCATTCCAGGGAGAGACTTGAAAAATGTTGAATTCTTAAAGCTTTTCCAAGACGGTCAGACGGTAGATGCTGCTATGTCAAAAGAAGAAATTAAAACTGTGGCAGTAATTGGAGCAGGGTATATTGGTGTTGAAATTGCAGAAGCTGCAAAACGTCGTGGTAAGAATGTTCTATTATTTGACGCAGCAGAAAGATGTTTGCCAAATTACTACGATAAATGGTTCACAGATGATATGGATAAAGTCTTATCAGATAATGGGATTGAGCTTCATTATGGTGAATTAGCAAAAGAGTACAAAGGAACTGAAAAAGTTGAGTCTATCGTAACAGACAAAGGAGAATATGCTGTAGACTTAGTTATCAATGCAATTGGATTTAGACCAAATAATGGTTTAGGAAAAGATCATTTGCAGTTGTTTGACAATGGTGCATACCTTGTTGATCTTCATCAACAAACAAGTGATCCTGATGTCTATGCAGTAGGGGATTGTTCAACGATTTTTTCAAATGCTGTCCAACAGACAACTTATATTGCTTTAGCGACCAATGCAGTTCGTTCTGGAATCGTCGCAGCGCATAACGTTGGTGGAACACCTTTAGAATCAATTGGTGTTCAAGGGTCAAACGGGATTTCTATTTTTGGCTATCATATGGTTTCTACAGGATTGACAGTGCAAGAATCAGAAAAATTAGGTTTGAAAATAAAATATACTGAATTTGAAGATCTACAAAAACCTGGATTTATGAAAGAAAACAATAAAGTCAAAATCAGAATCGTTTATGAAGAGGATTCTCGGCGTATTGTCGGAGCCCAGATGGCTTCCTATGAAGATATTTCGATGGGAATCCATATGTTCTCACTAGCCATCGAAGAAAAAGTAACGATCGACAAACTGAAGTTACTAGACATTTTCTTCTTGCCACATTTTAATCAACCTTATAATTATATTACAATGGCAGCGCTTAGCGCAGAATAATTTGAAATCAAAGAGCCCAAAACAAAACGAATAAACAGTTTTGTTTTGGGCTCTATGCATGAATGAACAGCGAAAACAGAGGTAATTTTTTCAGAAATAAACGTCTATCCCGATCCTTATTTCTTTAACAAATCAAGAAAACAAATCTTACAAGTTAGTGACTTTTCTCTAAAAAAGTTTAAATTTAAAAAGCTTTCATGTATAATGGTAAAAGTTAAAGAAGATACATAGAAAGTAAGGAGGATTTGTTTTGGCAGAAGATAACCAAAATAATCAAGATCATTCCAAGTCTTCATTCAAAGATCAGGTCTTGCGTTCTTTGCGTGGAGAAGAAATTGAGAATGAGGATTCAGCTTCTTCTGAACATAATGCTCAGAACCTATCGCAGCATAACGAAGCAGAATATAATCGGGCATACCATTTCCAGTCAGAAAACCCGAGTGAACCAGAAAAAACAGATGTAGTAGAATCAGTCGGTTCTCGCAGTGCAGAGCATCATGCAAGCCGAGTTGAAAATCCAAGTGATCCATCAGAGACTGACAACATGCAGAGTCCTAAAGAGGATAATTCCAACAAACGTACCAGAAAGAAAGAAGACCGTATTGTTAGTCGGATCGTATTGATCGTTGCATCAGTCCTATTACTGGTGATTGCCATTTTTGGTTTCACTTTTTATAAGTATGTCAATGCAGGATTGCAACCACTCGATAAAAAAGATACAAAATTGGTTCAAGTACACATTCCAGAAGACTCGTCGAATAAAAAAATTTCCAACATTTTAGAAGACAGTAAAGTTATCAAAAGCGGAATGGTCTTCAATTATTACGCAAAATTTAAAAATTTGACTGATTTTCAGGCTGGCTACTACCAAATGTCGCCTAACATGACATTGGATGAGATCGGTGCACTGTTAAGAGAAGGTGGAACAGCTGAACCCACACAGTTGGCTGATGGAAAAGTAACGATTCCAGAAGGCTTTGATATTGATAAGATCGGGGATGCCATTGAGAAAAATACCGAATTTAAGAAAGATCAATTTATCGAACTAATGAAGAATCAAGCATTCTTCGATAAGATGAAAGAGAAGTATCCAGAGTTATTAGGCAGTGCAGCTGAAGCAAGCGATGTTCGTTATCGCTTTGAAGGTTACTTATTCCCTGCAACTTATGACTATTACAAAGATGCTAAGTTAGAAGATTTTGTTGACCAAATGATCGCAAAGACCAGTAGTGTGATCGAGCCATTTATTCCAATGGTTCATGCTAAGGGAATGACGATCCAACAAGTACTAACACTAGCGTCATTGGTAGAAAAAGAAGGCGTGAAAGAAGAAGACCGTAAAAAAATCGCTCAAGTTTTCTTTAATAGAATTGCAGCGAATATGCCATTGCAATCAGATATTTCAATTTTATATGCTCTAGGTGAACACAAAGAACTGGTAACGTATAAAGATTTAGAAGTAGATTCACCGTATAATCTTTATAAAAATACTGGATATGGTCCTGGACCGTTTGATAGTCCAAGTGAGCAAGCAATCAACGCTGTCTTAAATCCAATCCAAAATAATTATCTTTACTTTGTTGCGGATATCTCAACTGGAAATGTTTATTTTGCAGAGACATATGAACAACATCAAGAATTTGTGGACAAATATGTTAATAACACAGAAACTGAAAAAAGTGAATAGCTTTTAAGTTTGCGTATCTTATTACGAGCCAACCTATAATTTAGGCGGCTCGTTTCGCTTTACCATTAATCCAGTCAAAGAGAACCGTGATAAGGGCTCTGTTACAAGGAAAATCTATTGTATTTATAAAAATTAAGTGAATATTATTTACAATTTGCTTAAAGCGTGGTACTCTTTTGTGGATTGAAAGCGGAATTTTTCAATGAAAACAAAATAAAACATTGTGGTAAGTTTAGAAGGAGAAATTAACATGGTAGAAAAAGTATTTCCTATGACACTTGAAGGAAAAGAAAAATTAGAACAAGAATTAGAAGAACTAAAAACAGTTAAACGAAAAGAGATCGTTGAACGTATAAAAATTGCAAGAAGCTTTGGGGATCTATCAGAAAACTCTGAGTATGAGTCCGCTAAAGATGAGCAAGCTTTTGTAGAAGGTCGAATCACAACCTTAGAAAATATGATTCGCTTTGCACAGATCATTGATAATGGTGGTGTTGATTCAGACGAAGTTTCGATTGGAAAAACGGTGACATTTATTGAATTGCCAGATGGTGATGAGGAAGAGTATACTATTGTAGGCAGTGCAGAAGCAGATCCATTTTCTGGTAAAATTTCAAATGATTCACCAATTGCACAAGCATTGATTGGTAAACGCTTGAACGATCAAGTGGCTATTGCAACTCCGGGTGGAGATATGCAGGTAAGAATCATAAAAGTTGGCTAACAAAACAATGAATAAGCACAAAGGGCGGGCCAAAGCTATTATTAGCTTTGACTTGCCCTTTAAACCTGAATAGATACTGAAAAAATTAGGGCTAAAGTCCTATAGTAAAATGGGGCTTTAGCAACTAACATTAATATGGGAATCAAGGTATACTAATTTCATAGGAAGGGGGATTATGATGAATAACCCATGGCGTTTTTTTATTGTAGTAGAATCATTACTTTTTATTTTAGCTTTATGGCAAATTATACATAACCCAGGTCTAGCTGTTTTATTAGTGTTGGGTATCTTAAGTGTTGTATATGCAATGAAAAAAGTTCATCGCAGTAATTTCAATAACTTTCAATTAGTATTAGGAATCATTTTAATTTTGATCGGAGTAATGAATAGTCCCGCTTTTTGGCTGATGTTAGTATTTGCTGTTTTGTTTGTTGGCTTAAAGGGTGTAGAGATCGCTGGCGTTGATATCACACAACGAGCTCCATGGAGAAAGAAACAAATGATTATGGTAGAAACGACAAATGTAGAACCGAAAAGCGGTCGTCGTTTTAAGCGTCCATGGTTTGCCAATGAGCGTATAGGAAGCAATGTTTACGAGTGGAATGACATCAATATAGATATTCTTTCTGGTGATACGATCGTTGACTTAGGCAATACATTATTACCTAAAGATGATAGCATTATCATTATTCGTAAAGGTTTTGGTCGGACGAGAATTTTGGTTCCATTAGGTGTTGCTGTGATGTTGGAACATTCAACTTTCTATGGAAATGTTAACTTTGAAGAAGAAAAATACCATCTGAAAAATGAATCTTTAAAAGTCTATAGCAATGACTTTGATACGAATAATCGTCGATTGAAAATCATCACAAATACATTAGTCGGGGATCTAGAGGTGATTCGCGTATGATGGGTAAGATGTCTCGACAGATGCTTTCTTTATACGCATCTTGCAGCACATTTATTGTTGTTTTACTAACATTATTTTCATATTTTCATTCAATCAAACAGAAAAATTGGATGTTGGAATTACTTCAAAGGAAAGTATTTTACATTCCTTTGATTTTCCATATGATCCTGATTTCTCTTTTAGTCGGATTATCAACTTTTTTACTCGTATCTATTGTACAAAAATCACAATATGGTAGAATTGAAGAAAAACTTCGCTTATTAGCAAGAGGTAGCTATGAAAGCCCTGCTCTTACTAAGAATGTACCGCATGCAAGTAACGATCAATATATTGGTGAAGTTGACCAAGATATCTTGAAAATCCGAACGAAATTATTAGAAATGTCAAAGGAATTGCAATTATTGAATAGCCGTCCGCAATTGATGGACGGGGAAACAAAAGAAGAAATTTTAGAAGAAGAACGGCACAGGCTTGCTAGAGAACTGCATGATTCTGTCAGTCAACAGCTGTTTGCTGCGATGATGATGCTATCAGCACTGAATGAACAAGCACAACGAAGTGAGACACCTGAAATGTTTCGTAAACAATTAGTAACGGTAACAGATATCATCAACGCGTCTCAATCTGAGATGCGCGCATTATTGTTACATTTGCGTCCAGTAAGTTTAGAAGGAAAAAGCTTACGTAAAGGGATAGAGCAATTGTTAAAAGAATTGCAAACAAAAATCAAGATCGAATTGACTTGGGATGTTGAAGATGTTCATTTGAATAACAGCATCGAAGATCATCTATTTAGAATTGTTCAGGAGTTACTTTCAAACACATTGCGACATGCCAAAGCAAAAGAACTTGAAGTTTATTTACATCAAGTGGATAAAAATGTGTTATTGCGTTTAGTTGATGATGGTGTTGGTTTCGATATGAGTGAGAATGATAATAAAGCCGGTAGTTACGGTTTAAAAAATATTCGCGAACGTGTAGCTGGTATGGGCGGTATTGTTAAGATAATCAGCTTCAAAGGTCAAGGAACAAGTGTTGAGATCAAAGTGCCTGTAATAAAGGAGGAATTAGCAAGTGATCAAAGTAATGTTAGTAGATGACCATGAAATGGTACGATTAGGCGTATCCTCTTATTTGTCGATTCAAGAAGATATTGAAGTGGTTGGAGAAGCTGAAAATGGTCAGATTGGCTATGAGAAGGCATTAGAATTAAGACCTGATGTAATTCTAATGGATTTAGTCATGGATGTCATGGATGGAATCGAGTCAACGAAGGCGATTTTAAAAGATTGGCCGCAAGCTCGAATCATCATTGTTACTAGTTTTATAGATGATGAAAAAGTATATCCGGCAATTGAAGCAGGAGCTGCTGGTTATCTTTTGAAAACTTCGACAGCTCATGAGATTGCAGATGCTATTCGAGCAATTTCTAGAGGAGAACGTGTTTTAGAACCAGAAGTAACAACAAAAATGATGGAACGTTTAACGAAAAAACACGAACCCGTGTTGCATGAAGATTTGACGAATCGTGAACATGAAATTTTAATGTTGATTGCCAAAGGACGCAGCAATCAGGAAATTGCGGATGAGTTATTTATCACGCTTAAAACAGTTAAAACTCATGTTTCAAATATTTTAGCGAAACTAGATGTTGAAGACCGCACACAAGCAGCTATTTATGCGTTTCAACATGGATTGGCAAAATAAAGAAATAGAGAATAGAGTCATCCACTAATGACTCTATTCTCTATTTTTTTTAGCATTTATAATAAGAAATAAAAGAAAAATCGATTGGCTCCTCTGTGGCTTTGAACTTTTCTCAAAACGTTTTATACCTCTTTGCATAACAATAGGTAAGCATAATAAAATAGAACCGCTGTTTCTGTTCAATTGTGTATCAGTTTGTTATACTTAAATTAAACTTAACACTAGGAGCATGATAAACATGAAGCAAAATTTTGCAATTATTGGATTAGGGAGATTTGGTGGCAGTATTTGTCAGACGTTGATTGAATCTGGTCAAGAAGTTCTGGCGATTGATAGTAATGAAGATCGAGTAAATGAATATATGAATATAGCAACACACGCAGTTGTGGCAAATGCACAGGATGAGGCGACGTTGCGCTCTTTGGGTATTCGCAATTTTGATCATGTAGTTGTGGCTATTGGAGAGGATATTCAAGCGAGTATTTTGGTCACCTTAATGGTGAAGGAAATGGGTGTACCGAATGTTTTGGCTAAAGCAGTCAATGAATACCATGCAAGAGTCTTAGAAAAAATTGGTGCAGATTTAGTTGTTCATCCGGAAAGAGATATGGGAATCAGGGTTGCCCATAAACTGGTTTCTAGAAATATTTTAGATTACATTGAGCTATCAAATGAAGTTTCCTTAGCCGAGGTGCGTGTCTCGAATCCAAAATTTTATGGCAAAACATTAGGAGAATTAAACTTCCGTCAGCGGTTTGGATTGACGGTTGTTGCTATACGTCGCTCAAAATCTGAAGTCATCACATCACCTGCAGCAGAAGAAATGGTTAGAGAAAATGATAACTTATTAGTCGTAGGTGAAACAGACGACGTTGATTTGTTAGATGAAAAAATGAATGAGTAGGGTAAGCAGTTTATTCCCTGAAAATTTGACTATATGCTAAAATGACAAGGAGTGAGATGGCATTAGTCTCGGCTGAACGAGATTGCAATGCTTTTATGTTAGGAGGAAATGAAAGATGGAATTAACAATTACACCACGTGCACAACAATGGTTCAAAGATGAAGTAGGTGTCACTTCAGATAGTGGTATTCGTTTTTATGGTAAAATTTATGGTAAAACAGATGTTCATGAAGGATTTTCAATCGCAATGTCTGTAGAAGCACCAGATCAGCCATTAGTCAAAGAAGTAATCGATGGAATTACTTATTTTATCGAAGAGACAGACGATTGGTTCTTTAAAGGATATGATTTATTAGTGGATTATGATGAGGAAAAAGAGGAACCTCAATATAAATTTGCTGGAAATAAAGAAGACTTGAAACAATAGTCTGACTCGTATTTCACTTATTTAGAAAGAAAAGACAGAGTAAGCGGGACAAGTGACTGGAAAAAGCTCCTTCGACATAGCGGCGAAGGAGCTAGATATTCTTGTTTAGTGTACAGAGAAAAATAGATTTAACGGTATCAGCTGTCTAAAGAAGAAGACTTGGCTGTATATTTTTTATGTAACGTATCAATAAGTCCTACTTGATAATCTAATGCAGGAGATAATGGAATGACTTGGAAGTTACCATTATCCTTGACTTTATCTGGTATCAAAAGCTTTGATGCAGCTATGTAAAAATCGTAGTCATCCTCAGAAGCTGAAGAAACAAAAGAAACTGAAATAAAGGAAATTTGTTCTAAAAAATCAAAAAGAGACTGCAGAAAAATAGCATTTGGTGATAAAATAATACCCACGTTCAATTGATATTTTGGATTACTTCGTTCATAAAAAGGAAGTAATAAAAATGAACAAATATAGGTTAAGTCTTCCAAACAATTTTTTATCCACGTAAATTCAGGAGTTAAAACAATTTGTTTAAGGAATTCTCTCACTTTTGCAGAAAGAGGAGCATATAAAGGGTTTTGTTTTTTTATACACGTTTCCATAAAGTTGATAGCTAGTGGTAGTGAGTCTTTTATCACAGAGTGATTGAGGCAAGTAGTAAAGATATTGATATTCAATACCTCTCTCTCAGCCTCAGAAAGTTGTTTTTCTGTGAATAAAGGAAGATAAAAATCTTCAAAACGTTCAATCAGATTACTTAAAGGCTGCTGCTCGCTAGTCATATATTCTTTTACATAGCTAATTCTAGGATCATCTGCATAAAAATAAATATTCCAGTAAAACATCATAAAAGAAAGAAAAGTGGATTCTCGTTCTATGAAATGTTGAGGTAGATTTACTTGTTCTAATTTTTTAATAAAGGACATATTTACTTTAGGAAAAGCCAATTGTTTAAACGGAGGTTCGATAATGAAATGTTTTTTTTTGATACGTAGCTGAGAAATCGTTGTCAGCAAATACCATTCTCTAGGTTCTGTGTATGTCATCCATTGACGATCTTCCGGATCAAATAAATCAAAGCCTCGTTTGGTTTCATCCAACGCTAAAAATAGGTCTTCTCCATAAGATGCGATCCAAAAGAAGTTTAAATAAACAATACGAATCAAGTTTTCTTTTCCAGTTAACTGAAGTTTTGAACAGTTTAACTGAATATCGAAATCCTTTAAATAATTGATCAATGGTTGTAGTCTACGGATAATGGAAGCCCGGCTAATAAAATGGTCTCTACAAAAATTTTCTATTGTATAATTCTTCTCTAAAATGGTTGCCAGTAAAAATTTATAAGGCAAACTTTTACGAAATAGAAATTGTGAATATGGAATATCACGTAACTTAGATAAATCAATATGTACTTTGCCTTGGCTAGTTAATAACGCAAGCCCTTGTTTTTCCATGAGATCTTCATGTATTTCAGAGAACAACGAGTTTAAGCGGGCGTAAGAAAAATCTGTGAATTGTTCAAAATAGTGAACGCTATATGTACCATTTGCGGTGTTCAATAACTGATTAAAAACGCTTATTTTACGCTGCGCAACGTCATCTAACAAAATGTCTTCTAGCATATGTAGTCTCCCTTAGTAATAAATTATGATTTTTATAATAATTGAAAGTTATATATTTCACAAAAATAAATATATTAATAGATTAAAAATCATTTTCTCTTTATATAATAACCATTTGTTCAATAGATTTCAATTGTAAATTAAATATAAATCAAAAATGTAATAATTATTTAAAGTTACATTAATATTATTTTTTTGTTTGTAAACCTTATAATTATTGAGGTGTTCGCTTTTTTTAAATGAATCGATTAAAAAATGCGTGTTATTTATATCGCGTAAATTTGTTTTAGGTGATTTTTATGGTACTGTCATGAGCGTGTGGAAATAGGTCATGATCTTATTCGTAATTTTTTTATTACTAAGGCGTAGATGTATGCTATAATCAACAAATAATACTTTTTTTTGGAGGAAATTTCATGCTATCAATTATTGTTCCTTGTTACAATGAAGAGGAATCCATTCCATTGTTTTTTGAAGAAGTGGAGAAAGTGAGTTCGCAAATTCACCATGATATAGAATATATATTTATTAACGATGGGTCAAAAGATCAAACATTAAATACACTGAGAAACTTATATAAAGAACATCCTGAAAAGGTTCGTTTTCTTTCTTTTTCTAGAAATTTTGGGAAAGAAGCGGGCTTATATGCTGGACTTAAAGAGGCGAAAGGCAGTTTAGTTACCGTGATGGATGTGGATTTACAAGATCCTCCTGAATTATTGCCGAAAATGATTCAAATGTTAGAGACGAATAAAGAATTAGATTGTGTTGGCACCAGACGAGGTGACCGCGAAGGTGAACCGCCTATCCGCAGCTTTTTTGCTAAGATGTTTTATCGTTTAGTCAATAAAATCGGTGAAACTGAAATGGTCGATGGAGCTAGAGATTTTCGCTTGATGACAAGACAAATGGTTGATGGGATTTTAGAATTAACAGAGTATAACCGTTTTTCAAAAGGGATTTTCAGCTGGGTAGGATTTAATACAGAGTATATTTCTTACGAGAATCGTGAACGAGTAGCTGGGGCTACCTCATGGTCATTCTGGAGTTTACTGAGTTATTCGATTGATGGAATCGTGAACTTTTCAGAAGCGCCATTGAATCTGGCTTCTTATGTGGGGGCTTTTTCATGTGCGGGATCCGTTATTGCAATGCTTGTTATTTTTTTTAGAACGATTATCAAAGGGGACCCTACTAGCGGATGGCCGTCTATGGTTTGTATCATTTTGTTTGTTGGAGGACTTCAGTTACTTTGCCTTGGAATTATAGGAAAATATATTGGTAAAATTTTCTTGGAAACAAAAAAACGCCCGATCTATCTTGTTAAAGAAACAGAAAAAGATCAAAAATAATAAAATACTGACTCGAAACTATTCATTAGTGATTCGAGTCAGTATTTTTTAATAACCTTGGTGTAACGCTATTTCATTTTTAGCTAAAGTTTTATCGGTCAAATATTGTTTGAGATTTTGCATAAATATAGTCAACAATTTTGTTTTGAATTTAGGCGTTAAGCCAGAGATATGAGGGGTAATCAAAACATTTTTCATAGTCCAAAGTGGACTGTTTTCAGGTAAAGGTTCCTCTTCAAAGACATCTAGTGCTGCAAAACTTAGTTGGCCTGTATTTAATGCATGAATCAAATCACTTGTATTAACAGAAGGCCCACGTCCAACATTAACAAAAACAGTTCCTGGTTTCATCGAAAGAAACATTCTTTCATTATACATTTGATAAGTCTCAT
Source organism: Enterococcus sp. 7F3_DIV0205 (assembly GCF_002141365.2). Taxonomy (NCBI): domain Bacteria; kingdom Bacillati; phylum Bacillota; class Bacilli; order Lactobacillales; family Enterococcaceae; genus Enterococcus; species Candidatus Enterococcus palustris. The sequence continues at coordinate 3,376,150 of NZ_CP147244.1, forward strand.
CGGTTAGAGGTAGAATATTCACAACAATATCCATTTCATTAACAATGCGACTCATATTCTTATGAGAATAACACTCGATAAAACCATTTGTTACGTGACCGGAAGTATTGACTCCATATGTTTGGATACCTAAGCCTTGTGCAAAGACAGCAAGTTGTTGACCGATGCGGCCAGTTCCAACAATCAACATTTTTTGCATAGATAATTGTTGGTAGGAAATGTTATTGGTGGACCATTCCTTTTTTGACTGATTATCGATACTGGCGCGGATTCCTCTAAATTCAGCCAATAAAACACCTAAAACATGTTCTGCAATTGAGATGCTATGGATGCCGCTAGCGTTGGATAGTAAAATACCTTTCTCAGCAAAACGATTTAAATCATATGAGTCAACACCGGCAGAAACAGATTGGACCCATTTCAAGTGGCTTGTTTTTGAGTCAAGCAAACGTTGTCCTAAGTCCTTGTCCCAGCCTAACATGATTTCAATATCATCCTCAATTATTTGCGGTACTTCTCTTTTCGCATCAATGATTATATGATCAGGAGCACTTTGTCTGATTGTTTCAACTTGTTCTTCTTTCATTTGTTCATAAAGATAGATTAGTGGTTGTCCCATTTGAATTCCTCCTTGCTAGTCTATTGTAACAAAAATGTACCGCAAACAAAAAAAGATTGAACTGCTTATTAAACAGTTCAATCTTTTTTAGGATCATGTAACTTATATTTTTTCTCCACGAGCATACGCTGCTGCAAGGATATCCACTTCTTTTTTTAATTCGTCAACCATTATTTCTTCTGGAACAGTACGGATGATTTTCCCTTTTTTGAACAGCATTCCTTTGCCGTTTCCACCAGCAATTCCGATATCTGCTTCGCGAGCTTCACCTGGACCATTAACAGCACAGCCTAAAACAGCCACTTTGATCGGTGCTTTGATCTGTTCAATATATTCTTCTATTTCATTCGCAATCGGAATCAAATCAATTTCGATTCGTCCGCAAGTTGGACAAGAAATCAGTGTGGCAGCATTACTTGCCAGACCGAAGGCTTTTAGGACTTCTTTGGCTACTTTGATTTCTTCTACAGGGTCAGCTGAAAGGGAAACACGACAAGTATTTCCAATGCCTCGAGAAAGCAAGGCACCTAAGCCTGCTGCAGATTTCATTCCACCAGAAAATTTTGTCCCAGCTTCAGTAATTCCTAAATGTAGAGGATAGTCAAAAGTTTGAGCAGCTAAAGAATAGGCTTCGATAGCTAAATTAACATCGCTAGCTTTTAGTGACACAATGATATCGTAAAACTTTAATTCTTCAAGTATTTTAATGTGTTCAACTGCACTAGCAACCATAGCTTCAGCAGTGGGGTAACCATATTGTTGCAAGAATTTTTTTTCTAATGAACCAGCATTTACACCAATTCTGATTGGGATTCCTTTTGCTTTACAAGCAGTAACAACTTTTTCTACACGGTCCTTACGTCCGATATTACCAGGATTGATTCGGATTTTATCTACACCTTGTTCAATTGCTTTCAGAGCTAAACGATAGTCAAAGTGAATATCAGCCACTAAGGGAATTGAGATCTGACGTTTGATTGCCCCTAATGCATCCGCAGCAGCCTCATCTGGAACGGCAACACGAACGATTTGACAACCTGCGTCTTCTAAGCGTTTGATTTGAGCTACAGTGCTGTCAACATCATGTGTTTTGGTTGTACACATACTTTGAATAAAAAGCTCATCACTGCCACCGATTGTTAAGTCTCCAACTTTAACTCGACGTGTATTTTTACGATGGGTCAATTCTCCCATAATGAATTCTCTCCTTAATGCTTCGCGATTATTTTGGTTACTAATTTTCAACAAGTATAATTCATGGTCTATCTTAACATATAATAATAGAACTGAGAATCTAAGAAAAGGTTAAGAATAGAGCGGCTATTTCTTATTTAGGTTTAAGCTAAAGGCGGTACTTGTCGTTCTTCTTTACGGATAGCAAAGAAAAATATCAATAAAGAAATGAAGACAATCAAAAAGCTATCATCAAAAGCCGAATTGATAAAATGAAGAACGCTGCTAATGATTACAGGTAATGTCGCACAATAAGTTGAAATCTTTAGGCAGTCTAAAAAGCGTAGTTTATATAAACGAATTTTACTATATAAGTTAGCACCGATTGTAACCATTAGTAGATTGATGATCAAGTTAATGAAAGTTGGATACAAGGTAAAGATAAAAACAACTAGCTTTATCCAAAAAGGAACATTGGCTTCATCTAATGATTTTTTTAAATTATCACTATTTAGCCCATCAAGTGTTCCTTTAGAATAAGGGACTTCAAATTGACTAGCTCCCAGTAGTGAATCCGCAGCACCTGAGTTGGGCAGAGCGATAACAAATTCATCTTGTAAAAAGCCTAAACCAACAGCGTTTCCAACGGAATCAGCAGTTACATCATTAACGGATCGTTTTCCATCAGGGTCAAAGGTAAAGATGATAGAATTTGTCTGGTAAATGAATCCTTCAGCACCTTTTGCTGTTTGGAATTTTCCGTCAGTAATTTTAAAATCGGGCAGTTTTGCAGCAATTTTTTGTCCATCATTTTTGATGTCTTGCATTATGGAAAAGATTTGTTTTGTTATAGGAAGTGCAAGAATAATACTTAGAAAAAGAACATATAAAATGACTTTCCAAAACGGCATCTTTTTTGCTTGATGGAGGTCATTTAATTGAAATAATGAGTGTTTAAAGAGCGTAAATGAGTTCATAAATTTTCTCCTGACTTGAAATTGAGTACACACGTCATTTTAAAGGAGTTAACAGGGAAAAACAAGTTTATACCAAACTTTGTAAGCAATTACTTTGAAGGTTGCTATAAAATCTGTTATGCTATAAATGTATGAAACTTTATACTTAATTAATGGAGGGATTTTTTTATGACTTACACTTTACCAGATTTACCTTATGCTTATGACGCATTAGAACCTTATATTGATGTAGAAACAATGCATCTACACCACGACAAACACCATAACACGTATGTGACAAACTTAAATGCAGCAATCGACAAACATCCTGAACTTGGCACTAAATCAATTGAAGAGTTGATCGCTGACATGGATAGTATTCCTGAAGATATTCGTACAGCGGTACGTAATAATGGCGGCGGACATGCTAACCATGCCTTCTTCTGGGAAATCATGGCACCTAATGCAGGTGGCGCACCAACAGGTGATATCAAAGAGGCAATTGATTCAACATTTGGTAGTTTCGATAAATTAAAAGAAGAATTTAAAGTAGCTGCAACTGGCCGTTTTGGTTCAGGTTGGGCATGGTTAGTTTTAAATAACGGCAAACTAGAAATTACTTCAACACCTAATCAAGATTCTCCTTTGATGGATGGTAAAACACCTGTTTTAGGACTAGATGTGTGGGAACATGCTTACTATCTAAATTACAAAAATGTACGTCCAGATTATATTGACGCATTTTGGAATCTTGTAAACTGGGATGAAGTCAACAAACGTTTTGCAGCGGCTAAATAACCAGAAAAAAAGAATATTTTTATAAACTTTTTGAGGAAAACAGTAAAATACACTGTTTTCCTCTTTTTGTTTATGGCATACTAATAGTTAAGGATAGAAAATCTGTAAAGGCAGAGAATAAAGGAGTTTTGTCATGGATATAACTATGCAGAAGGTTCATGGATCAGAAAATGATTTCTTTTTGATAGATGAAACAAAGTTGGAACGACCATTAACCGATAAGGAAATCAATGATTTACGCATTTTTTTGTGTGACAGAGATACAGGACTTTTGGGTGGAGCAGATGGTCTATTACTGGTACAAAAAGTCGTTAAAGGAGAGTCACTAGCGAAGATGCGTGTGATCAATAGTGATGGCAGTGAAGCGAGTATGTGTGGTAATGGATTGCGTACGGTTGCTAGGTATTTAGCTGAAAAATACAACAAAGAATCCTTTACTGTAGAAACAATGTTTGCAGATCTCAAGGTACGTAAAGCACCTAAACTTGCTGAAAAAGTAGTAACCTATCAAGTTGAGATTTCACCTGTCCGTTTTGAAGCGGCAGCACTCCCAATGAACACTAACAAAAATACGATCATGAATGAAGTGATTCCAGAATTATCAAGTGAATTAAAATTTTCAGCTGTAGCAGTTCCTAATCCTCATCTGATTGCATTTGTAGATCATAAAACACTGATGAGCAGAGAGTTTGAGCGAATTGCAACATATGTAAATGGAGATAATCCTCTATTTCCTGATGGGGTCAATGTAAGTTTTGTAGAAATACTAGGTGAAAATCAAATTTTTGTTCGAACGTTTGAACGTGGAGTTGGTTTTACTAATGCTTGTGGAACTGCAATGTGTGCGAGTAGCTTGATGTATGTATTGTTGTACAATGGTGAATTTAACGAAACGATTACTGTCAAAAATACTGGCGGTATGGTAAAAACCGTAGTGCATGAAGAGGATTCAGACGGTTATTGGATGGAATTGATAGGAAATGCGACGGTGACACATTTGATAGCTGGTACTTTAGCAGAAGTTACCCTAGGGCAATTTGGACAGTTAAGTATTATAGAAACGATTGAGCAAACAGACTATATAGCATTTTTAGAATCTATCAAAAGAAATAATTAGCAGACGTACAAGGTTGGTATGTCTAAATGGCAATAATAAAAGGTTGGTTATGAAAAGAAAGGTATCTTTAAAAGGAGTGTAATAGTGGTAAAAAGTGGTTGGGTTGGTAAAATTATTTACATAATTGTTATCCTAAGTTCAATTAGCATCTGTTTAATAGGGATAAGGTCAAAGGCAAATCAAGAACAACAAAGAAAAGTTGAGTATGCAAAATCAACAATAAAAAGCGAAGCTGTAAAAATCAAACGCTTGAATAAACAAATCCGTCAATTGTATCAAAATGATCAAGAAGAATTTTTAGTAGAACCAATAGAAAAAGCAAAAATAAAAGATATAGAAAGAGATATCATTATATTAAAAACCGAAGCAGTAGATTTTGGACTGAAAAGCAAAGATTTCTTAACAGACAACTCGGAAGTATGGCAAGGCAAAAAAGAACTATTGCTTAAAATAGAAGAGGTCAAAAATAAAAGCGGCATTCAAAAAAGAGTAAGTGACTTACTTGTTCAAGCTCCGACTGACTGGACAACAGAAAATTTAGATGTTGTTATAAAAGAAAATACAACTGCAGAGGATATTATAAAGATACGCAATGATGTTTCCAAAATGAAAGATCAATGGAGCGAGGCAATCACTAGTGTATTAGATCAAATGGATGTTCAAGTTAAACAATACAATGAGATAAAACAATCCATCGCTGAAATGAATCGTGATGGAGTCCTGACGAGTGAAGCAAATATGGAAAACTTTATTTTTATTTTCAATCAGCTATCTGAGATTAAAAATGAAACATTGAAAAAAGAATTATCAGATCAATTGGATGTCATTGATAAGTTGCTAGAAAAGCAAGCAATCGATGGTTCAGCAACTGAACAAGATGAAGTTCAACCAAATGAATAATGACCTGTCTATCAATTATTTCAATAATTCTTGAAATAATTGATAGTGTATTCTTTGCAAATAACCTTGTACTTGATTCAACTAGAATTTATAATTATTTGTATGTAGTTAATTGGAGGAAGAAATGGAAGAGACGATCAGTTTACAAGAATTAATTGGAGTATTGAAGAAACGTGTTGGTTTAATTATTGTCAGTATGTTTTTGGGATTAGGTGTTGCTGGAATGTTAACCTATTTTGTGATTACGCCTAAATACAGTTCTCAAGCTCAATTAATTGTTCGATTACCGCAAAATGAAACAACGAATGTTAATGATATCAATGGAAATCTACAAATGATCAACACCTATAAAGACTTGATTAAAAGCGATACTGTAATGACTGAAGTACAACAAAGAATGAAAACAGAGCATGAAAATGATTTATCAGTTGAAGCGCTAGGAGAAAGTATTTCTGTAAATCAGTCACCAAACTCACAAATGTTTTCTATTGTTTCTAAAGTAACAGATCCAATAGTAGCACAAAATATCGCCAATCAAACAGCTTTAGTTTTTCAAGAACAAGCCAAAGATATGGTGAATGTGGATAAAATCACGATTATATCGGCAGCAACAGCCAATGTGAACCCAGTGTCACCAAATAATAAGATAAACTTGATTATTGGATTGGCTTTAGGTGTTATGTTTGGAGTAGTTTTAGCCTTTATTCTAGAATTATTTGACAAAACGATTAAGGATGATGGATTTGTGGAAGATGAACTTGGATTTACGATATTGGGAGTTGTTCCTAATATGACAGCGAAAGAATTAAACGCAAAAGTTGTCCGCACACCTTCAGAATCATTTTCTACCGATTCAAGATATCCAAACAGAGATGTTCCTAGATCTGCACCGAAAGAAAACAGTAAACCAGATAACTCTACACCCCCAGCACGTAGAAGTCGTCCACGAGTTTAAAGGAGTATAGAATGACAAATAAAGTAAGGCCTCAAAAAAAACAGAAAACTAAAGCAGTAAGCTTAATTACATTAGCGGATAAGTCTTCACCAATTTCTGAACAATATAGAACGATTCGAACAAATATCCAATATGCTATGGTAGATAGAGATCTAAAAACATTAGTAATCACATCTTCAGGACCAAGCGAAGGAAAGTCTACGACTTCAGCCAATCTGGCTATTGTATTTGCTAATTCGGGTAAACGTGTGCTGTTAGTAGACGCAGATATGCGTAAACCAACAGTAGCCAAAACATTTTCTTTGGATAATATCCGTGGATTAAGTACTTTATTAGGGAGCCGTGAAACATTACTGCATCAAGTGGTGCAAGCTTCAGGTGTTGATAATTTGTTCTTAATGACAAGTGGACCTAAGCCGCCAAATCCTTCCGAGTTGTTGGACTCTAGACGAATGAAAGAATTGATGATGGAATTAAAACAACAGTATGATTTGGTAATCTTTGATATGCCACCAGTCGTAGCGGTAACAGATGCACAAATCGTATCATCAAAATCAGACGGAACGATTTTAGTCGTCCGGGAAAATGTCTCAAAAAGAGATTCTTTATTGAAAGCTAAAAGTTTATTAGAACTAGTAGATGCGAATATTTTAGGTGTCGTATACAATGGCTCTAAAAATGTAGCAGATCAAGGCTATTACTACGGTTCATAATAATCGCAGGAAAGGAAAAAGCCAATGATTGATTTACATTGCCATATATTACCAGGAATTGATGATGGTGCACAAACAATCGACGATTCGCTTGATATGGCTAGGATGGCCGTAAAGCAGGGAATTACTCATATTCTTTGTACACCTCATCATAATAATGGCAGATATGATAATCCTGCTGGTCAGGTAATTACTCATGTCGCAGAGTTACAGAAAGAATTAGATTTTCGAAGTATCCCGCTTACCTTATTTGAAGGACAAGAAGTGCGAATCAGCGGAGATTTAACAGAGCAAATCCAGACAGGAAATATTTTATTTGCAGATCTTGATAATCGCTATATTTTGATTGAACTTCCTAGCAATGACATTCCTGCATATACAGAGCATTTATTTTTTGAGTTGCTAAAAGCTGGTCACATACCTGTAATCGTTCATCCAGAAAGAAATAGCAAGTTTATTCAAGAGCCCAACAAACTATTGCCATTTTTAGAGATGGGTGTGTTGACTCAATTGACGGCGCCAAGTTATGTCGGTGTTTTCGGTAAACAAATTGAGCGAACTGCGAAACTGATGGTTGCACATAATATGGTCTACATGATGGCTTCAGATGCACATAATATTAGCAAGCGCGGCTTTTTTATGAAAAAAGCATATGATGCTATTGCAAAAGATATGGGCGATAAATATGTCGAGGCAATGCAGCGAATGGCTAGAGATATTTTAAATGGGGATGATATCCAAAAGCCTATTTTTAGAGAAATCAAAAAGAAAAAATTCGGCTTATTTTAAAGGGTGAAGTTGTTTTTTTTTAGGAATAGAGGCTACATAATAATCGTCAAAGAAAACATAGAATTAAATACATTGTTGGTATAGGTTTTTATGCTAAAGGAGTGGTTAAATTTGGAGGGAAAGTTTGTAGATGTTGGTAGAAGTATGCACAAAAAAATTGAATTTTCTGAACAACGATCTTTATCTTTTAGACTGACTAAAAGAATGATAGATATATTTGGTAGTTTACTTGGTTTGATTTTGTTAAGTCCGGTGTTCTTAATTGTTGCTATTTTAATACGAAAAGAAGATCCAAACGGTCCTGTTATCTTTTCACAAAAAAGAGTGGGAAAACAAGGCCGTTTATTTACCATGTACAAATTCCGCTCTATGTGTACAGATGCTGAGGAGCAGTTTCATGATTTGATTGAATTAAATGAGATCGAAGGCGCTATGTTCAAGATAAAAGATGATCCTAGAGTGACAAAAATCGGGAAAAAAATTCGGAAGACAAGTATTGATGAATTACCTCAACTATTGAACGTACTAAAAGGAGACATGTCGCTAGTAGGACCTCGCCCGCCGTTACAAAGAGAAGTCGTTGAATATAGTCAGCGTGATCTGCAACGATTAAGTGTTAAGCCTGGTTGCACAGGTTTGTGGCAAGTTAGGGGCAGAAATGACGTTCACTTTGAAGATATGGTTGATTTTGATTTGGAATACATTCAAAATCAGTCTCTTTACAATGATTTTAAGCTTATTTTTCAAACAGCTAAGGTTATGTTTTTTTCTAAAGGAGCATATTAAATGGAAAATAAGAAAAAAAATCTAGCAAACAAAAAAATATGTTTAATTGCTTCTTCAGGAGGACATTTTGAGCAATTATTAATGTTAAAAATACTAGAAGAAAGTTTTGATGTATACTATGTTACTGAAAAAACTGATTATAATGGCAATGATCAAAACACGTACTACATAAAACAAATAAATAGACGCGAAAAATTGTTTGTTATAAATATCGTAAAAATTTTTTTTCAATCCGTTAAAATATTTATGAAGGAAAAACCAGATATAATCATTTCCACAGGGGCATTGGCTGTTATTCCCACTTTTATTTTAGGAAAAGTATTCAAGAAAAAGCTAATTTTTATTGAATCTTTTGCTAAAATTAATTCACAAACACTTACTGGAAAATTTATTTATAAATTTTCTGATGTGTTTTTTGTCCAATGGGAAGAAATGAAACAATTTTATCCAGATGCTATTTTTAATGGACCTGTATATTAGGAGGTAAAGATGATATTTGTAACATTAGGCTCTCAAAAATTCCAATTCGATAGATTGCTAAAAGAATTAGATAAATTGAAAGGTCAACAAATTATTACTCAAGAAATTTTTGCACAAATTGGTTATAGTGAATATGAACCACAATTTATTGACAGCGAAAGGTTTGTAGATAGACAAACCTTCCAAAATAGAATGGAGAAAGCTGAACTAGTAATAACGCATGGCGGAACAGGTGCGATTATAACGGCTTTAAAAAAAGAAAAAAAGATTATTGCTGTTCCTAGGAAAAAGGAGTTTGGAGAGCATGTTGACAATCATCAGAAACAGATAGTTGATAGTTTTTCTACGTCAAAATATATTATTGGAGTAAACGACGTGAGGGAGCTTGAAAAGGCGATAACGCAATCTAATAGTTTTCAATTCAAAAAATTTGTTTCAAATAATAAAAAATTTGTTGAGACATTGATAAGTATTATTAATGATACCAAATAAAAATGTTAGCTAAGATTGATAGAAGGGGTTATGTTGGTAATGATTAATGTTTTAATGATAGGCTCTCATTCTTCTGCAAAAGGTGGGATCAGTACAGTGATAAAACAAATTGATGGTTGGCTAAAAAATTCTGATGAGCTAAACTATCAGTTTATTTCAACATATATAGATAAAAACTTCATTATGAAAAGCTTATATTTTTGTGATGCGATTTTTAGAATTAAAAAAAAAATTTCCTCTCAAAAGATTGATCTGGTACATATACATATGTCGTATAAAGGAAGTTATGTCAGAAAAAGGATTTTATGTAATATTTTTTGGAAAAAGAGGATACCTACTATTTTACATATTCACGGTTCTGAGTTTAAGATTTGGTATGATAATCTAACAAAGCGAAAAAAGGAAGAAGTAAAGGAATTTCTTTTGAAACAAAAAAAAGTAATAGTTTTAGGTGAAGAATGGGCTAATTTCTTTAGAGGTATTGATTCTGATATCAATATATCTGTAATACACAATGCCGTTCCTATTCCAGAAGAAACTGTATTGTGGAAAAATGAATCAAAAAAGATTTTCTTTTCGGGAGTGTTACTAAAAAGAAAGGGAATATATGATTTGATTGATGCTATGGTGATTTTGAAAAAAAGTAATTATCTAAAAACAAATTGTATAACGTTGAAAATTGCAGGTACTGGAGAAGAAGAAGTAAGGTTAAAAGAAAAAGTTGAAGAGCTTGGGTTGGAAAATCATGTAAGATTTTTAGGATGGATAGGGGACAAAAAAGAGCTGGAAAAGGAAATACTGGGCTCGACTATAGGAGTACTTCCGTCATATAATGAAGGGTTACCGATGAGTTTGCTAGAGTGTATGAGTTATGGATTACCAATGATTTCGACAAATGTAGGAAGTATTTCATCTGTGATTTCAGATAGTAAAAATGGCTTGCTTGTTAAACCAGGGGATGTTGAAGAACTGGCTTTAGTTATTGAAAAGCTACTTAATGATCAAAAAAAATGGCAACGTTATTCTGAGAATTCTAGAAATACCATAATTAGAAATTTTGATGAACAAAAGCTATTTACTCAGTTAGTTCTTGTTTACCAGGAGGTTTCTAATGCGAAATTTTAAACGATTCATTATTTTTGTAATGATAGTAACTATTTTGTTTCAAAAGACAATTCAATTTTATTGGGATAATCCATTAATATCGTATTTGGATGAGTTTATCATCACATTCTTCTTTTTATATTCATTAATATCAATTTTTATGAAAAAATCTATAAACAAGACGAGTGTTCATTTATTATTATTGACTCTTATTTTTATAACTATAGGGTTACTTTCATTTAAATTCAATAGTATTGGAAGTACATCCAATTTGTTGAATAGTGCTTTTCTATCAGTAAAATTTCTTATTTTAGTTATTTCTTTTATGAATATAACGGTAAAAAAATCGACAGTGAATTATGCTCTATCAGTTCTATTAGTACTAGCGTTTATAAACTCTCTTTTTGTCATTATTAATTTTATAATGCCTGATTTTTACCATCGATTATTTCCTTTTGTTTATATAGATAATGCGCGTATATTGGGTTTTGGAGGAGCAATGGGTTTATTTGTTCATCCTGGAATAGCTGGATGGTTTAGCTTATTAGTGGGAAGTATTTACCTATCTAGGTATTCTCAGAAGGCTAAAAAATCGACTCTTGTCTTTACTATATTTCACTTTTTTATTGCTTTGTTATCGTTAAGAGTAAAAGTGATTCTTAGTATGATTGCCCTGATTTCCTTTTATATTCTATTTGTATCTGCAAGAAAAAGTCGAATGAGGAATGTTGTTATTGGTGCTTTTCCAATGGTTATATTTTTGGTAGTATTCCAAAATATGATTATAGAGAATTTACAAAAGTATATTTTCAATGTTGGTTTATATGGTGTTAGTGTAGAAACGAGTGCTAGATCAGCTTTGCTATCAAATAGCATTCAAATTGTAAGAGACTATTTTCCATTAGGTGTAGGTTTTTCAAAATATGGAAGTTGGTTTGCAAGAGTTAACTATAGTGAGTATTACTACAAATATGGGATGAGTTCGATTTATGGATTGACACCAAGTGATCCCAAATTTGCGACGGACACATACTGGCCTGCAATATTAGGTGAAACTGGTATTATGGGGACTGTAATTTATATAGGGATATTATTGCTAATCACCAAAAAGCTGATACAAAAATTTAATCAAAATAAGATTGAAAAAAATTATTCCTACTTTATGGCTGTTTTATCACTGTTCATTTTTGGACAAGCAATTTTAGAATCTTTTGGAGAAGCAATATTTAATAGTAGTCCTCAAAATATTGTCTTAGGAATAATTATTGGGATAGCAGCCTCAAATAAATTAAAAGAAAGTGATTGATAATGAAAATAGTGATTGATAATTGCGTACCATTAAATAATGGAGATGCTGCTCTTATCTTTAGTGTCGGAGAGAAATTTGAAAATGAAAATCAGGTTATATACAATACCAATAACTTTGAAAAGGTAAAAGAAAAATATCCTGAAACTAGTTGGAGTAGAAGTCTTTTAGATAGACGAATCTATAGATTTATTTGGAAAGTGCTGCCATTTCTAAATAAAATCATATTTTTTTTCCCAATTATTTTAAAAAAAGAGTATAGACAATCGGATGCTATTATTTCAGCACCCGGGGGATATATACATAGTTACTATGGCATTGAATTTAGAATGTATATCCTTTATTTGTGTAAAAAAATATTGAAAAAAAAGGTAGGTATTTATTCTCAATCAATAGGAAACCTCACTCGGTCAGATCAAAAAATATTTATAAAATATGCTACAAACTTAGACTTTATTTTTGTTAGGGATGAGATTTCTTATCGCAGAGTTTTAGAATATGGTGATTTAAAAAATGTTTATTTAACGAAAGACGCTGCATTTTTATTAGGCAAAAAAGATTTACAAGATAAGATAGACAAAAAGAAAAGAAAAGTTGCAATTTCAGTAAGGTCATGGGATAAAGAAGGGCGTTCTAAGACTAGATATTATGATTTAATTGGAACTATAATTAATATATGTTTGGAAAAAGACTTTGAGATAGTTTTCCTATCAACATGCCAAGGTTTAGACGATTATGTGGATGATTCAAAAGTTGCAGAAGATATTATAAAAACACTTAATTTAAAAGAGTGTACATCAATCTCGATTGATAGTGATTACCATGATCTAAACGAGTTGCAGTGTGCCATACGAGACTTTGACTTTGTTATTGGAACTAGGCTCCATATGTGTATTCTTTCCTTGTTAAATTCTGTACCAGCATTTAACATTTCCTATGAAGAAAAAGGAAAAGCAACATATGAGTATTTAGACATTGCTGACTATTCAATAGATTACAATAATGAAAACAACATAGCAGAAAAGCTAGAAGTATTTTTTGAGATAGATGAATTTAGAAGAGAAACATTATCCAAAAAGATAAAAACAATTATAGCTGAGCAAGAGGATTTCTTTGAAATTGCTGAGCAGCTCATAATCGAGGGAAAGTAAATGGAATCAAGAAAAGCGGAGATATTACATTGCGATGTGTTTAGATATTTTGGACAATATAAGATTGGTTTGTTCAAGTATTTAATAATGCCTAGGCAAGTGAAGTATTTTATTCTTTTTAGAAAATATCAAACTGTGTCTAATAAATATTTAAAATGTCTATATAAAATTCAAGCAAAGTTACTCGGTAGAAAAATACAGATGGATATTCCACTAGAAACAAAAATTGGTCGAGGAATCGTGATGTATCATGAAGGACAAGTCGCTATTCATCCTGATGCAACAATTGGTAAAAATGTGACCATATCACCGGGACTTGTTGTAGGACATTCACCGAGAGGAAAGACTAAAGGTGTACCTACTATTGGGGATAATGTATGGTTGGGACAAAATGTTGCAGTAGTTGGAAAAATAACTGTAGGAAAAAATGTATTGATAGCTCCTAATAGCTTCGTGAATGTTAATATTCCTGATAATTCTATTGTATTTGGCAATCCTTGTGTAATAAAAAAATCGCTTAACGCTACTGATGGTTATATAAAAAACAAAGTTTAATAGATACTTGAGGAGATCAGATGAATAAGAAAATCGCTATGAATTTTTTATACCAAGCTATATATCAAGCGACCCTAATTGTTTTACCCATAGTGACAATCCCAATTATTTCTCATGCACTAGGAGCAGAGGGGTTAGGATTGTGGAATTATGTTAGTTCTATCGTTAGTTATTTTACATTAGTAGCTGGATTGGGGTTAGCAAATTATGGAGTAAGAGAGATTGCGATAGTAAAAAAAAGTAAAGAACTCCTGTCAAAGAAATTTTTTGAATTACAAATTTTCAATGCTTTCTTTTCATTAGGAACATTTATTGTATATTTAACAATGATTTTATTTTTGCCAAATAAAGATTTGTACTTAGCGCAGTCTTTTGTCGTATTGGGAGCTTTATTTGATATATCATGGTTTTTTGCTGGAATAGAAGATTTTAAAAAAATATCCCTCTTAAACGTCTTTATAAAAGTACTAAGCTTTGTTTGTGTTCTATTATTTGTAAAAAATAGATCTGATTTATTTTTATATGTTCTTATCCAGTCGTTAAGCACTTTTTTTTCTCAACTTGGACTATGGCTTTTTTTACCTAAAAAAGTTTCTTGGCACGCAGTCAGTATTCGTGAATCATGGGCTCATTTTCGACCAGCTCTTGAATTTTTTATAGCTAAAGTAGGTGCAACTATATTTTCGAGTATTACTAAAACGATTTTAGGAATGCTTACAACAATGACTTTTGTAGGGATTTATTCTAATTCTTTGACACTGGTTTTTATGTCTGGAAGTATCGTAGGTGCATTGAATACTGTAATGATCCCTCACATGAGCAAATTGGTAGATAGTAATGAGCCTGCTAAAATGACAAAAATATTGGAACGAACAATTCATCTGCAGTTATACTTTACGATAGCAATTATGTTTGGGATTATTGGAATTAACGGTAAAATGATTGGTTGGTTCTATGGATCAGAGTTTTATTCAATGGTGAATACGGTTCCGTTGCTTTCTATATCAGTTGTATTGCAGTCACTTTATAATGGGATTGCTACGCAGTATTTAATACCAAAAGGAGATATGAAGTCATATAATTTGTCAATTCTCTATGGTGCAATAGTATCTGCAGTATTGGATATTCTCCTAATCCCTTTTATTGGTATTTATGGAGCGATTCTCGGAAACATTTTTGGACAGCTTTTGATTTGTGCCATGCGTATTATTCCGTTAAAAAGAGAGACAGGTTTTCAATTTAATTATGTTTGGATTGGAAAATATATTGCAGCTGGAATAATTATGCTGGTTTTAATAAATGGACTAACTGAAAATCTTCCAACATCTGCAAAAACAACGTTAATCCAAGTTTCTATTGGTTTAATTTCGTATTTTATTATTACTATTATATTTAGAGTTAATCCTTTAATGAGTGAAATTAGAAAAAAATAAGGAGTCAACAATGAGAAAAATATCTGTATTTGGTTTAGGTTATGTTGGGTTAGCAAACGCATTATTACTATCACAAAACGAACAAGTTTTAGCCTATGACATTATTACTGAAAAGATTGATAAATTAAATAAAGGCATTTCCCCTATAGAGGATGGAGAGATTGATGATTTTTTAATATCAAAAAAATTAAAAATCAGTTTCACAAAAAAATTTGAAGAAGCAGTTAAATTTGGTGAGTATCTTATCATTGCAACACCGACAGATTATGATGAAAAGAGGAATTACTTTAATACTTCAACTGTTGAAGCTGTAATAGAAAAGGCTTTGGCAATTAAACCAAATGCATGTTTCATCATCAAATCAACAGTTCCAGTAGGTTACACAGATTCTTTAAAGCAAAAATACAACACGAATAACATCATATTTTCTCCTGAATTTCTACGTGAAGGGAAGGCACTTTATGACAACCTCTATCCATCAAGAATTATCATAGGTGAAAATTCTGAGCGAGCACAGGAAATTGGAGATATGTTCTTAGCGAATACTGTAAAAAAAGACAGTGAAATACTGTTGACCCATTCTGCTGAAGCAGAAGCTATCAAATTATTTTCCAATACGTATTTAGCATTAAGAGTTGCTTATTTTAATGAATTGGACACATACGCTGAAGTGCGTGGCTTAGATGCTAAACAAATCATTGAAGGTGTGGGGCTAGATCCAAGAATTGGCACGCACTATAATAATCCTTCTTTTGGTTATGGAGGTTATTGTTTGCCTAAGGATACGAAGCAATTACGAGCAAATTATGATCAAGTGCCAAATAATATTATTAGCGCTATCGTGGAAGCAAATACGACTAGAAAAGATTTTATAGCTGAACAAATTTTAGCGAAAAAGCCTAAAGTTGTAGGGATCTTTAGATTAACAATGAAAGCAAACTCAGATAATTTCAGATATTCTTCGATTCAGGGAATAATGAAACGATTGAAAGCCAAAGGGATAGAAGTAGTCGTATTCGAACCAACTTTAGAAGAGGATACTTTCTTTAATTCTAAAGTTATTAGAGATCTTAAAGAATTTAAAAAAATTTCAGATATTATTGTCTCAAATCGGTTTGAAGATGAGCTCAGTGACTGTGAAGAGAAAGTCTACACTCGGGATTTATTCAGAAGAGATTAGTAATTATCTATCTTTACTGAGCATTATTTTACAAATACATTAAGATATCATGCCAATTCCCCAAAAAAGTTGCGGCGTGGTTCAAATTGTGAGAAAATAGATTTCATGAATTATTCTTGCAAAAATGAGGAAGTGTCTTATGAACCTATGGAAAAAAGTAATATTAACTGCTTTAGGATTAGTTCTTGTTTCAGTTGCAGGCTTCTGTGCATACGGGATTAAAATGTATTCTGATGCAACTGGTACAGTAAAAGGTGTATATGAGTCAATTGATCGTACGTCTAAAAGAAGAGAGACAGCGGTAAATATTGATGCTCAAGAACCTTTTTCAGTTTTACTGATGGGAATTGATACTGGCGATTTAGGACGAACAGAACAAGGTCGCTCTGATACGACAATGGTAGTTACTATTAATCCTAAAGAAAAAAAATCTACAATGATCAGTTTGGATCGGGATATTTTAACTGATATCGTTGGATACGGCACAGAAGATAAGTTAAATCACGCCTATGCGTTTGGTGGTGCAAAGATGGCGATTGATACAGTTGAAAACTTATTAGATATTCCAATCGACAACTATGTATCGATCAACATGAAAGGTATGAAAGATTTAATTGATGCTGTAGGTGGTATTGAAGTTGATAATCCATTTGAATTTACATTAGATGGTATTACAGTTCCAAAAGGTCATATCAAGCTTGATAGTGAGACTGGTTTAGCCTATGCTCGGATGCGTGAAGAAGATCCGGAAGGGGATATTGGACGTCAACGTCGCCAAAGAGAAGTTGTTGAAAAAATCGTGAATAAAGTCATCAGTTTAGATGGCGTTGCCAAATATAGAAAGATTTTAGATGCTGTAAAAGATAATGTAAAAACGGATTTGACTTGGGATAATATGGTAGATATTCAGAAGAAGTATATGCCTGCATTCAAAGATATCGACTCTTTACAGTTAGAAGGTGAGGGTCAAGAAATTGGCGGTATTTATTACCAAATTTTAGATCCGACTAAATTATATGATGTGCAAACAAACTTGCGAGCTCAGTTAGGTTTACCTGAAAATAAAGAGATGCAAGCAAAAGATAATAGCAACTATAGTAATTATATCGGTGGTAATGAGACTGGTTCGTATCAATATGACGGCACTGGCGTGTCAGATACTACGAATAGCTATGGTTACGCTCAGGATGCAGCAAATACTGATCCAAATTCATATACGGATCAAAATGCAGCGAATGAGGTATATTCTGGCGGATATTAATTAAGAAACTTCTATTCTTGAAAAGGAATAGAAGTTTTTTTATTTTCTAATCATTTTAGACTAGAAATCTTTTTTATAGGGTGTTATAATTGGACTATACCAAATATGGACATAAGGGAGCAATTTTTAATGGAAATTATCAAAGTAGTGAACGCTGAAGAAGGCGGAAAAAAAGCATTTGAATTGATCAAAGAAGGCATGAACAACGGCGCTAAAGTTTTAGGTCTTGCTACAGGAAGCACACCGGAAACATTATATAAAGAAATGACTGCAAGTGATTTAGATTTTACAGATATGACTTCTGTTAACTTGGATGAATATGTTGGGTTAGGTGGAGATGACGATCAAAGTTACCGTTATTTCATGAACGACCAATTATTCAACAAAAAACCATTCAAGAACACATACGTACCAAATGGTAAGGCAGAGGATTTATCAGCTGAATGCAAGCACTATGAAGGCATCATCGATAGCAATCCAATTGATATTCAAATTTTAGGAATTGGTCAAAATGGCCATATCGGTTTTAACGAACCTGGAACGCCTCTAGATAGTTTAACTCATGTAGTTGAATTAACAGAATCTACAATCAATGCAAACAAACGTAATTTTGAAAAAGTAGAAGATGTTCCCACAAGAGCTGTTTCTATGGGAATCGGTTCAATCATGAAAGGCAAGAAAATGATTTTAATGGCATATGGCGAAGCTAAGGCGGATGCTATCAAAGGAATGATCGATGGGCCTGTTTCTGTTGATTTGCCAGCAAGTGCTTTACAAAATCACTCTGACGTAGTGGTTATCATTGATGAAGCTGCAGGAAGTAAATTATAAAAATAAGACTCTGTGATCGAAGTATTTAACTTGGGTCACAGTTTTTTTTTGGATGAGCATCATGCCCAGCATTATAATTAGTGCTATAATGAAATGGAAGAGTGGTAGGAGGAATGAGTATGATGGATATAGATTTAACAGTTCCTGAAATTATTATTCGGCTATGCTTAGCGATGCTGATTGGTGGAGTGATCGGCTTTGAACGGCAATATAAAAATCGACCAGCTGGTATGCGAACGCATATTTTAGTTTGTATGGGTGCTACGATCATCGCATTGATTCAAGTTGAAATTGCTGCAAGCGCCTTACAAGATGCAATCAATCATCCAGAACTGACTGGGGTGATTCGTTCGGATCAAGCTCGCTTGATTGCTCAAGTAGTGAGCGGAATCGGCTTTTTAGGTGCAGGAACGATCATTGTAACAAAACAGTCTGTCACAGGACTAACAACAGCTGCTTCGCTGTGGGCGGTGGCTGGTTTAGGAATTGCGATCGGAATGGGGTACTATGCGATTGCGCTTACCAGTTCTATAGGTGTTTTCACTGCTCTGACCTTAGTGAGAAAAGTAATCCATGTACCAACAACAAAAAAATTAGAAATCCGTTATATACACAAACAGGAAACCAAAGAATTTATCAATCAATATTTTGAAGAACATAAAATAGAAATCGAAGATGTAAACTTTAATGTAGTTTTAGTTGAAGACACACAAATCTATACAAACATTTATACCATTGATTTACCAAAAGGTATGACCTACGCTGAAGTTATAGAAGATCTGTCGATTTATAAAAATATAACCAAACTACGATTAGTCAGTATTTAAACTTATCCTATAGCATAAGAAAAAATAAGGCAATCCTGAAAAGTGGAATTTTTCAGAGTGCCTTATTTTTATTACAGATAAAAAACAATGGACCAACTTAACATGACAGTTGAACAACCACTAAAAAAGTTGACCCAATCATTTGTTAACCATGAAATACCGCTGATTCGTTGTGTTTGATTTAGGTGATGTTGTCTTTTTTCAGTTACTTGCCCACAAACGGGACAGGAGTACTTCACTTGAAGTGTTGCTCCTAATAAACTATCTATAAAAGCATTAGAAACACCACAAATAAGTGGTACGAGAAGTAACATAGATACTGAAAGGTTAGAAGTGTGATATAACTCATAAAGCAGCCAAAAGCTCACTGAAATTAGCAGACTACCAAAAAACGAGGCGATGCTCCCAAGTACAGAGACGCCACCGGAAATTCCTTGTTCGATTGATTTAAATGAAATGATTGATCGAGGGGCCGTTCTACTTAACGTTCCAATCTCGGAACCCCAAGTATCTGCAGTTGCTCCTGCGATTGCACTAACATAACCAATTAAGAATAATTGATTTTTGGTGTAGTAGAAAATAATCAAAGAAGTAATTGCTGGAAGGCTGTTAGCAATTACTTGCCAAGCATCTCGGGTGTGTCCTTTTTCGGTAATTGTGTCAATGTTATTTACTTTTAGCATCTTTTTTGCAAAATGGATACAGCCTGAACTGGTAAAAAATAAAATAAGCAAGGCCCAAGTTAACCATGGTCCAAAGCCACACACGATTATAGCGATAAAAAGCACAGCAAAAGCACCAGACTTTGTGAGTAAGTTAGTAATGTAGGAGAATGTACCAATAAGACTTCCTGTGATAAAGCCTAGAAATAATTTATAAAGGAAAATAGTCATGAGACACCTCTTTAAACAATTGATTTATATTAACAGAATAAGTATATCATGGAATGATTATAAAATTCGGAGGAGAAATTTCAATTATCCAAATACAGAATACTCTTTTTATACTGAAAAATAATGGTAGAATGAATGTATCATGAATTGGAGGTTTTATATGGGTTCTTTATTTAAACAATCAAAATTGTTATTTTGGACAGTAGAAATTGTACTGACGATTATTGGCGTCTTCTTTTTGCTAAAAATGCCGAATATCTTTAGTCCTATATTAGGGATGGTATCTGCAGTTTTTATGCCCTTGCTGATTGCAGGATTTTTATACTATATGTTTGATCCAATCGTCGTTTTTTTAGAAAAACGGGGACTACCTAGGATTGCTGGGTTTCTACTTTCGTTTGCATTTTTAATTGTATTGATTACACTTGTCATCATGAATGTTGTTCCTCAATTGGTGAATCAGTCCTTAGAGCTAAGTCAGTCACTTCCTAGTTATGCAGAAGAGATGAACCAGTGGTTGAATGATTTAGGGAATTTAGAAGGAGTAAAAAGTTTTAATATTCAGGAACAATTAGATAAGGCAAATATTACGATCAGTAATATTTTGAATTTTGCGATTATTGGAGTGACGAGTAGTTTGTCTAAAATCGTTGGTGTCTTGCTGAAGTTTTTCATTTTACTTTTTACAGTACCTTTCATTTTGTTTTTTATGTTTAAAGATGGTCATAAATTTTTAGATGCAATGTCGCATTTCTTTCCTAAAAGTATTCGAAATGAATTAAGACAAACGGTCAAAGAGATGAATCAAACGTTGTCAGCCTATATCAGCAGCACAGTGTTAGATGCTTTGATTATTGGTATACTAAGTTTTATAGCGATGACAATTTTTAAACAACCTTATAGTTTACTATTGGCTGTATTTTGTGGTTTGACGAATATTATTCCTTATGTGGGCCCTTTTATTGGCGCAGTTCCAGCGATTTTAGTTGGTCTATTTATTTCTCCTTGGCAGGCATTGTATATGGCATTGTCTATTTTAGTGATTCAACAATTAGATGGGAATTTAATCAAGCCTTTATTAATGGGAAAATCATTGAATATTCATCCATTGACGATCATATTGGTATTAATTGCATCTGGAAGCGTTGGGGGCATTATTGGCATGTTGATTTGTATTCCTGTTTATGCAGTGATCAAGACGTTAGTTATTAATATCAGTAAGATTTATAGTCTTAGAAAAGAAGGTAAGAAGCAGGCCTTAGAGGAACAAATTGGGACTGATATATAATGCGTTGCGTGATACCTCAGCTTTTTGAAATCTGAATAAACGTTTTTGCTCCATCCTCTTCTTTCAGCCGTAATGATTATGGTTTTGTAATGATTTTGTAATATAAACTGATGTCATAATATATGCATTTGATCTGAATCAGCTTCTATAAATAGATATTAAGAAAGTTTTAAGAGTACTTATTCTTTTGAAAATCACTTGTCTAATGTTACCGTTGTGTTACAATGTTGTTACGAAGTGGTTTTGGAAAAGAACAGGAGGATTAAGATGAAAAAAATTGTTATGTGTTTAATATTAATAGGGGGGCTATTTCCGATAGGCGTATTGGCGGAAGAAAATACGTCAGCTTCATCGACTGAATCAGAAACACCAGTATCGACTGTGGAAAGTACTATTCCATCGGCTATAGATGAAACGAATCTAACGACTGGAACAGCAACTTCAGAAGACGTAACGGAGTCTTCTGCATCTAAAACAGAATTAAATATAATCAAAACATCATTATTTCTATTTCAAGGAGAAAAACTGACCGCTGAAATGTTGCAAGCGAATATGCATGAAGGGCATGCACCTTATGATAACGTTAAACTTCTAGAAGAAGCTTCAACTGAAAAAACTGGAACTAATTATGTAAAAGCCAGTTACACAGCACACGGACCTGGTGGAAGTTCTGATAATACTGCAATTTTTGAATACCAAGTGATTGCACGTAAATCAGCAGAGGAAGAAGTGATCAGTACGAATGTTACTGTTATGATAGACGGGAAACTGACCGCTGATATGTTACAAAAAGATGCAAAAGAAAATAACAAACCCTATGCAAATTTTAAGTTATTGGAAGTACCTGTAACGGATAAGTTAGGTCCTCAGATAGTTAGAGCAAGCTTTACGGTCAATGAGGAAAAAGGAAGTAAAGAAGCTACAGCCTTATTCAAATATTTGGTTATTCACGAGCAAAGTATGAATGAAGAAGACCTTATGCCTACATCCATTTTATTATACCAAGGAGATACTTTGAGCACGGATATGCTAGAAGCGAATGCTCACTTTCATCATGCATCATATGATAATTTTAAGTTTTTAGGAACACCGACTGATAGATTAGGAATCAACTATGTAAAAGCAAGTTTCACAAATAACACACCAGAAGGAAAGATTCCTGTCACTAAAGTATTCAGATATACAGTGATCGAAAATTCAGCAGCATACGATATTCAATTTGATTCATTTGACGAAAGTACGAATACTATAAGAGGAAGAGTACTTTCAAAAAATGGAGAACCAGTACCAAACGTATCGATATTTGGAGATGGTAATCAAGTTGCAGCAACACTAGATTTTAAGGCAGATTTGTCAGATATAAAACAAATGAGACCTTATACAACAAAACAAACTATTACGGATAGAGCGGGCTATTTTACTCTAGAAGCAGGTAAAAATGCTTACTTCATGGCTCTAGATGAGGAGTTAGGAACGTATTCCGCTGTGACTACGATAACGGATAATAAGTTTGGAACACAAACACCTGAATCAAAAGAAAAACCTGAAGGAAAAACTGCTGATAAAGCAAGTACTTCTAAAAAATCAGCTTTTCCTAATACTGGGGAGAAAAATCGATTTTTCCTAAGTGTTATCGGCTTATTGATTTTAGTTATTGGTGTTGTGACGATATATAGCAGAAAAAGAAATAGTAAATAAAGATAAAAAAGTCCCGGATAAATACTGAAACAGTTTTATCCGGGACTTTTTTGATTTTTAAGAGAAAGTATTAATCCATACCGATCAAATAATCGTCATCTTTCATTGCTTCAACAGTTCCTAATAAGTAACCATTGCCGACTTGCGAGAAGAAATCATGATTGCTTGTACCAGTAGAAATACCATTCATAACGATTGGGTTGACATCATTTGCTGTATCAGCAAATAATGGATCCATTCCGAGGTTCATTAACGCTTTATTGGCATTGTAACGTAAGAATGTTTTCACTTCTTCGGTCCAGCCTAGTTCATCATATAACTCTTCTGTATAACGCTCTTCATTTTCATATAACTCATAAAGGAGATTGTACATCCAATCTTTCATTTCATTTTGTTCTGCTTCAGGTAATTCATTGAAACCTAGTTGGAATTTGTAACCAATATAGGTACCGTGGACAGATTCATCACGAATAATCAATTTGATGATCTCAGCAACGTTTGCTAATTTGTTATTTCCTAAGTAGTAAAGAGGTGTATAAAAACCAGAGTAGAATAAGAAGGTCTCTAAAAATACACTGGCAACTTTCTTTTCTAATGGTGTACCATTTTTATAAATTTCATTGATTTTTTCTGCTTTCTTTTGCAGATAAACGTTTGTATTTGTCCATTCAAAGATATCATCGATTTCTTTTTTAGTGTTTAATGTACTAAAGATTGATGAATAACTTTTCGCGTGGACAGATTCCATAAATTGAATATTGTTTAAAACAGCTTCTTCATGTGGTGTACGGACATCGTTTCTTAGTTGTTCCATGCCACTTTCAGATTGAACCGTATCTAACAGTGTCAAACCGCCAAAAACATACCCCACAGTTGTTTTTTCAAGGTCTGAAAGGGTTCTCCAATCGTCTAGATCGTTTGATAAAGGAATACGAGTATCTAGCCAAAATTGTTCTGTTAATTTTTCCCAAGTTGATTTATCGATTACATCTTCGATGGCGTTCCAGTTGATCGCTTCATAATATGTTGCCATGTATTTTCCTCCTCGTTACCTGTACATTAAAATAGAGTAAATCATAGAACAAGGCGACCAGAGGGGCGCCTTGTTTGTTTTTACGAGTCTGTTCAGCTTTTTTAAATTACACAACTTTCACATTGATTACTGCCGATTTCCTCAGCATCATCCGTAAATGTCCGCACATAATAAATTGACTTAACACCTTTATGGAAAGCATAATGACGTAAAATATTCAAATCACGTGTTGTTTGTTTTGGAGAATCTTTCCATTCGTATAAGCCTTCTGGAATTTCAGAACGCATAAACAGCGTTAAACTCATGCCTTGATCCACATGTTGTTGGGCTGTTGCATAAACATCAATGACTTTACGCATATCCATATCATAAGCAGATGTGTAATAAGGAATCGTATCGTTTGCCAAGTAAGGAGCAGGGTAATAAATTTTACCGATTTTCTTTTCTTGACGCTCTTCGATCATACGTGTGATTGGATGGATACTAGCACTTGTATCATTGATATAAGAGATAGAGCCATTCGGTGCTACGGCTAAACGATTTTGGTGATATAAACCATCTTTTTTCACTGCATCACGTAATGCTGCCCAATCAGAAGCACTTGGTACAAAAATGTCTTTAAAGATTTCTTTGACTTTATCTGATTTAGGAGTGAAGTCTCCTTCAATATACTTGTCGAAATATGAACCATTCGCATAATCTGATTTGTCAAAATTATGGAAGGTTTCATTGTATTGTTTTGCAATGTTGTTACTTTCTACTAAAGTCCAGTAGTTTAATAAAGTAAAGTAAACATTGGTGAAATCTAGCGAGTCCTCAGAGCCGTATTCCATATGGTTCTTAGCAAAGAAAGTATGAAGACCCATTGCACCAAGCCCAATTGTGTGACTTAATTTATTTCCGTTTTGAATAGAAGGAACAACATCAATATCAGAAGCATCTGTTACAAATGTTAACGCACGTGTCATCGCGCGAACAGATTTACCAAAATCAGGACTGTCCATCAAGTTGACGATATTAGTTGAACCTAAGTTACAGCTGATATCAGTACCTAATGTTTCATATTCTTGTTTGCCATTTAATACAGAAGGTGTTTGAACTTGTAGAATTTCTGAACATAGATTACTCATAATGATTTTGCCATAAGCTGGATTACTTCTATTAGCTGTATCAATATTGATGATATATGGGTAACCAGATTCTTGTTGTAATTTAGAGATTTCATTTTCTAAATCACGTGCTTTGATTTTACGTTTGCGAATTTTTGGATTCGCAACTAGATTATCATATTCTTTTGTAATATCAACATAAGAGAAAGGCACGCCATACTCACGTTCTACACTATAAGGACTGAATAAATACATATCTTCATTATTACGAGCTAATTCATAAAATCTATCAGGAACCACAACACCTAGAGATAAAGTTTTCACACGAACTTTTTCATCCGCATTTTCCTTTTTCGTTGAAAGGAACATTTCGATATCTGGATGGAAAACGTTTAGATAAACAACTCCAGCACCTTGACGTTGACCTAATTGATTAGAATAACTAAAGCTATCTTCGAATAATTTCATAACAGGAACCACGCCACTAGCAGCGCCTTCATATCCTTTGATTGGTGCTCCTGCTTCACGTAAGTTCGCTAAAGTGATACCCACACCGCCGCCAATACGTGATAATTGTAAAGCTGAGTTGATCGAACGGCCGATGCTGTTCATATCATCTGTTACTTGAATCAAGAAACAAGAGACAAGCTCGCCACGACGTTTACGTCCTGCATTTAAGAAAGAAGGTGTTGCAGGTTGATAACGTTGATGAATCATTTCATCCGCTAATACTAGAGCTAACTCTTCATTACCATCAGCAAAGTACAATGCATTGAAAGCCACACGATCTTCGTAGCTTTCTAAGTATTCAGTTCCTTCATTATTTTTAAGTGCATATTGTGAATAAAACTTGTACGCTGCCATAAATGATTTGAATTCAAACTGTTGTTCATCAAGAAACGTATATAGTTGTTCAATAAAACCCATAGAATATTTTTCAATAAATGCTGTTTCTAGGTAGTCATTTTCGA
The DNA here is from genome assembly GCF_002141365.2 of Enterococcus sp. 7F3_DIV0205. Classification (NCBI taxonomy): domain Bacteria; kingdom Bacillati; phylum Bacillota; class Bacilli; order Lactobacillales; family Enterococcaceae; genus Enterococcus; species Candidatus Enterococcus palustris. The sequence continues at coordinate 3,402,568 of NZ_CP147244.1, forward strand.
TCAAGTAATTAATTTTTTCTTCTATAGTATTAAAAGTTCTTGTATTAGGAAGAACATTTTCTTTGAAGAAAGCTTCCAACGCTTCTTTATCCTTATGTAAAGGAATTTGTCCATCTACAGGACGATTGATCTCATTATTCAGCTTAAAATAGCTAACATCTTTAATTTCTTTTAGACTCAAGTTCATTCACTACTTTCTTAAAGGATTCCACGTCTTCGTTCGTGCCGCTAAATTCAAACGCAAAAAGCATTGGAACGTTGTAATCACGTGCTATGTCTTTGGCTGTATACACATATAACTCTGCGAAATTGAGGTTTCCGCCTCCAGCAACGCCTTGCAAGTATTCTTGATTGTTTTTGTAATCAAGAAAATCGTTCACTACTTCAGTGATTTCTTGGTCATAAGTAGGAACAACTAAGACAAAAGGCTCATTTATCTCAAAAAAAGGATTCGCAGGCTCAATTTCATAAGCTGCTAAATCCAATTTTTTAATGAAGCGTCTCGTTTGTCCGGTGACTGAAAAATAAACAATTTTCATTTTAGCTAGCCAATTGTTTTAATTGATCAGGACGGAATCCTACAACTGTTGTAGCATCAGAAGTGATAACCGGAACACTTTGGAATCCTTGTTCTTTTAACCAGTCGATTGCGTCTGGTTGGATATCGATATTTACTTCTTCAAATGCTATATTATTCTCGCTTAAAAAGCGTTTTGCCATTTTACATTGGATACAATTATTTTTAGAAAAGATTTTTACGTTCATTTTTAATTCCCCCTCAATTAGTTTACTTCACTAGTATAAATCTCTCACGGAAAAAGTCAACACTTAGGCACTACATATTGTGGTTGTTTTTAGATGTAATACCATGTTTTGTGTTTTTGAAAGAAATATGAAAGCACGTATTCTCTAGATTTGAGCGACTTTTATTGCTATTTTTGTGTTTAAAAAAGAAATTTATTAAATTTTGACTTGAAATTTTTTATTCGTAAAGCACAAGATGTAGTGGCCAATCGATAAGAGACACACAAAAAAGGGAACCTATTTTTGTGGGGGAAATATTTTCTTACTATAGGTAGAAAGAAGATTGATTTAAGTATCACAAAAAGGTATACTTAATGAGAACGATTATCAATATCAATGGTATTTTTTATGAAACTTTTTCACAATCATGAAATAGGTTTGAATAGATAATTTCACGAGCTAAAACTGACAAAAAATAGGAGGACCACACAATGTTGACACTGGCACAGGCAAAGTTGAACAAAGTTTATATAATTGAAGAGATACAGGCAGAAGGTTTTGCGAAAAAGCACTTGAATAATCTTGGTCTTGTGCCGGGAGGGAAAGTTGTGTTGGTGAATTATTCTAGTGAGAATGGTATTGTTTTGTTGCGCAACAGCCGAATTGCAATCAATTTATCTGTATTAAAACAGATTACAATAGTAGAAAAAAGCATTGACGAAGAAAACTGGCTATCTCTAGATCAATTAACAGTGGGTGAAAAAGCCCGTGTAATTGGAATTCACGGACAAGGGGCGGTCAAAAGACGATTGATGGATATGGGACTAACCAAAGGGGTGGATATTCTTGTCAGAAAAATGGCGCCTTTAGGGGATCCAATCGAAATCAATCTTCGCGGGTATGAATTAACGTTAAGAAAAAATGAAGCAGAATTAGTCTTGGTACAGAAAGAGGGGTAGAAAAATGAAAGAACAGCACATTGCTCTGACGGGGAATCCAAATAGTGGAAAGACAACAGCGTTCAATGCATTAACAGGGGCAAATCAATATGTAGGAAATTGGCCAGGTGTGACTGTCGAGCGAAAAGAAGGCAAGCTAAAGAAAGAGAAACAAATAACCATTCAAGATTTACCTGGTATTTACTCTCTTTCTCCATACACACCAGAAGAAGTAGTTGCCAGAGACTATTTACTAACTGGGGAACCAGATGTCATCGTCAATATTGTTGATGCGACAAATTTAGAAAGAAATCTGTATTTAACGACTCAATTGATGGAAACGGGTATTCCTGTTGTAGTTGGATTGAATATGATGGATATTTTAGATAAAACTGGAAGGAAAATCAATACTGAAAAACTTTCCTATGGTTTAGGTGTGGATGTATTAGGGATTAGCGCGTTGAAAAATCGGGGACTTGACGAGTTAGTAAAAAAAGCAGTTAAAGCAATAGACGACTCTTCTTCAGAATTCAATTATCCGACCTATGACAATCGCTTAGAGGCGGCCTTAAATGAAATCATGGATGTATTAGGAAACAATGTAGTGGAGAAACAAGCCCGTTGGTATAGTATTAAATTATTCGAAAGAGATGCTAGAGTCCAAGAAGAATTAAAATTAAGCTCATTACAACAAAATGAAATAGAAGAGATCATTAAGATCACAGAACAAATTTTTGGAGATGATAGTGAAGCGATCGTAATCAATGAGCGATATGAATTTATTACTCGTTTAACGGCTCTTTGTTCGATCGAAAAAAATGAAATCACATTCAGTACAAGTGATAAAATTGATCGCATCGTCACCAATCGTTGGTTGGCTTTACCGATTTTTGCTTTGATTATGTGGTTTGTTTATTATTTAGCGATTCAAACTGTCGGCACAATGGGAACCGATTGGATCAATGATGAGTTGTTTGGCAATTTTGTACCAAATACTGTTGAAGGGTTATTAGTGAATTTGCAAGTAGCTCCGTGGATGCAAAGTTTGATTTTAGATGGGATCATTGCGGGAGTTGGGGCAGTCTTGGGTTTTTTGCCGCAATTAGTCGTTTTATTCTTATGTTTGGGGTTCTTAGAAGATTGTGGTTATATGTCGAGAATTGCGTTTGTGATGGATCGTTTATTTAGGAAGTTTGGTTTATCAGGCAAATCGTTTATTCCTATGTTGATTGCGACAGGCTGTGGTGTGCCTGGAGTTATGGCCAGTCGTACGATCGAAAATGAAAAAGATCGTAAGATGACGATCATGGTTACGACGTTTATGCCGTGTTCAGCAAAATTACCGATCATTGCTTTGATTGCGGGCGCTTTTTTTCCAAAAAGTAGTTGGGTTTCACCATCCGCTTATTTTATTGGGATCGCCGCAATCGTATTATCAGGAATCGCGTTGAAGAAAACACGTTCATTTTCGGGAGATCCGGCTCCATTTATCATGGAATTACCAGCGTACCATATGCCGCAATTACGTGGTGTGCTCCGTCATGCTTATGATCGTAGTAAATCATTTGTGAAAAAAGCAGGAACGATCATTTTTGTGATGAGTATTATTATTTGGTTTACTTCCACTTATTCATTTACATTGCAAGAGGCAGAGGCTGACCAAAGTATTTTGGCAAACTTAGGGAAAGTCATTGCACCACTATTCGCACCACTTGGGTGGGGATCTTGGCAAGGCGCGGTTGCTACAATAACCGGTTTAGTGGCAAAAGAAAACGTAATTGGCACTTTTGGTATCTTGTTTGGACACTTAGGAGAAGTATCGGAAGATGGTGTAGAAGTTTGGTCAGCCTTACAAGGTGCTTTTACACCTGTCGCTGCGTATTCATTTCTAGTCTTTAATTTATTATGCGCACCGTGTTTTGCAGCGATTGGTGCGATTCGTAGAGAAATGGGCGATTGGAAATGGACTTGGGGCGCGATTGGGTATCAATGTGGTTTAGCCTATGTGGTAAGCTTTATTATCTATCAATTTGGACACGTGATCTTTGAGAAGGGTCAAATTGGAGCTGGCATATTTATTGCAGCATTACTTGTGATAGTCATGGGCTATTACTTAGTCAGAAAGCCAAAAGTAACAATAGAACCTGTAGTGACGATGGCGACTTTAGAAAGAGGGTAAGTATATGGCAACATTCATTTTAGCAGTATTGATTTTTGGTGGAGCTGGATATGTTGTTTATTCTCGTATCAAAAAAGGGAAGAGTTGCGATGATTGTCATACGACATGTCCTGTAAAAAAAGAACAAGGGGAGTAAAAAAGGTCAGATATAATGAGATAAAACGAGCGTAATTTATTTTGTTGTATCTGACGTTTCCTCTTGAATAAACGACTTTCAAGTGCTACAATATTTAAGTACTAAACTATTTGGGTCGTTAGCTCAGTTGGTAGAGCAGCTGACTCTTAATCAGCGGGTCATGGGTTCGAGCCCCTTACGACCCATTGGGTGCCAAACCCACGAGAATGGTATTCTGTCGGCGTCTTCGGACGTTTAGAAGATGGAATATGCGTTCTCTTTTTTTGTATTTCTAGACTACTTGCCTTCTAAAAAATAGTAAATATGCAGTAATATATAAAATTAAGCTGTTTGAGATTAATTCAGAAAACCTAATAGATTTACATCAAAAAAAATTTAGATAGCAATAAACAGATTACATCTGTTTAATTCAGACACTAGGCATAAGTATTTGAAACTCTTTTACCCAAACTATTACATCAAATGATCTACGTATCAGCGATGCCAACTTTCAATAGTTTTTGTTCGTAGATACCGCATGTTTTTTCAATAAACGGATGTTTAAAACAAAATGGAAGATTAAATTGACTCTGTTTTTTGTGAATGTTACAATTAGCTCTGGAATTCATTGAATTCCAATGATTTTAGGAGGATGAAAAATGAAAAAGAAAGTACTGTGGTTAATGTCTTGGCTGTCGAACGGGCTTGATGATGAAGCTATAGATAGATTTTATCAGCTTATAAAAGAATTAAAATCCAATGGAAGAATCATTGTTATCGCTAGCCATAATAAAAAAGATATAGAAGAGTTGTGTGATTCGATTATTGCTATCAAAGATGGGAGTATTGTTTCATGAGAAAAGTATTTTTGTTTATTGTGTGTGTATGTTTGATTGTTTTTGTCGGAATAAAGCTTTTTAATAATAATAATTCCGACAATTTTACTTATGAAAATAATCCAGCTAAAGAAACGACTTTAAAAAGTAATAATACTTATACAGTAGTAGCAAACTCGGAGAAACTAGCATCAGGATATTACGATGTATCTGAAATCAACAGCAAAGAGTTGTTTTTAGCTAATGAAAATTTAAATAAAAAAGATGTTATACGTAATCAAGCATTTTATAATACAAACAAGATTCAAACACCAAAGAAAAGTTCAGTCCACTTAACTCCGTCAAAAGAAAAATATTTACCTTTAGAAAAAAACGGCAACGTTCGTTTGAAAAATACTTATGGTAATTTTTTTGTTCCAGATTCAATAAATGGAGAATACAGATTTGAAATTATTGGGGAAGGTAAAGTTTTCTGTCAAATACAGGATATTAACGAAAATACGGGGTTTATAAATAATGTTTTAGAAGATTTTGTGTTTGATACTTCTACTGATATTGTAAAGTCACTGAAGCAAAATACTATCATTTCCTTCTTTAAAAAATCAGGGAACAAAGGTCTAATTATATCAGTTACTCCAATATCATAATACTAATTCAGAGAAATATATTTTGTTCATAAAAAAGTTTAGTGGTCTAGTTTTTTTGAACACTATACTAATAAAAACGGTTGAAAGAGCATAAAAAGGGAATAGCGATAATATTTACTTGTATGTGATTTGAATTAAACCGCTTTTAATCAGCGGGTCATGGGTTCGAGTCCCTTACGACCCATTGGGTGCCAAGCCCACGAGAATGGTATTCTGTCGGCGTCTGTGGACGTTTAAAAGATGGAATATGCGTTCTCTTTTTTTGTTTATTTTTGACCGATCAATCATAATAATCATATGAAGTGAGTATTCCGTTATTTGATGATAAACTAAAGAAAAGAAGTATACAGGAGGGGAAAAGATGAAAAAGAAACTGATTTATTCATTTATATTACTAGCAGGATTATCGCTAGCTGCCTGTGGAGGCAAAGGCAAGACGGCTGAAAGTTCAACTTCCGCTAAGCATACAGAAAAAACAAGCCAAACAACTAAAGGGAGTACAACAAAATCTAGTACCACAAGTCAAAGTTCCACAAACTCGTCTTCAGCTTCATCAGAAACCAAAACAAGTGAAAGTCAATCTGCTGTGAAGTCAGAAAATAATACACCTGCTAAACAAGCAGATGCAGTTTTAAGCCAGCTAAGTTCAGATTTTCCAAATGATCGCTTACCACAAGCTATACTAACAAGCAGAACAGCTGAATATTTAACGGCAGCAACGACAAGCGCTGCTGATCAAGGAAACTTCAGAATTTTATATTATGCTGAAGATCATGGGATTGTGGTCAATGATCTTGCAGTGAATGATTTACAACCAATTGCCTCATTTGAGAAAAAAACGTATGGTTCGGCTGACGCGGCTGCCAGCGCAGTAAATCAAATTATTGATAATGGTGGTAGTCAGATTGATCTAGGCTATGGAATTAAAGGGTATCAACAAGGCGCGGCAGGATCTAGTTTTTTATCATGGCAAGAAGGAAACTGGAGCATGGTTGTGAGAGCATCTAATATTGGTGGAGAAGTGGCTGAACCTTTGGCCAAAGAAGCAGTGGCCTATTTAGAAACAGCAATGCTGCCAGCACCACAAAATGTTGGTCAAATCTCTTTAACTGCTAGTGTAAGTGATAGTTACCAAACGAATTCAGTAGTATGGCAAATCGGAACGACTGTCTACACGATTCAACACTTCGATGCCATACAAGCACTTAAAATGGCTGTATCGACAAATCAATAAAGCCAATAATTGTTTATTCAAGGAATTTAAACAAAGTATTAGCAGATTAATAAAAAATTCTACTAATCAAAAAATATTGATGAAAGCCTTACGCCTATTATTTGTTTAAAGAAAGATCGATTTTCAATGGAAAAATAAAGCAGAATCAGCATTGACGAAACATTCACTCATCTTGTACAATGAGTACAGGATAGAAGTGAAATAATAAAATAAAAAAGGCACTTCACAGTTTGGTGGCCGCCAAACTACGAAGCCCTGATAAGTCAAGACACTGACCGATCAAGTTGCCCTCGTCAATGCAAAAGCACTGACATGATTCATTGTACTCAATTTTTAGGAAAATATCTACCCCTAAAAATACTTGTTATGGTGAACATGCTAGCGTTTACTTATTGTACGATACAACGGTATTGGAAGGAATTCTGATACCGTTTTTTATTTTTTACTTCTATCTCTTATTTTAAATATCCTTGTTGAACATGCGTATATATTGGAGGTAAGTATGATTTAACGATTTGGGGTATAATGAATAAAGTTTACCACTATAGGCGTTTGATTTATCTATTGGGGAAGAAAATCAACGACTGAAAAAATGTGCTCATTTAAAATCAGAAGCAACTCTTGTTGCCTATAGTGGTAACTTTAAACAGAAGTATAAGAGGATGTCATATACTTTAAACTTATTATAATAGAAGAATTACTATTGAAGCAATTGAAAAGCCGTTAAAAATGTAAAAAAGAGCAGAAACCTAAATCTAAGTACAAAAAAACTTAGTACAATCAGGTTCTGCTCTTATTCTATAATTAAAATAGTTATTGCGTAATGCTACTTTTGTCTGGTTGAGAATGAGCCAAGCGACTGGCAGCAGCTGCCGCGATTGCACCGACAATGTCATCTAAGAAAGTATGAACTTGTGGTCCTTCATGGGAATTCAACTTAGCTAAAATACCTGGTTTTACTTTATCGATATACCCATAATTGGTAAAACCGATTGAGCCATAAACATTAACGATCGAAAGTGCTAAAATTTCATCGATACCATAAAGACCTTCATCTTCTTCTAAAATTTCTTGTAAAGGATGCAGTAATTTTTTTTCTTCAGCTAAGATATCTAACTGAATACCAGTAATGATCGTATTGTGAACTTCACGTTTTGATAAAACACTATCAATATTTTCCATACAAGTTGCCAAATCAAGATCTTCAATATAAGGTTTTTGTAAAAATAAAACTAACTCTGCTAAATCTTCCATTTCGACACCGCGATCTTTTAATAGCTGACGGGCCTTTTTCTCTAACGTTTCTCCTTGTATGACCAAAATGATAACCTCCAAATGCTTCAATTTTAAAATTAAGATACATCAATGGTATACTATTTAAAGAGAAAAATGCAAGGAGAAGATCAATGAATCCACTAATAGAATGTTGTGAACAAAATTTAGCCAAAGGCGCAGAACTATTGTTGAGTGATCCGTTTATTGAGGAAAATGGTGATGTAATCTCTTATTCTTGTATGAATGAATGTGTTCTTTGTGCTCAAACATTCTTTGTTTTGTTTGAAGGCGAACGAATAACGGGTGTTACACCAGAAGAGCTGGTTGAAAATGTAAAAAAAGCTATTTTACGTTGGCAGGAAGATATGGGATAAAAAAAATGGAACTTACCGTAAAACGGCAGGTTCCATTTTTTATTAAAGTATTTTAGCTTCTTTTCCTTCAAATAAACTAGTACTATGCATCGGCTGAGTTCTTGCGTCAGGTTTAATATAGTGCAATGCATTATTTACAGCAGTAGGCGCTTCACCAAAACCTGTGGCAATCAGTTTTACTTTGCCGTCATAATTACAAATATCACCAACAGCATATACGCCAGGAATATTTGTGGACATATCTGAATTGACCTCAATCGCATTTCGGCTGACATCTAAGCCCCAGTCTTTTAAATGACTTAGCGATGAAGTAAAGCCATAATTGATAATCAATGAATCCAAATCAAGTTGTTCAAAATTATCGGCTTTTGTTTCTTTTAATTGAATGCCTTTGAACGAGTTGTTTTCTACCAATAATTGGTCAATAACATAAGGCGTATAAATAGAGACTTCAGAGTTTTTTAAATTATCCACACTATGCTCATGCCCGCGGAATTCAGGTCGACGATGGATAATCGAAACTTCTTCAGCGATAGGTTCTAACATCAAGGCCCAATCGATAGCAGAGTCACCGCCGCCAGCTATAGCAACTTTTTTTCCAGAAAACTTGTCCATATCTGTAACATAATAATGCACATGATTCCCTTCAAGCTCTGCTGCACCATCAATGGTTAAACGGCGAGGCTGGAATGAGCCATTTCCAATCGCAAAGATGACCGCTTTAGAATAGTGAACACCTTTGGATGTTTCGATGCGTAAGTAGCCATCTTCTTGAACCAAATTCTTCACTTCTTCTTCTAGACAAGTTTCATGAGCAAAAGGAGCAATTTGTTTTTCTAAATTTTCAATCAGTTCACTCGCTTTGATTGCCGGAAAACCAGGAACATCATAAATATATTTTTCAGGGTAAAGCGTCGATAACTGACCACCAAGTTGGGGCAAACTATCAATGATTTTAGTCTTTGCTTTACGAATCCCTGCATAAAAAGCGGCGAAAAGACCGACAGGACCTGCACCGACGATGGTTAGATCATATATGTTTTTTGAATCAGACATCAAAATTTCCTCCTGTTTCTATAATAAAAAAAGTTTTCATCTATAAAAAATGAAACCAAAAATGTAGTATATCGTTTTTCACAAAATATCACTTGTAACAGAAAAAAGCAAGTAGGAGTTTGTGAAAAAAAGTTTCTCTTAAAAGATTATCAAAGATATTGGAATTTCCAAGTGAACTTCGTTATGATATTATAAGTAAGTAAAAATTAACGAGGAGGAAATAAGTATGTCAGAATTTCCACAATTAGATTTAGCAAATGTTAAAGGCCCTAAAGCCGTGATAAAAACGAACCGCGGAGATATTACGGTTCAACTTTTCCCAGAGCATGCACCTAAAACAGTTGAAAATTTTGTTCAACTAGCGAAAAAAGGGTACTACGATGGTGTAATCTTTCATCGAGTGATCCCTGACTTCATGATTCAAGGAGGCGACCCTACTGGAACAGGTATGGGCGGGGAAAGTATTTACGGCGAAAAATTTGAAGATGAATTTTCAAAAGATGTGTTCAATTTACGCGGGGCGCTATCAATGGCCAATGCTGGACCAAACACTAACGGAAGTCAATTCTTCATCGTAAACAATCAAAACGTACCAGCTAATATGTTTGGTCAATTAGAAGGAGCAGGATTCCCTACAGAGGTGATCGAAGCGTATAAAAAAGGTGGAACACCATGGCTAGACTTCCGCCACACTGTCTTTGGGCATGTTGTAGAGGGCATGGATGTAGTTGATGAAATCGGCGGAGTACAAAGAGATTCTCAAGATCGTCCAACTTTTGATGTAGTGATCGAAAAAGTCGAAATCAGCGAATAATAGTTTTGTAACGTAAAAAAGTGGAGCCTAAACATATGACCGTTTAGGCTCCACTTTTTATTTTATTCAAAAGCATTTTTGATTCTACGTAAGCCTTCTAAAAGAGTTTCTTTTGGACAAGCAACATTTAGACGCATATGTTGTGTGCCGCCAGGACCAAAACTAATTCCTGGATTCAGGACAACTTTTCCTTTATGCACCAGTTGTTTTTGTAATTGTGCATCGGTTAAACCGAGAGCAGAAAAATCTAACCAAATCAAGTAAGTTCCTTCAGGTCTCATCATGTTGACTTCAGGAAGTTCAGCTTTTAAGAATTCACTGACAGTGTCGATATTTTCTTTAAGATAAACAAGCAATTCTTCTAACCAAGTATCGCCATTTTGATAGGCCGCTTCTGTTCCAACATAACCGAAAATATTGATTTCATTTTGAGAATTACGTTCTTGGGCTACCAGAAATTTTTTACGTAGATCTGGATTTTCAATAAAAATCATTGAATTTTTAATGCCAGCTAGGTTAAATGTTTTCGTTGCAGCGGTTAAAGTAATCGAAAAATCTTTGAATGTTGAGTGAACATTTGTGAATGTCGTAAATACGTGAGGAGCAAAAATCAAATCTTGATGGATCTCATCACTGACAACAAGCACATCGTATTTTGCACATAATTTACCGAAAGCTTCCAACTCACTTTTAGTCCAAACACGTCCGCCGGGATTATGAGGGTTACAAAGGATGAAAAGACGGATATTTTCGGTAATAATTTGTTTTTCTATCTCTTCGAGATTCATAACAAAGTGGTCTTGCTCAATTAGTAATCGACTTCGAACGAGTTTCCGATCATTTTGTTCTACAACTTTAGCGAACGGAGGATAGACTGGATCATGGATCAAAATTGCATCACCAGGTTCAGTATAAGCTTGAATAGCTAAAGAGAGACTTGGCACAACACCGCTATTGAAAAGGATTGCTTCTTTATTGACAGAATAATCATGGTGCCGCTTTTGCCAACTCTGAATTGCTTCATATAATGAATCAGGAGCAGGTGAGTACCCTAAAATACCTTGTTCTACACTTTCTTTTAATGCATCTAGCACAGGTTGATTCGCTTTAAAATCCATATCAGCTATCCATAATGGCAATAAGCCATCTTCTCCGTAGGTATCTTTAATGGAATCCCACTTAGAGCAATTTGTATTACGGCGATTATAGACTGTATCAAATTCTATCATTCAATTCTTCCTTTCTATTAAAACTATTTTTCGTTAAATAAAACTTAACTATAGTATAATAGAGTTTTCATAAAATATGAACAAAAAGAATCAATAATATATATAGTAGAAATAAAGTCATGCACTTTTTAATGGAACGTGATATCATTTTAGTTGAGATAATTATTTTGATGGGAATAATGAAAAGAGGATACTAGTATGGAATACAAAATAGGATTGATTCTTAACGGAACAATCACAGGACTACAGCCCTATGGTGCTTTTGTTTCATTGAGCGACACAGTTCAAGGATTAATACATGTTTCAGAAGTACAGGCAGGGTATACTAAAAACATTCATAGCATATTAACGGTTGGAGAAAAAGTCAAAGTTCAAGTAATCGATATTGATGAATATTCACAAAAAATTAGTTTATCTTTAAGAACTTTAGAAACCCAAGTATTGCCGCCAAACCACCGACGTAAAAAATATTTTACGAACAAAAATAAAAAAATTGGCTTTGAAACGTTAAGAAAAGAGCTCCCTATCTGGACTGATGAAGCCATGGATGAATTGTTCGAGAAATAATTCTGTTTTTTTTCAGAAAATATGGTACAATTTTCCTAGTTTCTGAAAACAAAAATTAATTGAGGTGGATGTTTTGTCTAACAAAAAAGTCGCTGGTACTATTATGCTGAACCTAAATGATGGTTCAAAGAAGTTTCTTGTTCATCCAGTGGGTGAGTCAATGGCGTTTGTTACAACAAAAGTTTCTGAAGATATGACGGGATTAGCAAGTATGTTGCAAGTTTTCAAAGAAGAAATTCAACTAGATGTTACTTCAATTAATTTAGTAGAGCTAACAAATGCACATACGGATGCTGAAAATATGCCTTTATTTGTATTTGAAATGAATGAAGATCATGCAGTTCCTACAATCAATGATAACTATGTGTGGGAAAAACCATCTGAATTAAAAAATTTACTAGCTTCTTATGATATTGAAGGAGTCCCGATGTTTTAAAATTAAACAGATACATAAAGATAAAAGGATATTTTTACTGTACACCTTTTATTCTAGAATTAAAGGACGGAGCAAACCTAATGTATGGTTTTGTCCCGTCTTTTTTTAAATTTATTATGGAGGATACATTATGAAGCTAGAGCAAGCAAAAATCACAGATGCTAAAACAGCTATCGGATTATTGAAAGAAAGTGCGCAGTGGCTGAAAGAAACAGGTAGTGATCAATGGTCAGATGTTTTACAAGGAGAAGATAAACATGACTTAGCTGATGCTGTTGGAAAAGGAGAGGTCTATTTCTTCTATAATAGTAAAAACGAACTAGTAGGAATGGCGGCTGCATGGAAAGTACCAACGGAATGGGATAAAATGCTTTGGCAAGAGTTTGGGTTCGATCAAACGGCCTGTTACCTTCATCGTGTAATCATCCGACCACTCTATAGAAGAAATGCATATGGAAAAGAATTGTTAAACGCATTAAAGCAACGATTTAGCGGTGAAGTCTCTGAATTGCGCTTAGATTGTTTAGCCAGTAATCAGAAGTTGGTACAATTTTATAGAAGCAATGAATTCATTAACGTGGGAAGTTCAACCGATTCAAAAGGAAATAAATTCGAACTATTTTCGTATGATATGAAATAACAATCGTGATTAGATAGTATTTCAATGTAAACTATAATGTGAAATGAAATTTATATCGTAAAGACGAAAGAACGTTTAAATGTAACAAAATCGAAGAAAAAACTTTTTAATTTTTTTAAAGAAAATGGTTGACCAATTAAGAAAAACTTGTTATATTATATCTTGTCGCAAGGCACTGATGAAATACGCCAAACGACAAAAATAGAATAACATTTCAGGTTTTAAAAAAACTTGAAAAATCAGGAAAAAGTTGTTGACAAATAACAAACAACCTGATAAACTAATGAAGTTGTCGCGAAACATTCGATAACATCAAGCAGAAAAAACTTTGAAACTTTTTTAAAAAAAGTGTTGACATCAAATCGAAGATTTGATATGATATAAAAGTTGCTGCGAGGTAACACAGTAGACCTTTGAAAACTGAACAAAGTAAGACGAACCAAATGTGTAGGTTGTTTTTACAACGGTAAAAACAAACAACAATTTTTAACAAAGCGAAGCAATATGCTAGCAAACAAATGAGCTTAACAATCTTCGGATTGTGTTCAACTTTTATTATGAGAGTTTGATCCTGGCTCAGGACGAACGCTGGCGGCGTGCCTAATACATGCAAGTCGAACGCTTCTTTTCTACCGAGTGCTTGCACTCATTTGAAAAGAGGAGTGGCGGACGGGTGAGTAACACGTGGGTAACCTACCCATCAGAGGGGGATAACACTTGGAAACAGGTGCTAATACCGCATAACAGTCGACACCGCATGGTGTTGATTTGAAAGACGCTTTCGGGTGTCACTGATGGATGGACCCGCGGTGCATTAGCTAGTTGGTGAGGTAACGGCTCACCAAGGCCATGATGCATAGCCGACCTGAGAGGGTGATCGGCCACACTGGGACTGAGACACGGCCCAGACTCCTACGGGAGGCAGCAGTAGGGAATCTTCGGCAATGGACGAAAGTCTGACCGAGCAACGCCGCGTGAGTGAAGAAGGTTTTCGGATCGTAAAACTCTGTTGTTAGAGAAGAACAAGTAGGAGAGTAACTGCTCTTACCTTGACGGTATCTAACCAGAAAGCCACGGCTAACTACGTGCCAGCAGCCGCGGTAATACGTAGGTGGCAAGCGTTGTCCGGATTTATTGGGCGTAAAGCGAGCGCAGGCGGTTTCTTAAGTCTGATGTGAAAGCCCCCGGCTCAACCGGGGAGGGTCATTGGAAACTGGGAGACTTGAGTGCAGAAGAGGAGAGTGGAATTCCATGTGTAGCGGTGAAATGCGTAGATATATGGAGGAACACCAGTGGCGAAGGCGACTCTCTGGTCTGTAACTGACGCTGAGGCTCGAAAGCGTGGGGAGCAAACAGGATTAGATACCCTGGTAGTCCACGCCGTAAACGATGAGTGCTAAGTGTTGGAGGGTTTCCGCCCTTCAGTGCTGCAGCTAACGCATTAAGCACTCCGCCTGGGGAGTACGACCGCAAGGTTGAAACTCAAAGGAATTGACGGGGGCCCGCACAAGCGGTGGAGCATGTGGTTTAATTCGAAGCAACGCGAAGAACCTTACCAGGTCTTGACATCCTTTGACCACTCTAGAGATAGAGCTTTCCCTTCGGGGACAAAGTGACAGGTGGTGCATGGTTGTCGTCAGCTCGTGTCGTGAGATGTTGGGTTAAGTCCCGCAACGAGCGCAACCCTTATTGTTAGTTGCCATCATTCAGTTGGGCACTCTAGCGAGACTGCCGGTGACAAACCGGAGGAAGGTGGGGATGACGTCAAATCATCATGCCCCTTATGACCTGGGCTACACACGTGCTACAATGGGAAGTACAACGAGTCGCTAGGCCGCGAGGTCATGCAAATCTCTTAAAGCTTCTCTCAGTTCGGATTGTAGGCTGCAACTCGCCTACATGAAGCCGGAATCGCTAGTAATCGCGGATCAGCACGCCGCGGTGAATACGTTCCCGGGCCTTGTACACACCGCCCGTCACACCACGAAAGTTTGTAACACCCGAAGTCGGTGAGGTAACCCTTGTGGAGCCAGCCGCCTAAGGTGGGATAGATGATTGGGGTGAAGTCGTAACAAGGTAGCCGTATCGGAAGGTGCGGCTGGATCACCTCCTTTCTAAGGAATATTACGGAAACTTACACATTCGTCGACACTTTGTTCAGTTTTGAGAGGTTTACTCTCAAATTAATAAGTACCACGGGGCCTTAGCTCAGCTGGGAGAGCGCCTGCTTTGCACGCAGGAGGTCAGCGGTTCGATCCCGCTAGGCTCCATTAGTAACCAATGGGTTACTAGTATTGTTCATTGAAAACTGGATATTGAAGTAAAAAAGTAATCAAAACAAACCGAGAACACCGCGTTGAATGAGTTTTTTAATTAAAATAGTTCGAATGCTTATTTTATTGGTGACGCCTCTATCGCTAGAGAAACGAACCAAACAAACTGACCGTAAGGTCATAAGGTTAAGTGAATAAGGGCGCACGGTGGATGCCTTGGCATTAGGAGCCGATGAAGGACGGGACTAACACCGATATGCTTTGGGGAGCTGTAAGTGAGCTATGATCCAGAGATTTCCGAATGGGGAAACCCAACATCTTTTATAGGATGTTACTTGCCAGTGAATACATAGCTGGTTAGAGGTAGACGCAGAGAACTGAAACATCTTAGTACCTGCAGGAAGAGAAAGAAAATTCGATTCCCTGAGTAGCGGCGAGCGAAACGGGAAGAGCCCAAACCAACAAGCTTGCTTGTTGGGGTTGTAGGACTCCGTTGTGGTAGTCTGTCAAGATAGTCGAAGAACCTGGAAAGGTTCGCCAAAGTGGGTAATAGCCCCGTAGACGAAATGTTGGCAACACCTAGGAGGATCCTGAGTACGGCGGAACACGAGAAATTCCGTCGGAATCCGCGGGGACCATCCCGCAAGGCTAAATACTCCCTAATGACCGATAGTGAACCAGTACCGTGAGGGAAAGGTGAAAAGCACCCCGGAAGGGGAGTGAAATAGATCCTGAAACCGTGTGCCTACAACAAGTCAAAGCCCGTTAATGGGTAATGGCGTGCCTTTTGTAGAATGAACCGGCGAGTTACGATTGCATGCGAGGTTAAGGTGAAGAGCCGGAGCCGCAGCGAAAGCGAGTCTGAATAGGGCGAATGAGTATGTAGTCGTAGACCCGAAACCATGTGATCTACCCATGGCCAGGTTGAAGGTGTGGTAAAACGCACTGGAGGACCGAACCCACGTACGTTGAAAAGTGCGGGGATGAGCTGTGGGTAGCGGAGAAATTCCAAACGAACTTGGAGATAGCTGGTTCTCTCCGAAATAGCTTTAGGGCTAGCGTCGAAGTTAAGAATGATGGAGGTAGAGCACTGTTTGGACTAGGGGCCCATCTCGGGTTACCGAATTCAGATAAACTCCGAATGCCATTCATTCATATTCGGCAGTCAGACTGCGAGTGATAAGATCCGTAGTCGAAAGGGAAACAGCCCAGACCACCAGCTAAGGTCCCAAAATATATGTTAAGTGGAAAAGGATGTGGGGTTGCACAGACAACTAGGATGTTGGCTCAGAAGCAGCCACCATTTAAAGAGTGCGTAATAGCTCACTAGTCGAGTGACCCTGCGCCGAAAATGTACCGGGGCTAAACATATTACCGAAGCTGTGGATCACACCTCTGGTGTGATGGTAGGAGAGCGTTCTAAGGGCGTTGAAGGTCGATCGTGAGGACGGCTGGAGCGCTTAGAAGTGAGAATGCCGGTATGAGTAGCGAAAGACGGGTGAGAATCCCGTCCACCGTATGACTAAGGTTTCCTGGGGAAGGCTCGTCCGCCCAGGGTTAGTCGGGACCTAAGCCGAGGCCGATAGGCGTAGGCGATGGACAACAGGTTGATATTCCTGTACCAGTTGTTTTTGTTTGAGCAATGGAGGGACGCAGGAGGCTAAGGAATGCATGCGACTGGAAGTGCATGTCCAAGCAGTAAGTCTTGAGTAGAGTCAAATGCTTTACTCTATACGGACAAGCTGTGATGGGGAGGGAAATAATAGTACCGAAGTTCCTGATGTCACACTGTCAAGAAAAGCTTCTAGTGAGAAAACAACTGCCCGTACCGTAAACCGACACAGGTAGTCGAGGAGAGTATCCTAAGGTGAGCGAGCGAACTCTCGTTAAGGAACTCGGCAAAATGACCCCGTAACTTCGGGAGAAGGGGTGCTGACTTCGGTCAGCCGCAGTGAATAGGCCCAAGCGACTGTTTATCAAAAACACAGGTCTCTGCAAAATCGAAAGATGAAGTATAGGGGCTGACGCCTGCCCGGTGCTGGAAGGTTAAGAGGATGGGTTAGCTTCGGCGAAGCTCAGAATTGAAGCCCCAGTAAACGGCGGCCGTAACTATAACGGTCCTAAGGTAGCGAAATTCCTTGTCGGGTAAGTTCCGACCCGCACGAAAGGCGTAACGATTTGGGCACTGTCTCAACGAGAGACTCGGTGAAATTTTAGTACCTGTGAAGATGCAGGTTACCCGCGACAGGACGGAAAGACCCCATGGAGCTTTACTGTAGCTTGATATTGAGTGTTTGTACCACATGTACAGGATAGGTAGGAGCCGATGAACCCGGAACGCTAGTTTCGGTGGAGGCGCTGGTGGGATACTACCCTTGTGTTATGAACCCTCTAACCCGCACCACTTATCGTGGTGGGAGACAGTGTCAGGTGGGCAGTTTGACTGGGGCGGTCGCCTCCTAAAGAGTAACGGAGGCGCCCAAAGGTTCCCTCAGAATGGTTGGAAATCATTCGCAGAGTGTAAAGGCAGAAGGGAGCTTGACTGCGAGACTTACAAGTCGAGCAGGGACGAAAGTCGGGCTTAGTGATCCGGTGGTTCCGCATGGAAGGGCCATCGCTCAACGGATAAAAGCTACCCTGGGGATAACAGGCTTATCTCCCCCAAGAGTCCACATCGACGGGGAGGTTTGGCACCTCGATGTCGGCTCGTCGCATCCTGGGGCTGTAGTCGGTCCCAAGGGTTGGGCTGTTCGCCCATTAAAGCGGCACGCGAGCTGGGTTCAGAACGTCGTGAGACAGTTCGGTCCCTATCCGTCGCGGGCGTTGGAAATTTGAGAGGAGCTGTCCTTAGTACGAGAGGACCGGGATGGACTTACCGCTGGTGTACCAGTTGTTCTGCCAAGGGCATTGCTGGGTAGCTATGTAGGGAAGGGATAAACGCTGAAAGCATCTAAGTGTGAAGCCCACCTCAAGATGAGATTTCCCATTTCTTTAAGAAAGTAAGACCCCTGAGAGATGATCAGGTAGATAGGTTGGAAGTGGAAGTGCAGTGATGTACGGAGCGGACCAATACTAATCGGTCGAGGACTTAACCAAAGAAACGAAATAAAAAAGTTTTTCGGACTTTTGATTACTACTTCAATCCAGTTTTGAGTGAATAATCACTCAATTTAATAGCAACAACACCCAGTGTGGTGGCGATAGCGAGAAGGATACACCTGTTCCCATGCCGAACACAGAAGTTAAGCTTCTTAGCGCCGATTGTAGTGAAGGGTTTCCCTTTGTGAGAGTAGGACGTCGCCACGCTAGTTGTTATTCCGGCATAGCTCAGTTGGTAGTAGCGCATGACTGTTAATCATGATGTCGTAGGTTCGAGTCCTACTGCCGGAGTAAAAAAACGAAGACTGAATAAGTTTTCGTTTTTTTTTATTTTATTGTAAAATAAATTTTATTATTTGATAGAAACAACAAAAGATGAAATAATGATCTTAAGGAGTAAAATTGCTTATCTTAATCTAACAGTTTTGTCATGTTAATGATCTATTTTGTGGAATAATAGCTTTCATGAGCTATTTTTTGATATAATGTTTGTGATTCGATTAAATTACGACTTTAGATTGAGTGAGGATTCTTTAAGCTATGTTATAATATTTTTAAGAGGTTAGGAGGGGCAACGTGAAGGTTTTATTATATTTTGAAGGTGAGAAAATATTAGCCAAGTCTGGAATAGGACGAGCGTTAGACCATCAGAAGCGTGCACTCTCTGAAGTAGGTATAGAGTATACACTAGACGCTGATTGTACGGATTACGACATTTTACATATTAATACTTATGGAATCAATAGCCATAGTATGGTAAATAAAGCAAAAAAATTAGGGAAAAAGGTCATCTATCACGCCCACTCAACAGAGGAAGACTTCAGAAATTCATTTATCGGGTCCAATCAGGTCTCTCCTTTAGTTAAAAAATACTTAGTTAGTTTGTATTCTAAAGCAGACTATTTGATTACACCTACACCTTACTCTAAGGACTTATTAGAAGGGTATGGAATAACAGTTCCAATTGCTTCAATTTCAAATGGGATTGACTTGAAACGCTTTGAACGTTCTGAAGAAAAAGAGCAAAAATTTAGAGAGTATTTTAAAATAGAAGAAAAACAAAAAGTAATTATTTGTGTAGGTCTTTATTTTGAAAGAAAAGGTATTATTGATTTTGTTGAACTTGCAAGAAGATTTCCTGATTATCGTTTTATCTGGTTTGGACATACGCCTATGTATTCGATCCCTCGGACCATTAGAACAATAGTTAAGGAAGATCATCCTGAAAATGTTTTATTCCCTGGTTACATTAAAGGAGATATCATTGAAGGTGCCTATTCAGCAGCAGATTTATTTTTCTTTCCTTCTTATGAGGAAACAGAAGGAATTGTCATATTAGAGGCTCTGGCTAGTAAACAACAAGTTTTGGTAAGGGACATTCCTGTATATAAAGGCTGGCTTGAAGATAAAGTAAACTGTTATATGGGAAAAACAAATGAAGAATTTTCTTATTTTATTGATGCACTTATTGAAGATAAAATACCGAATACACGCCAAGCAGGTTATGATGTTGCAAAACAAAAAAGTATTGAACGAATCGGTCATGAGTTAAAAAGTGTTTATGAAAAAGTTTTAGGTACTGCAGTAGTAGAACAAGCTGAATGCAAACATCAGGAAAATTAAAAATTAATGGAGGGGAACAAAGTGAAATTTGGTTTCTTTACAGATACATATTTTCCCCAAGTGAGTGGGGTTGCCACATCAATTAAAACACTTAAAGAAGAATTAGAACAAAAAGGACACGAAGTCTATATTTTTACGACGACTGACCCAAATGCAAAAGAATTTGAAGAAGATGTTATTCGGATGCCAAGTGTTCCGTTTGTATCTTTTAAAGATCGTCGGATCGTAGTACGTGGTATGTGGTATGCTTACTTGATTGCGAAAGAATTGGATTTAGATTTGATTCATACTCATACAGAATTTGGGGCTGGTTTGCTAGGAAAAATGGTTGGGAAAAAGCTTAAAATTCCTGTTATTCACACCTATCATACGATGTATGAAGATTATTTACATTATATCGCTAAGGGAAAAGTTGTACGTCCAACTCATGTAAAGTATTTTTCTCGTTTTTTTGCAAATCATACAACTGGTGTTGTTTGTCCAAGTGAAAGAGTTATTGATAAGTTAAAAGAATACGGTGTAACATCACCGATGAGGATTATTCCAACAGGAATCGACATTAAAAAGTTTGAAAGACCAGATATTACAGTTGAGATGAAAACAGCACTTCGAGAAGAGTTGGGATTGACTGAAGACAATATCATGTTATTGTCTTTGAGCCGTATTTCATATGAAAAAAATATTCAAGCAATAGTTAACGGTTTGCCTGCTATTTTTGAACGTTTTTCCAATGCACGTTTCGTGATTGTAGGAGATGGCCCATATGTTGATAAACTGCGCTGTTTAGGTGAAGAACTAGGATTAAGTGATAAGATTCAATTTGTTGGCGAGGTGCCAAATGATCAGGTTGCTATCTATTATAAAGCAGCTGATTACTTCGTCAGTGCATCGACCTCAGAAACACAAGGGCTGACCTATACTGAGGCTATGGCTTCAGGTGTTCCTTGTGTAGTCGAAGGAAATGCCTATTTGAATAATTTATTTGATCATGAAAGTTTAGGTCGGACATTTAAAACAGATTTAGATTTTGCACCAACTTTTATTGACTATGTTGAGTCAGGAATCCAACCAGACGAAGCTGTTTTAAAAGAAAAACTTTATGAAATATCAGCAACTCGTTTTGGAAATGTAATGCTTGAATTCTATGAAGATATGATCAAATACTATGATCAATTGACTTTAGAGAAAGAAGCTGCGGCTTCAATCGAACGAATCAAAGTCAAATTTACATCTTTAAGAAAATAAATGTTAAAACTTCTAGTCTTGGTTTATACTAAGGTTAGAAGTTTTTTGATTAAAAACAATAGGGGGATTATGATAATGCCACAAATTGGATTTATTGGAACTGGAGTCATGGGTGCTGCAATCGTCAGAAATATGATGAAAAAAGGATTAAATGTAAACGTCTATAATCGAACTAAAAGCAAGACTGATGAGCTTGTAAAAGAAGGAGCATTTTGGCAAGATACTCCTGCTGATGTTGTCGCAAATAGCGATATTATATTTACAATGGTAGGCTTTCCAAAAGATGTTGAAACGATTTACTTCGATGAAAATGGCATCTTTTCAAAAGAGATTAAGAATAAGATAGTTGTTGATTTGACTACAAGCACACCAACATTGGCTACAAAGATAGCTGCAAGAGCAAATGAACTGGGTGGAGATGCATTAGACGCTCCTGTATCTGGAGGCGATCTAGGAGCTAAAAACGGGACATTGACCATTATGGTGGGTGGTGATAAAGAAGTCTATGATCAAGTCTTGCCTATTTTTGAGACATTTGGAAAAACTTTTACGTTACACGGAACTTCTGGAAAGGGTCAACATACTAAGATGGCTAATCAGATTATGATTGCAGGTACAATGACTGGAATGACTGAAATGATGGTGTATGCTAATAAAGCTGGTCTAGATTTAAATAAAGTAATTGAAACGTTATCTGGTGGAAGTGCAGCTAACTGGTCGTTAAGTAATTACAGCCAAAGAATTTTAAACGAAAACTATTCTCCTGGATTTTTTGTAAAGCATTTTATCAAAGATTTAAAGATTGCCTTAGATGAAGCTGAGAAATTGAATCTTGAGTTACCCGCTACTAAATTAGCTACAGAACTCTATGAAAAGCTTGCTAATAAAGGATTTGAGGATGATGGAACACAAGCCTTGATCAAGCTTTGGTGGTCAGATGGGAAACAACCATCTGTTAAAAATTAAAGAACAGCAAAAAAATTAAAAAAAATGACGAAAAATCATGCAAGAAAGACAATGTTTTGATACAATGGTACAGAACTAGTTTTTAAAGGGAGGCCCATTTATGAAACATTCACAACTTGTGGCGATTATCAAGCGACTTGAAGCAATGACTGAAGCAACAGACAATGAAATTCAAGTTCGTCGTTTTGAACGTGAAGGTGCAGAAAAATGTATCGTAACTTATGATAAATCAACTGAAACATTCGAATTAACTGAAACTGATTCCCAACAAAGTTATCAATTTGATAATATTGATATTGTTGCGATGGAAATTTATGATTTAATTCAATAATTAGAAAGTTTCAGTAAGTATTTAACAAAAATTAATGATAATAATCGAAAATCCTGTGGCGTACAATTTTGTGCGCCACAGGATTTTTTTATTTATGAAGTTTTTAATTCAGCAAAAATCGCTTTAACGGTTGTTTTTCCTTTTATTCTAAACGCATTAGAA